>NZ_KI911559.1:3166692-3454192 GCF_000515255.1 Rhodovibrio salinarum DSM 9154 | reverse complement strand
CCCTTTGGGGCTGTCGCGCGGGGCGTCGGGATCGCAGGAAGCTGTCCGATGGGATGACCGCTCTTGAGCTGAGAAGGTTCCTTGGCTTTAGCGTCATGGCGGAAGCATCGCTTGCCCAATAGGGCTGGCGGGGTTTGCCGCTGTGCGCGAGGCCGGGATCAAGCGTCTCAAGGGCACCTGGTGGATGCCTTGGCACCGAGAGGCGATGAAGGACGTGGCACGCTGCGAAAAGCCGCGGGGAGTTGCGAGCAAACTTTGATCCGCGGATATCCGAATGGGGAAACCCGGCCCTTATTGGGTCATCCGGCACCGAATACATAGGTGACCGGAAGCGAACCCGGCGAACTGAAACATCTCAGTAGCCGGAGGAAAGGACATCAACAGAGACTCCCCTAGTAGTGGCGAGCGAACGGGGACTAGGCCAGTGGTCTGCCGGCGAAAACCGGAAGCGTCTGGAAAGGCGCGCCAGAGCGGGTGACAGCCCCGTACGGGTACAAGTCGCCGGCGGATCCTCGAGTAGGGCGGGACACGGATTATCCTGTCTGAACATGGGGGGACCACCCTCCAAGCCTAAGTACTCCTCGGTGACCGATAGTGAACCAGTACCGTGAGGGAAAGGTGAAAAGCACCCCGACGAGGGGAGTGAAACAGAACCTGAAACCGGGTGCCTACAAGCAGTGGGAGCTCCATTTCGATGGGGTGACCGCGTACCTTTTGCATAATGGGTCAGCGAGTTGGTCTCACGAGCAAGCTTAAGCCGATAGGTGTAGGCGCAGCGAAAGCGAGTCTGAATAGGGCGCACAGTTCGTGGGATCAGACCCGAAACCAGGTGATCTAGCCATGGACAGGCTGAAGGTGGGGTAACACCCACTGGAGGGCCGAACCGACCGATGTTGCAAAATCGGCGGATGATCTGTGGCTAGGGGTGAAAGGCCAATCAAACCTGGAGATAGCTGGTTCTCCGCGAAAGCTATTTTGGTAGCGCGTCACGGCTTGGCCGCCGGGGGTAGAGCACTGGATAGGCTAGGGCCCCGCGAGGGGTACCAAACCTAACCAAACTCCGAATACCGGCGAGCTCGACCGTGGCAGACAGTCCATGGGTGCTAAGGTCCATGGACAAGAGGGAAACAGCCCAGACCGCCAGCTAAGGTCCCGAAGTGGTGGCTAAGTGGGAAAGGATGTGGGACGGCCAAGACAACCAGGAGGTTGGCTTAGAAGCAGCCATCCTTTAAAGAAAGCGTAATAGCTCACTGGTCTAAACAAGCTGTCCTGCGCCGAAAATGTACCGGGGCTCAAGCCACCCACCGAAGCTGCGGGTGCATGACTTAGGTCATGCGCGGTAGCGGAGCGTTCCGTAGGCCTGTGAAGGGATACCCGTGAGGGATCCTGGAGGTATCGGAAGTGCGAATGCTGACATGAGTAGCGACAAGGAGTGTGAGAACCACTCCCGCCGCAAGCCCAAGGGTTCCTGCGCAAGGTCAATCCGCGCAGGGTGAGCCGGCCCCTAAGACGAGGGCGAAAGCCGTAGTCGATGGGAATCAGGTTAATAGTCCTGAGCCAGTGGCAGGTGACGAATTCAAAACGTTGTCGGGTCTTATTGGATTGATCCGGCAGCTGGAGAGTTCCTGGAAATAGCCGCCACAATACTGACCGTACCCTAAACCGACTCTGGTGGGCTGGTAGAGTATACCGAGGCGCTTGAGAGAACGGCGTTGAAGGAACTCGGCAAATTACCCCCGTAAGTTCGCGAGAAGGGGGCCCACCCATCGGGCAACCGGTGGGTGGGGGCACAGACCAGGGGGCGGCGACTGTTTACTAAAAACACAGGGCTCTGCGAAGCCGCAAGGCGACGTATAGGGTCTGACGCCTGCCCGGTGCCGGAAGGTTAAGGGGAGGGGTTCACGCCCCGAACCGAAGCCCCGGTAAACGGCGGCCGTAACTATAACGGTCCTAAGGTAGCGAAATTCCTTGTCGGGTAAGTTCCGACCTGCACGAATGGCGTAACGACTGCCCCACTGTCTCCAACGCCGACTCAGCGAAATTGAATTCTCCGTGAAGATGCGGAGTCCCCGCGGTCAGACGGAAAGACCCCGTGCACCTTTACTACAGCTTTGCAGTGGTACTAGGGCGTGCATGTGTAGGATAGGCGGGAGGCTTGGAAACGGTTGCGCCAGCAGCCGTGGAGCCACCCTTGAAATACCGCCCTTGCGCGTTCTAGTACCTAACCGCGGCCCGTAATCCGGGTCCGGGACCCTGCATGGTGGGTAGTTTGACTGGGGCGGTCGCCTCCTAAAGTGTAACGGAGGCGCGCGAAGGTAGGCTCAGGCTGGTCGGAAATCAGCTGATGCGTGCAATGGCATAAGCCTGCCTGACTGCGAGAGCGACGGCTCGAGCAGAGACGAAAGTCGGTCATAGTGATCCGGTGGTCCCGCGTGGAAGGGCCATCGCTCAACGGATAAAAGGTACGCCGGGGATAACAGGCTGATCTCCCCCAAGAGTCCACATCGACGGGGAGGTTTGGCACCTCGATGTCGGCTCATCACATCCTGGGGCTGGAGCAGGTCCCAAGGGTTCGGCTGTTCGCCGATTAAAGTGGTACGTGAGCTGGGTTTAGAACGTCGTGAGACAGTTCGGTCCCTATCTGCCGTGGGTGTTCGAGACCTGAGAGGAGCTGTCCCTAGTACGAGAGGACCGGGATGGACGTACCTCTGGTGGACCGGTTGTGGCGCCAGCCGCATCGCCGGGTAGCTACGTACGGACGAGATAACCGCTGAAAGCATCTAAGCGGGAAACTCCCCTCAAAACCAGGTCTCGCTATCAGAGCCGTGGTAGACCACCACGTCGATAGGCCGGAGGTGGACGCGCAGCAATGCGTGAAGCTGACCGGTACTAATCGCTCGATCGGCTTGATCCCGGACCTCGCCTCGCGCACAGCGGCAAACCCCGCAACAACGCGACGCGACAGGCCCGGAACCCCAACAGCTCAAGAGACGCACCCAAATACGCGATCTCACGTCATCCCAGGGTCCGTCCCCACCCCGCACACGCGGGACCTAAGGGACGGGCGCTTGAACGACCTGGTGGCTATGGCGGCGGTGATACACCCGACCCCATTCCGAACTCGGCCGTGAAACCCGCCAGCGCCGATGGTACTGCATCAATGGATGCGGGAGAGTAGGTCGCCGCCAGGTCTTTCAAGCGCATAACCCCCACCTCGTCAGCCGGTCCCCAACACCCCTCTCAAGGGCACACTCAACACTGCCGCGGGGTGGAGCAGCCAGGTAGCTCGTCAGGCTCATAACCTGAAGGTCGCAGGTTCAAATCCTGCCCCCGCAACCACCGACAGTAAATCCGCCCCCGACGCGCCGCCGCCGGGGGCGTTTTTGCGTTCGGACTCCGCGGCAGTGCAGAGCTGAAGAAGACGCGCGAGATCGCCGTGTAGCGTCAGGTCGACGCCGAGGTTACCGGACGGCGCCACGTCGATCCGCTCGATCAGACCCCGCAGCGTCTCCATCGCCTCGGTGCGGATCTCCGGCGTGTCCAACGCCGCCTCCAGTTCGGCGACGCGCCGGCGGTAGACCTGGGCCAGGTTCGGGTGCAGCGTGAAATCCGGGTTCGGCTCAGGCTGCTCCAGCTGCGCCATCAACTCGGCCTTGCGGCGCTCCAGGTCGGCGAGGCGGGTGCGCAGGCTCTCGCTCCAGGCGCCGGTCTCGATCGCATCGATGATCCGCTGCAGCGCGGTCTCGGTCTGCGCCAGCTCTTTCTCGACTGCGCGGCGCTCGGCGCCGTGGCTCTCCTGCGCCGCCTTGAGTTGGTTGCGCACCGTCTCCACGAAGGTTGCCACGATGTCGGGGGCGAGCAGGTGGTCCTTTAGGCCGTTCAGGACGCGTTGCTCCGCCACCTGTCGGCCGATCGTGCGGCTGTTGCTGCAGGTGCCCTTGTTGCGGTGGGTAGCGCAGCCGTAACGGTCCTTGCCCATGATGGTGTAACCGGCGCCGCACTCCCCGCAGGTCAGCAGGCCGGACAGCAGGAACTTGCGGCGGTGCGCCCGGTTGAGCGCGTTGCCGTCGCCGTCACGGCTCATCTCCCGCGTGGTGTGGGTCTGGCGATCCTTGACCGCTTGCCAGAGCGCGTCCTGCAGAATACGCAGTTCCGGCACCTCGGTGATCTCCCATTGCTCTGGCGGATTTGGCCTGGCCACGCGCCGGCCGGTCTGCGGGTCCTTAACGTAGCGGCAGCGGTTCCATTCCAGGCGGCCGACGTAGAGGGCGTTGTTGAGGATGCCGGTGCCGCGGTCGCGCTGTCCCCGGATCGTGGTATCGATCCAGGGCCGCCCGGCCGGGCCGGGGATGCCGTCGGCATTCAGCGTGCGGGCGATTGCCCGCGGGCTCTCGCCGCCGGCATACATCCGGAAGATCCGCTCGACCACGGCGGCCTCGCGGGGCTCGATGGTCCGGCCACCGCGGTCGTCCGTACCGTCGCCGGTAACGCGGTAGCCGTAGCCGAGGCCCCCACCGCTGCGGCCGTCGCGTACTCGCCCGAGCTGGCCGCGCCAGGTCTTAGCGCGCAGGTCGCTCAGGTACATCTGCGAGATCGTGCCCATCATGCCGACGTGCAGCGAAGTGATCTCGCCGTGGTCGCTCGCGTGTAGGGCGATCCCGTGGAAGGCAAGCCGGTCATAGAGATGGGCGGTGTCGGCCAAGCGTCGGCTGAGGCGGTCAAGCGCCTCGACCAGCACGACGTCGTAGCGGCCAAGCGTCAGGTCGGCGACGAGTTTCTGGTAGCCTGGCCGGTGGATGCTCGCGCCTGACTGCGCGGCGTCCGAATAGACATCCACCACCTCGAAGCCCTGCCGCTCGGCGTAGCGGCGGCAGACCTCGACCTGGTCGCCGATCGAGGCGTCCCGTTGGCCGTCGGTCGAGTAACGGGCGTAGACGGCCGCGCGCAGGCGGTCCGACTGGCGGGCAAGCGATCGAGCCATATGCGTCCTCACGTGTGGTCAGGCCTCATCAGTTGAGCCGATTTCGTATTCCGATGCCAGTCCGTCTCTCTGACCGGCCGGATCGTACGGGGCGGTATCGACGGGGCCGGCGTCGTTGGCGGGCGGGCGCGCGGCGCCGTCCGTCAGGTGCTGCGCGATCAGCTCGCGGGCGTAGTCGCGGGCCAGCAGGCGGGCGAGCGCCTTGAACGCCTCGCGGGGATCGGCCGTCGTGGCCGGGCGGAAACGGGTATCCGACATGAGCAACCCTCCTGGTGCTGAAACGATCAACGTCCAGGAAAGCGTGGCCGCCGCAACTACCGGCTGCAACGGAAATGTACGGTTAAACCAGAGCGCTACGGTTCGGCCGCGGATCGGTGTGCAACCCGGCAAAATCGGGGTGCAACGGGGATTTTGGTCGGTGCAACCCGGGAAATCGGCCGTGCAACCCGGCTTTTTGCGCGTGCAACCCGTTAACGGATCGCTCAGGGGCCAAATGCAACCCGAAAAAAGTTTTCGAGGGCCGCTAACCCATTGATTTCACAGAGAGCCAAGTGAACGAAGTGTGGGGCAGGATACGCAAAGTGTCCGGACACTTTGCCGAACCCCGTTCTCAACGCTTGGCGCGATAGCGTTGAAGACCGGGTAACTTACCGGCCGCAAAGGCGACCGGTGCCGACACGAAGGGGATCGGGATGAGAGCAGGTCACAGGGGATCGCCTCGCGTCAGGATCCGCCTCCAGCCATCCAAACGCAGGATCTGGGAGGCGGCGGCCGCGCAGGAGCAACTGACCTTATCCGCGTTCATCAGGAAGGCGTGCGACGAAGCTGCGACCGCGGAGGCCTATCTCACGCACGAGGAGATCGAGGCGTATCATGCGGCCGCCGAGCAGCTCCGTGGTGCCGGCATCAAGCTCAATGCGCTCCTGCGGAACCTCCACGCCGTATAAATAGGTCGACATAGCCAGATGCCGGCTAACGCGGAATTCGATGAGGTCCGGGGGGAGATGCAGGCCGCTATCCAACGGGTGCGTGGACTGCTCGATAGGAAGGCGACGTAATCCGGCCTCATACTGGGGCTTTGGCTATGGATAAGTCGGTCGCCGCCGCTGGACTCGTGGTGGTCGCTGCGGCGGCCGACTTACCCACAGCACTGAGGCGGGTGCGCGAGGTGCCATCCTGTTGGTTGCATTTCCTTAACGGATGGCTGCTCAACCTGTGTCCATGAGTTCGGACAGCAATCGGTTGTCAGCATCTAACGCCGGTGAGCGGATCATTTGCGGCATCTAACGCCGGGGGCAAATTGATGGGATTGGCTTATTGTGGGGCCAAGGCTTAGGAACGATGAAGACGCTTTATATCCGGGCGCCACGCTACTTACACCGGCATATAACTCTGCTCGACGTCGGCCTAAATTATTTTGAAGGAGCAGGTTGCGTCCCTCCGGAACCGGACGGGTCGGTTGCGGCCATCAAGCGCAAAGTCCCAGACGACTGGGTTCAGCGACTTTCCTTCTTGGCCAAGCTGCACGGCATCAGCAATAACCGGGCTGCTGTTGCGGCCCTGCAGTATGCGACTCGGAGCGCCCTCAACCCCAGGCCGGCAATTCCACCGGACGCCTGACCCGATTCCCTCTCTGGTGGTCATGTGGCTGCGGTCGGCTCAGGTGAGCCCTTTAATTCACATTAGCTGTCGTCAAGCCCACTATCTAGACGGTCAAGCTTCTCGCGGACCGCTTTTATAATTAGCGCGTGAGTGCTGTCGCGTGGCGACACGAGCTTCGCCCACTCCGCCAGATGCTCATGTTGGGATAATCGGAGGCGCAGATTGATCTGGTGGATTCGGCTCTTTCTTGGGTTTGTTCGGTCGCGCGGGGTGATGCGGTGGCGATGACATAGAACGGTAAATCTCGCTGGCTAAATGAGAGATTTCAGCGGCCGCTTGTGGGTCATCGCTATTCTCTTCAACGGAATGGCCGGTGCGCACGGCCCGGCGGTACGCGATCCGGTCGCAAAGGATGGTGGTGAGAAAGCCGAGGTTGTCGTAATCGCCGATCAGTTCACGCGCCTCGTCCGCCTCGCGGACGCGCGGGTTTGTGCTGGCGCGGTTGATGCACGCATACGCGTATAGCTCGGGATTGAACCCGGACGCTTCCTCAACAAGCTTGGCCATGCTGTCGATAGTCCAGGTGTCGAATAAGCTCGCCTGGACCGGAATAATCATCCGGTGCGCCGTTGTCATGGCGCCGCGAAGCTCGACGCTATCTTGTCCGCCGGTATCAATTATGATTTCGTCGTGCCGCTTGGCCAGTTCGCGGACCTGGGTCACCATCCCCTTGCCTTGCAAGCTGACGCATTCAATACGTGGAGCGTCCGTCTCGTCGCGGAGCGCAACCCAATTCGAGGCGGAGCCCTGGCGGTCGGCATCGACAAGCATCACGTCGCGGCCGGCGCGCGCGCGGTTGGCGGCTAGGTGGACGGCAATGGTCGTGTTGCCGGCCCCTCCCTTCTCACCGCCGATCAGAACAATTGCCATAATCTCGATCTTTCAATCCTTATCACCCAAACATTGAGTGTCTGGAGGTTCGGTGGCAATGAGCATTCGGATGACGAGTTATCGTACCCTGGAGCGCTTTTTCAATCATAACAGCGTTTATAAAGATTTCTAGGAACTATAAATCCTAGCATGATACCATACCATTGCATATCAAACATTTAATGTGGTCCCGTTGCATTCGCCACTGCACGGTTCACAAATGAAATCTTGAAGATCCGAATACGGCCGAAACTAAGATGGGTACACACAGCGTCTCCAAGAAGCTCATCGAGGCCGGCTTTGAAGAGCGCCACGTCCAGCCGTTACCGAGGTAATGGCGCAGCGCGACGCGAAGGTCGCTACCAAGGTCGACATTGAGGCGGTCGAGCGTCTGGTCGGCGTCGTGCTGCTGGAACAGCACGAGGACTGGGCGGTCACCCGCTGCTACATGCCGGTGGAAACGCTCCGGGCGCTATGCCAGCCTGAGGACATCGACACTCTGCCGGCGCTCGCCGCGGAGTAGCCGCGCCCAACTCGCGGCGACATCCAGATGGTCGCCTCTGTTACACCACGCTACGTGGCACGATCCATTCTGAGGCTTCCGGTAGGGATAAGTCGGCCGTCGCCGGACTCATGGCGGCGGTTTCAGTGGGGCATGGCCTTTCAATCTCAAGGCCCGCACAGAGTGGGCAAAATCTCGCTTATGTCCTGTCCGGCGGCAAGGGGCAGTCCAGATCGGGCACATTATTCGGTGCCGATTGACAGGTCCGGTTCTTCGGTGTGCATCCGGCGGCGATCACTCGGCTGGTGAGAGCGGAATGGGGAGCTTGATGGCACATGGCACAATCGTTGCGGTAATGTGGAAGATTATGCGCAGTGCATCACTGTGTTGCAGGATGGTGATGGAACGGTTACCATGAACGAAACGCGAACTTACGTGGTGGTGGCATGACACGAAAGATAAAAAAGTATGGCCCGCGTCTCACAGTCAGCCTGACCGGGCGTGACTACGACGCCTTATCGGCGCTCGCTGACAAGGATGATGTGTCCGTGTCATGGGTGGTGCGGCGCGCAATTGACGAGTATCTCGACAACCACCGCCACGAGGCCGAACCTGCCCTGCCTTTGCGCGTGCCGCAAAAGGTGGAGAGGTCTGCTCACCGGGCTGATAACAAGCGATGACGCGCGAGGGGAGCCAGTGACGCATACAAACGGGTCAAAGCACAGGAAGAAGCCGGGAAAATCAGAAGTCAGCGTTCTGTATGAGCGCGCCCTGCCGGCCAAACGGACCGGTCCTCTCTACGGCGCGTTTCCCTATCCAACCAAAATCTCGCCCGAGGCGATCGCACTCTACATCGCTTCCCATACCAGGCCCGGCGACACCGTGTTCGATGGGTTTGCCGGCAGCGGCACCACGGGGCTTGCGGCTCTGCTCTGCGAAAACCCCTCGGATGAGCTCCAGGCCGAGGCGGATCGACTTGGCCTTAATGTGGAGTGGGGCGCAAGAAATGCCGTGCTCTACGAGCTGGGCGCGCTCGGATCGTTTGTCGGCAGAGCACTGACGAATCCCCCAGATCCCAAATCTTTCCGAAAGGCCGCTGACCGAATCCTGCGTCACGCCCAGCGCGAGACGAGCTGGATGTATGAGGCTGTCGATCCCGACGGAAAGAATGGCGCTATCCGTCACGCGGTCTGGAGCGATCTGCTTCGCTGTCCGGCGTGCCGCCGCGAAGTGACGTTGTGGGGCGCGTGCGTTTCTATCAACCCTGCCCGTATATCATCTGAATTTCAGTGCCCATGCTGCAGCCACGAAGCCGGGTTCGATGAAGTAGAGCGCCTTACGGAGACCGTTGATGATGACGTAACCGGCGCTAAGACTGAGCGCAGAATGCGAAAGCTCGCGCGGATTTACGGTGTCACTGGCAAGACACGCTGGTCGCGTTCACCGACGAACGCGGATGCGGCTCTGCTCGACCGCGTTGCACAGGAGCCGCTCCCGGACTGTGTGCCGAATGTCCTCATTCCCTGGGGCGATCTCTATCGGCGTGGCTACCATCAGGGCATCACTCATCTGCATCATTTCTATACGCGTCGGAACCTGATCGTGTTCGCTCGGCTGTGGGAGCTGGCAGGAGAGTACGAGGGTGCCTTACGCGACGCCCTTCGATTCTGGCTGCTCAGCTACAACGCTTCACATGCGACGGTGATGACGCGCGTCGTTGCGAAGTCCGGGCAGAAAGACCTTGTTGTGACGAGCGCTCAGCCAGGCGTTCTCTATGTCAGCGGACTGCCGGTAGAAAAAAATCTGTTCGCCGGCCTTCAGCGCAAGCTCAAGACGATAGCGGAAGCCTTCTCTGTCATTCACGGGCGAACGGGGAAGGTCGAGGTATGTCAGGGATCAAGCTGTGCCGTGGACCTGCCCGACAGCAGCATTGACTATGTTTTTACCGATCCGCCATTCGGCGGGAATATTCCCTATGCAGAAATCAGCTTCATCAATGAGGCATGGCTGGGCGAGTACACCGACCGCGCGGAGGAGATTATCGTAAGCAACAGCCAGCAGAAGACCATTGCCGAGTATCAGGAGCTTCTTACCACAGCGCTTTCCGAGGTGCGGCGAATCCTTAAACCGGAAGGGCAGGCGACGCTAGTGTTTCACTCGGCCTCGGCCGAGGTCTGGAACGCGCTGCAGGCTTCCTATACCGATGCCGGGTTAAACATCGAGCGCGCCGGCGTACTCGACAAAACGCAGGGCAGCTTCAAACAAGTCACCACGTCAGGTGCGGTGCGCGGCGATCCCGTGTTGCTTCTCGGAAAGGACCCTTCCGCCGAAAAATCGGCGCCGGAATGCGTCTGGACCGTAGCTGAACAACTCAGTCAGGCAGCATTGTCACTCGATCCGTCCGAGCAGACGCCGCAGCGGCTTTATTCGAGGTTTGTCAGCCATTTTCTGACGAGTCACCAGACAGTGCCCCTCGATGCCCACGATTTCTACCGCTGGCATGACGCGCAGTAAGCGACGAAGGTAGCTGGTTGTGCAGGGGTGTGAAGCACATATAGCGATCCGCAACGAGGCGCGCGCCTTCGAAGAGGCGCTGCCGCCCGATCAGCGCAAAGAGCTAGGCCAGTTTTTTACCGGCATACCGCTCGGGCGTGTTCTTGCGCATCTGGCGGTCGACGGTAAAACGAATAGCATCTTCGATCCGATGGCCGGGAGCGGTGATTTGCTCGACGCGGCGCATGAAGCAGCTATTGCGCATGGAGCGGTGTTACAGCGCCTCGATGGGTTAGAGGTCGATGTGGCCACTGCCGCGATTTGCGAAAAGCGGCTGCATAGGGTTTGTGATCCGCAAGATACCACACCGCACGTCGTTTCCGGCGATGCTTTCAGTCCCGCGACTTTAGAGTCAATTGCTCGCGGCGGATACGATCTCGTCATTACCAACCCGCCCTACGTTCGCTACCAGTCGCTCAACGGGCGCGGAGACAAGGTCCGGCGAGGCTTGTCGGCGATTGTGGACCAGCGTCTTTCCGGTTCTGCGCAAGAAGTATGGAGGGCGCTTTCAAATGGATATTCGGGGCTTGCAGATCTGTCGATTCCGGCTTGGCTTCTAAGTGCACTTCTGGTCAGGCCGGGGGGGCGCCTTGCTCTAGTTGTACCGGCAACCTGGCGTTCACGCGCTTATGCCGACGTCATCCGCTATCTGCTGTTGCGCTGCTTTGCACTTGAGTTGATCGTTGAGGACACTCAGCCGGGGTGGTTTTCGGACGCGCTTGTCCGCACACATCTGATTGTGGCGCGGCGGCTGCCGGAAGATCGGGCCGCAGAGAAGCTCAGCATCCGCGCCAGCTTTCCGGATGCTCTATGGGTACAGGTCGCCCCCGAAGCTGCCTCATCCGAGTCATTGGTCGGCAATGCTTTTCCGGGTCACCGGTCCGAGGCGGCGTTCGCAGAATGGTGCGGCAAACCGAAACGGCCCGACGTACCCGGTATAACTTTCCGCGCATTTTCGCTGGAAGATGAGTGGCGGGCGCTGCGGACCCAAGCCGCCGGTCGTTCGTGGATGAAAGCCCTAGAGCAGTCCGCGCCAGACCTACCCCTGTTCGCAGAGCGTAGCGACGCGGCGGCATCAGTACCGGAAGCGTTGCGGGACGATTTGCCGGAAGCGTTTGATGGGCAGGTGCTGTGCGCTCTTGATGAGGCAGGCGTTCGTGTTGGCCAGGGCCTGCGCACGGGATGTAATCGCTTCTTCTATTTGAAGCTTGTCGAGATGAACGAAGACGGAACCTCATGGGTCGAAACCGATCCGGCACTTGACGGACGCCTGCTGGCAGTGCCGACCGCTGCACTTCAGCCAGTGCTGCACCGCCAGGCTGACCTTGAGGCCTGGTGCAAGGGACTGCTTCCCGCAACGCGCGTTCTCGACCTCCGCAGCATGGTGCTGCCGGAAGATATGGATGGCTTACGCAGCGCCGTGGCGCATGAATTTCTGCCAGATGGTCGGCTGCCCGCCGTCATGCCGGAAGAGCTTGCTGCGTATGTGCGTGAAGCCGGGAAGACGCCGTTTGGAAGCGGCGAAAGGGCTCAGCCTATCGCCGCCTTGTCGGCGGTTAAGACGAATGTCCGATCTGCGCGCGGAGGTGCGTTGCCGCGCTTCTGGTATATGCTCCCCGACTTCATGCCGCGCCACTTGCCGCAGGCATTCGTACCGCGGATCATTCACGAAACGCCGCGGGTCTATGCCAATACCCAACCTGCAATTCTAATCGATGCCAATTTTTCGACGTTCTGGACGGAGCGCAAGGGCTGGACACCCGCCGGGCTGGCGGCCTTTCTGAACAGTTCTTGGTGCCGCGCCGTCATGGAGGCGACGGGAACCCCGCTTGGTGGAGGCGCCCTTAAGCTGGAAGCTGTTCACCTTCGCAGGATGCCTGTGCCGCATCTTGCGCCGGAGACGGTGAAGGACCTGAACAACGCCGGGGAATGCGCGCAAGACGGGGAGAGCCGACGGAGGATCGACCGGATTGTGCTTCGCGCCCTGCTGAGCGGCGACCCTGATGATACCGAAATCGACGCATTTGCAGAGCGCCTGAACGAGCGCCGTGCTGCCATGGGCGCAGGCCGTCAAAGAGGTGCAGCATGAGTGCCGATCTGACTCAAGTTCGCGAAGCGATCGGGCGCTGCCGTGCGCTTAGAGATAAGGGAGTTGTCGAAGCGGTTTTGCGCGGCGAGTTCCAGTCGCGCCTGCGGCGTATCTTTCCTGATCCCGAAGATGAAAGCTGGATCAATCACTATGGCGAGGGTGCAGAAGCGCATACGAAGGTCGGAATAGCTGGCGGTGCGGCCGCGAACCGGTTCATTGACAATCTGATCGGTTCCACGACGATTGAATATGAGGCGGACCTGCGCATTCCTGCCAAACGTGACGAGGGGTTCGGACAGGTCAAGGAACATGCGGCGGGGCTGATTCGGCGCGGTGTTCCCGTATCACAGGTGCGCGGGATATTATCCGACACCGTCGACTGGTATGCCTACGATGTCAAGCTCGACCCCGGGGCTGATCCCGGCAGCTGTTCAGTCGAGGACGTCGAACTTGTCGAGGTTGAAAGGTTTGAACCGGCGACGGACGACGAACCAACCGCAGAGCGGTTGACGTTGTTTCTGCGCAGGCATCTCGCCCGCGAACAGTCCCGGCCCCTTATCGCCGATAACCTTGCTTTTGATCTCGGACTGGAAAGCCCAGCCTACAGGCGCAATGTCGATGCGCTGACCGGCCTCGTCGAAACAGGCCGCGAGGAAGATCCTTCGATCGCCCTCGCGACAGACCTGTGGTCGCATTTTGTCGACCATCTCGAAGGCGAGGGCGGAGCTTTTCGTATCGGTCCCTATGTTGACGAAGTTTATCTGAACATCCTTGCGCGGCTGCTCAGCGCCAATGCCCTCGCAGGCACGGCCATCGTAAGCGTGGATGCGGAACTGCAGGCGATACTCAACGGCAGTTTCTTTCGGGACACCTATCAGCTCGATAATCTAGTCGAAAAGGACTACTTCGGCTGGATTGCTCAACCGGCACATGTCGCCGGGTTCCTCCCGGTAGCCCGCGAAATCCAGCGTGACCTCTACGCCTATGATTTCAGCTGGCGGGCGGAGGAAGACCTGTTCGGCCGCCTCATGGCGCAACTTGCCCGCCGTAGCCAGCGCAAGCTTCTCGGGCAGGAATGGACACCTTCATGGCTTGCGCGCCATCTTGCTGAACGTTGCCTCGATGATCTGCCGGAGGGTGAAGCTCCCGAGATCGTCGATATGTGCTGCGGTTCGGGAGCAATGCTTGCCGAAGTGATCAAGGCCGTCAAGGAACGCTACCGTCATAATGACATTGTCGATCTCGGGAACGTGGCGACCGGCTTTGACATCGACCCGCTGGCTGTCGCATTTGCGAAAACGACCTGGGTGATCACGCTCGCTGACGAGATCAACGCCGCCGCTGCTCCGGTTACAATCCCGGTTTTTCACGCGGATTCCCTCTTCGCAGTGACGCCGGTTTCGGCGTCGCTACCGATGCTCGGTGAGGGCGATGCAATTGACATCACGCTCGATGGCGAGACGGTTCAGCTGCCTGTTGGCCTGTTGCAGCCCGAATATCGCGAACTGTTCGGTGGGCTTGTCGACTGGGCCTACGATGAGGCGCACGAAGACGGTGGCGTGCCGCCGACATTAGAGAACGCGCGGGCAACGCTGGATACCGTGGCAGCCGATTCGCATGTAACGCTGTCAGCGGAGTTGAGAGACGCCGCAGCTGAAGCGGTGCTGGCGCTTGCCCGCCGGATGAAAGAGCTCGCTGACGTGGGACGCAACGGCATTTGGGCCTTCATCCTACGCAATACTTACAGGCCTGGCCTTCTCGCAGGACAATTCAACGGGCTTGTCTCGAACCCGCCGTGGCTGGCGATGAGCGCACTTGCCGACAATCCCTACCGCGAGATGCTCTCGCGGCGCGCGGCGCTCTACGGCGTCCGTCCGGCCGGACAGTCCTTTCTTCATCTCGAACTCGGCACGACGCACCTGCTTCACGCGGTAGATCGGTATCTCAAGCCGGATGCTGCGGTTGCCTGTCTCGTTCCGGGAACCATCCTGAACGGTAATCACCATGAGCGGTTTCGCCAGCGCGGCTTTATCGGGAGCGACCGGCCGGTCGCCTTATCAGTCACCGAAGTTTGGCAGGTCCCGCCGGGCACCTTCAAATACCCTGGCGCCGCGCTCATCGGGAAAAAGGAAGACAGCGCTGCTGACGCTGATAACGCCGTTGCGACCGGCGCTGTAGCACGTCCGGACGAGGTTGAGGCTGTCGATCTCGTCATCCGCAAAATCGGTGATGCCCGTACCGCCTGGGTTCTTGAGAGCGGCGGCATGCCCGCTGCGGCGGCCGGAGGTGATGAGGTGTCGCGGCAGGGTGCGGACATCATGCCCCGCAGCGCCGTGTGCATAGAAATCCTAAATAGCAGCGGCCAGGAATACCGCGTAAACAGCCCGCGGCCCGGTACGGAGTGGGGCTTTACGATCAAGCAGGCGAAGGAGCTCAAGGGCGAGCGCTTTCCGGGCTACGTCGCACCGCGATTCATCCATCGCATGGCACAGTCGGAAAACCTGTTGCCCTTTGTCTTCGGTCCGCACCGCGCGCCGGTCGCCATCCCTGCTTGCAGGGATGCGCACGGCACGTGGCAGCGTTACAAGCCGGCCGATATTCGCCGCATGGGCTTCACGCGGACGGCTCGCCGTTTTGCCGAAATCGATGACAAACTCGCAACCATTGGGGACAGTACTCTAGCATACCGTATCGACTTCCGGCGGAAGCTTACCATTCAGGACTTCGGCGACGAGGGCTTCGTCGTGTTGTCGGGCGCTGGCGGCAAGCACATCTGCGCTGCCTGTCTTCCGGTTGCCGAGGCCAGCGAACTCGTCATCGATCAGACGCTGTATTGGCAGGTTGTAAGCAGTGAGGCCGATGCCTGGTTCAGAATAGGTATTCTCAACAGCGCTGCGCTTACCGAAGCCATCCTGCCGTTCAATCCCGAAGGTGACTTTGGGCCGCGTCACATCCATACGCTCCCATACCGCTTGATGCCGCCATACGATCCCGCTAACGATGATCACCGCGCCGTTGTGAGCGCCGCGCAGAGTGTCGCAGAAGAGGCGGCGGCAATCGTGGCCGGCGATGCCTATATCGGCGATCCCGATCGTTCGTTGCCGGTCCGCCGGAGAAAGCTGCGCGAGAAGCTTGCCGACGGCGAGAGCTTTCAGGAGCTGGATCGCCTATGCGCGAGTATTCTTGGGACGGGTGTCGCTTCTGCCGAGGTGAATGGGGAAGACGCGCCTTGATTGATCTCGAACGTGCAGGAGAGGTCCTCGAACGGGCGCGCCTGGCAGCGGTCGATTACTACCGGCTGACCGGCAAGCCGCTTGGTATCACGGGCGAAATCGGCGAATACCTTGCCGCCAAGATACTCCATCTCCAGTTGGCTGACGCCAGGGCGCCAGGCTACGACGCTATTGATGGTAGCGGCCGTAAGATCCAGATTAAGGCGCGCTGCATTCCACGGGATACTAGACTTACCGGCCAGAGGCTTGGTTCCATTCGCCTGGAACACGAATGGGATTGCGTGATGTTGGTTCTTCTCGATCAGGAATTTAGGCCGCGTACCATCCATGAACTGAATCGCACATCAATTGCGGCGGCTCTTGCGAAGCCGGGAAGCAAGGCCCGAAACGAGCGTGGGGCTATGGCCGTAAGCCAGTTTATTTCGCTTGGGCACGAAGTCTGGCGCGAGTCAGAGGGCGCATGATGGCAAACGAATTTGAGCAGAATACTTCTGATAAGCTGGCGTTGGGGGACGGTAACCCAGGAACGCCGGAGACAAATTTAGACCGGCTTCTGTCGCACCTTGAGACCGACAGTCTTGCCGCGAAACTGGTCACCGCTTACGCCGGTGCCGAGACCGAGAAGTCCGCCCAGTCAGCACTCTTGGATGTGATGCGGGAAAGACTTGAAGAGCTTAAGGACGGACATGGCGATACCAAGAATTGAACGCATAAAAATTCAGGGTTTCCGCGCTTTCGGTAAGGAGGCGCAAGAGCTTGTCCTGCGTGCGCCGGTATCTGCGGTGTGGGCGCCTAATAGCCAGGGTAAAACCAGTCTCGCTGAGGCATTTGAATTTCTTCTCACCGGCCAGATTGTTCGCCGCCAGCTTATGGCGAGCTCTCAGGACGAGTTTGCCGACGCTCTCCGCAATGCTCACATGCCCCACAATCTGCCAGTCTATATAGAGGCGCAGATAAGGGGCAAGGATGGTAAAACGTCTTCCGTCAGGCGCAGCCTCACTTCTGACTATGCCAAGCGACAGGATTGCCAGTCGGTGCTTCATATCAACGATGCTGAAGCCGATGAGACGGGGCTCGCGGCGCTCGGCATCTCGCTGTCTCAGCCGCCACTTTCAGCGCCGGTATTAGCCCAGCATACCCTTGGCTACCTGTTCTCGGCAAAGCCTCAGGACCGCGCATCATATTTTAAGACCATTTTGGAAGTGACTGATCTCGAAACTCTGCGCGGCGCAATCGCTGCGCTTGAGGCTGAGTTAAAGCCAGGGGAATCTGCGTACTGGGACAGGCTAACCACTGCGTCAAAAATTGCGGAAGCAAGACCTTCCCTGGAGCCGCTTACGAGGGCTGTCCCAACCGCCCAAGAGCTTGCTGAGGCGCTTGACAATGCCGTCACGGCGCTCCTTCAAATCGAAGGCGCGGATGTGCCGGAATCTATCACTGAGCGGCTTGAAGCGCTTCGTACGCTTCTCGCCGAACGCCGTGCCAAGACATTCCCGGTGAGCGGTTTTGACCGCAAGATACCGGCTGAATGGACGAGCCCGGCGGATACTGACTGGGAGAAACTTTCACAATACCTAGCAGAGCGGTCTCGCATTGATGAGCAAGCAAGGAGGCTCGTCTCCCTCTTCCAGGAAGCTCTTGCCATCCCAGAAATCGATGGGGCCACAGACGCTGTTGATTGCGTTCTTTGCGGTGCCGGCGGCGCATTAACCCCGGAGCGCATCGAGTTTCTACGGGGCCGGGTGAAAGAGGCTGAGGATTTCCGATCCGCAGAGAAGGCGGGGCTGGAGGCGCTTCACCGTCTGCAGACCAAGGTCAGTTCCAGTGTTGGGTCGATTGATGCGGCCGTACCTGCTTTCATGAAGACCTTGTCTGCCCGGAGGCGTGATAGTGGGTTTCGTATAGACCGCATCAACGCTCTGGTCGGCGATGAGAACGAAGCCTCTGTCACATCCTGGATCGCTGCGGTGAAACGGCTTTCGAAGACTCTTCGTCCTTTCCGCCGTTATGCACGGCAGCTCACAGCAGAAATCAATGAATATCTCGACAATGCGGAGCGATTTGATGACGTTGAACCACTTAAACGGGCTTTCGACGATTTTAGCGACACCTATCAGGAGTATGTGAAGAAACTGACCGCATATAACGAGGCGGAACTGCTACTGCGCGAGCTTCTGGATGCAGTGGTTGACAGAGCCAGCGATACCGAGGGCTGGCAGCAGCTGATCGATCTTTGCGATGATCCTGAGGGTTTGCGCGAAGCGCTTGTAGACCGGCATGCTCGAACCGCGCTCAAGGCGGAACTATCGAAGGCGCTGAGCCAAATCGACAAGGGGAATGAAAAAGTCCTCGACGATAAATTTGGCGATCTCAGTGAAGGTATTCAGTATTGGTGGGACCTGCTACGTCCCGACGAACATACATTTTTCTCTTCAGTGAAACCGCGCAAGGGCGCGCGCCGTACCGTGGATTTTAAAGCGGGCCTTGCTTCGAGTAATGAACGGAGAGGCGTAGAAGTTCGTGATGTAATTGCCGTATTCAGCCAATCACAATTGCACTGTCTAGGGCTTGCTCTATTCATCGCGCGTGCGGTTCATGAGAATGCCGGGTTCATCATTCTCGATGACCCAATCCTTTCCAGCGATGAAGACTACCGCGCTTATTTTAAGGCGAATGTCGTGGAAGAGCTACTTTCGCGGGGCATTCAGGTGGTCATTCTTACGCAGGATCAGAAGTCATGGAAAGACCTTGAGCACCGGTACGTGCACCAGAACATCGATATGTTCCAGATCGAGATGGTTGATCCGGCGAACGGCACGACTGTCACGAACAACGGTGACGGTCTCCAGGCGATGCTGACGCGCATTGAGATTCTGGCGCGCGGCAGTCACGCCGATATGCGAAAACAGGCAGGGGAACTTTTGCGGAATGCAGCGGAGCGGTTCTGTAAGGAGATGCTTGTGCGGGAGCGATGGGCTAAAGGTCAGGCTCAGGTCGCGTTGAGCGATTTCGACGGCAAAAATCTTGGCCAGCTAAGTCCACAGGTGGAACCACTTCTCGGGGAATGCCCTTCGCACCCCGGCAAGCTGCGTTCCATAGGAAGCGAGCTTAATCCAGCAAAGCATGATGACGGCATTCCTGACAAAGGCACATTGAAGGTCGCCTTGGGCGACCTTCGCAAGCTTAGGTCGATCTATCTATGACGAAGCGAATGAAATAACGGAGGCAGCATGAATATCAAACCGCGCACTTTCACCTACGGCGGCCGCACTTTTGAAGTGAGAGCGGCGGCCGAAAACGAAGGCTGGAAGGTCCGTGTTTTCGAGAACAATCGACCAGTGACGGCGGTTGTTTACACGGTTTCTCACGAAAATCAGATCGATGCGAAAATTCAGGACCTGCCTGTCGACCTTCTTCAGGAACTCATGCGGCTTGCCCAGAGCGACGTGGAACAAGGACGTGTAGCTTTGCTATAACCAACCAAGATCTCACCCGTCGGCACGATGCTCCCGTCGCAAGCGAATCTTGGCAACGAAGCCGTCCAGCTGCAATAGAAGAGTCGTATTCGTTCAGCGTGAAAACTGCGTGAACTGGTCGGTTACTTCCTCGGCCAAGGCGATGTATTCGCGGGCTTCATCAGGTGGACACCTTTGGAAAGCGGTTCTCGAGCGGATCTGAAGTGATGGTCGCGGCTGCGTAGATGAATTGCGTCCAGTGGCGTGGTGTAACAGAGGTGGCCATCTGGATGTCGCCGCGGTAGGCGCGGCTACTCCGCGGCGAGCGCCGGCGGAGTGTCAGTGTCCTCAGACTGGCATAGCGCCTGGAGCGTTTCCACAGACATGTAGCGGCGGGTGACCGCCCAGTCCTCGTGCTGCTCCAGCAGCACGGCGCCGACCAGGCGCTCGACCGCCTCTTCATTCGGGAATATGCCGACCACGTTGGTGCGGCGCTTCACCTACTTGTTTAGCCGTTCGAGCGTAACCGGCCGGCGAGGGCCGCCTTCCCGCAGCGAACGCTGTGCGTAGGCTGACGTCCGTAACGACGTCCGTACGGACGTCGTTTGGTGAGCGGGGAGCGGATGCGGCAGGAGATTTTGAGGGGATCAGGCCAGCTCCGCACTGCGCTCGCCGTAGCCGGCGCCGGTGAACGCCTCGACTTCCAGGCCCATGAGCCGCTGCGCAACAAAACCGATCTGTTCGCGAAGGAAGTCCCCGTCGTCGGCGTTTTGCACTGCGGCCTGCAGCTGGTCCATCTTGGGTTTGGCCATCGGGATCGTCTACCTTGCCGTTGGTCAGGTGGTTCAACCCGACCGTAACGGAGACACCCGATGGCCGCCGCCGGCCGCCCGCGCTACGCGTTACTTGGCGCTCCGCGCGCGCGGCCGGCGGCTACTCTGACACCACTCGCTGGGACGCAGGCACAAGCGGGTCCGGCGCGCCTCCAATCGGCCCAGCATCGGTCCGAGCACCGGGTCGCGGCGGAAGTCATTGTGGTCGTTCAGGTCCTCGTAGCCGAGCGCGATGCCGAACACGGGCTGGCCGACCAGGGTACGGACATCATGAACGACACGACCAGCCATGCGCCCGTCGGTGAAGCAGACGGCGAACCGGTCCACCCGGTTGATCGCCCTTCAGCCGTGCCCAGCAGCAGCGCCCCGGCGTCCGAGGTGATCGCCCCGCCCACGAAATCCGCGAACAGGTCGTGGCGATCGAGGCGTGCGAAGAACATGGACTCCGGGTTACACTGTGTTTGCATCGGGGGGGTCGCGTTAAGTGTTTGCCTACACTCACACTTTCGCCTATTTCAGACCCCGATGCACCTTCTTTCGTGAAATATCCGGGTTAGAATAGCTATGAGCTTGACAATTAACAGCTTGATAATTGCAGAAACGAGGATTCAGGGTGTCACGATTCGCCCTGTTCTCGGCGCCTATGAATTGCTCTTTGGCCTGTATTTGACGATACATGCCGCGCGCGAGGCGCCAATGCGTGCGGAAATCGCGGGCGCGCGAATTTCTGTGAGCGGGGCGGAAGGGCGCAGGTGTGAGCTTGGCTACGCGCGTCCCGAGCAGCCGTTTTACATCAAGCAGCACGATTTCCAGTCGTCAATGACACCGGCCCTGATCCTACCTCTGCAGCCCGGCCAGGTGGCCGCTCTGGAGACGCTACGTGGCACATCGGACCTAGATTTTGAGCTTACGGTGGTCGGGACGGGCTTTGATAAGAACGGCGAGCAGCAAGTCCAGGATACTTGGCGGGCTCATGTTTCCCGTTCGGATTGGATCAAAAAGCTTAGTGATGCGAGGGTACGGAACATCCTGCTTCTGGAAGTGCCGCTCCCGATTGGTGAGACCTCGGAGGAATGGGATGGAATTGCCGATAGCCTCCGGCGCGCCGAAGAGCAATTCCGTCTCGGTGACTACCATGCTTGTGTCGCTTCCTGCCGTACTGTCGTGCAGGAGCTCGGCTTTCATCGCTTCAAGAACAAGGATTGGGCGGCACCGCTCCTGAAACGCCTTGCAGCCGACCGGAATAGCATGGCCAAGGACGAGCGGGAGGCGGCGATGTGGGCCAGCCTGCGTCACTACACCCATCAAGCCCATCACGGAGATAGCGAAGGAGGCATAAATCGCTATACACGAGCGGATGCCCAGCTTGTACTGACCCTTACGGCATCTTTCTTGACCCATCTGCAAGCAGACGGAATCTTCGGGGCAGCGAATGAGTGGGGAATTTGAAAAGTCGGGCATCTCTTGTTCTGGGCTGAGAGGGGAATCTTGAAAGTTCTTGTTTTGCATCCCGACGGGAACGTCATGGGCAACATCCTGTGGCCGTATTCACCTACATCAGAGGCACTGACCTTGCTGCACGCGGGAGCAGAGCGGTTTCGGGAGCGAGGCTACTGGGTCAGTTTTTTTCCGGAAGGTGATGGGATCACCTTCAAGCGGGAAGGGGCGGAATATGATTGTGCGCAGGCTCTTGTGGATCTTTCTGAGTCATTCGATCCCATTGAAGTTGTCGAGAAGGATGGTCCGAGTGGACGGGTGGAGCTGACTGACTTGTTGGACGATGATGCCCAGGCGGCAGTCCGAGTGAAGTATCTCGTACCCGTTGATCAGCTTCTGTTACTTGAGAGTTTTTCGATTGGGAATACCAGTTTCCATGCTCCGCTGGATGGGGAAGAGGTTGACGTTGAGAGGCACCGTTGGGGGATGGCGCTGTGCGATGTCCCCGGTGCGGATGTTCAGTCAGGATGGGCAGCCGAGAAGAAGAACAACCTTTGCGGAACCACGGATCTTCTCGCTTATCCTTTGGTTGAACGAGAAATTGATGTGCCGGCGAAGATCTTTCACGGCCGCGGAAGCAGTGTGCGCGGCCAAGAGAAGTTCCTAAACTTCGTTATCTCGGACGCTGATCTCGCGCTGAATATATTGCGATGGGCGTTATGCTCTTATCGCAGACTCGAATACCTGCCTAACAAGGCCGGCTGGGTTGGTGATTTCGCTTATGCCTACATAGAGCCTCAGTTTGGTCCGAAAAAGGGCGAGCTGCTCTCTGCTAAGCCTAATGTTCTTCGCGTAACTAACAATTGGCGCGGGCTTGAGGCTCAAGCTCTAAGCGTCGATGCTGCGGCGCCCATCGCGGACGTACTTGATGGTAGTTGGACATTAGGTTTGGCGTCTTCAGTCAAAGCGGCCGTACGTACGTTTGGCCAAGCTTACTACCTTACCGAGCCCGAAGCGTCGTTCCTCTCCATGCTTTATGCAACTGACGCCTTAACGGGCGTGGGGAAGCTGAAGGGGTTCCGTCAGCGAATTTGGGTGGCGGCGGTGGCATCCAAGGGAAACGCTGAGCTTTTCGAAGGTATCCTCCAAAGTTTCATTGACTTGTATAGTCTTCGAAATCATCTCGTCCACCAAGGGCAAACATTTGTTGAGTTGGACCGAGAGCCTCGTCAGGTCAACCAGGACATGTCCCGCATCCTTCGTTTGTGCGTAGAAGACATCCACAATGCGAGGTATGCGTCCACAGGCGAGCTCGCGGCACACGTCATGGAACGCCTGTCGCTGCCTGAATTCGAGGACATCGCAAGACCCCATCCTTTAGCGAGCCGCCACCACGTCAAATTTCCTGTTCGAGAGGACAGGGACCTAAGAGCGCATTTAACGCAGATGGCTTAACTTCCTCCTTGGGTAGCGGTACCAAGTCTCGTGACGCTGGCGTTGTGGCATTCGATGATTCAGCGGATCCTACGGTGGGGCATGATTGTTAAACGGTCATTCGAACAGGCAGCGTTGGTCAGCGGGGCAAGGCAAGAATTGTTGATCGGCGCGGGGTCACGGCGCCGATCGGCGTGCCAAACACCTGATGCTGAATGATTCTGTCGGTGTGACCCTGGCGCCGATACACACCACGACGCTAATGTTCTGTGGGCGGATCATGTGCTCCACTGGGGTCATACCGACACCACAAGCGGGCAGAACTCTCGGTGGTTGCGTGCCCCCGCAACCAACGATGTCAGCACCCGCCCATCACTCGATGCGGCGGGTGTTTTTGTAGGTGCAGATCGAGCAAAGCCTCGACGCGCGGGTCGGTGTTGCTGTCGTGGACACCGGCTCGGGCGAGGCATGGACCCATCGGCCAGAAGCTTACTGGCCAGCTTGCGTAAATTGGGACCTTGAGAGGCAAAAAAACTCCTCTCCAGCACGGCTCGATTTGCACCTATCGCAGTTTTGAGCGCTGAGGGTTTGCGGAATAATCATGGCTGGCGGCACAAAACTGTGCCCATCTTAATGCCATCCCCGCAAAGTGCGGGTGTCTGTTCAGGAGCAACGGACATGGCCAAGTCGCAGAAGAAGACCGGGCGCGAAACCCGGAAGCCAAAACATGAGCAGCCGGCGGCAAGAAAGTGCCCCGCTACCTGCGGGATGGGGAACCGAGTCACGTCGAAATCCCCGGTTCCAAGCCGATGAAGAAAACCCCATCGGTTGCCTGATGCAGCTTGAGGAGCGGCTGCCTGTCCCCGCCAGGGTATTGGCGGCCGTTCCCGCGGTTGAACGGGGCGGACTGGCGGTGCGGTCAGGTAGGCTAGATGTTCGGCCAGTCGTCAAGTGAGTTGGACGATGGTCCGTTTCGGGGAGGCGGCCGGGCCAGCGACGGAAAGGTCGCTGGCTCCGAAAACGCGGCATTCGGAATCACCCTTCCGCCTTACAGGGTTCGCGACCATGCGTTGCTTTCCGTATGATCGCAGCTCTGGAGCGCCCTGTCGGCAGGTCGAATGTGGGCGCGTCGTGTCCTGGATCATCGAGCTTGTGATCTTTTCAAGGGCGGTTGGTCGTCCATGTGCAAAAATCCAGCCGTCGACCACCAGGAGCCCCGCATCTCCTTTCACGCCTGATGAAGGGGCGGAAGGCGAGCGCAAGAGCGATATTGCTGTCTTTCCGTTGGCGATCCGCTAATTGCGGGACCTGGCGTCCCTTCCTCTAGCTCGGTTTGCTTGAACGCGGCCTCCGCGTGGAGGCGTGTACCTGCAGCCAAGGAGCTTGTTTCCTGCCGATAGCCCGGCCTTATTTCATACTCTTCCGTGAAGAAAAAAGAGGCTGTGACGAAGCCAGCCACAGCCTCAACATCGGCACTGGGCATTTTAGGCGGTGTAAACTTTCCAGCGGGTCAAAGCACCAAGTCCGATGAGGCTCATGCCGAACAGCATCAACGTCGCCGGGGATGGGACCCGTGCCAGGTTGTCGAGGTCCGCGTTGACAACCGAGGCTTGGAAATTCGCGCCATTGAAGCTCACGTTTCCAAGCGAGATGGTGGTGTTCACGAAGTCAAAGTCATCGGCGGTGATGCCCCAGTACGCCAGCAGATCAGGATGCTTGCTGTCGATGCCGAAGCCATCGAAGGTCAGCGAGTTGCCGCTACCCGACACGCTGGCGTCCGAGAAGCTACCGCTCAGCAGCGTACCAATTGCGACCGTACCGCCGCCGCCGTCCACGAGGGAGCCTTCAATCGTGATCGAGCCCCCTGGACCAAAGGTCCAGCCATCCCCTGGGGCGGATGAGCCCTCGCTGATGACCGTCCCGGTCTCGAAGTTCATAAGGCAGTCAACGCAGTCGAGCCGGACACCATTGTTGATTGGCGTGTCAAGTCCAATGACACTGAAGAAGGTGATATCCGTGCCTACCGCTGTACCGCCGGCGGTATGAGAGACGGTCCCGCTTGTCGGAAATGCGTCGTCGTCGAAGCTGACCATTGGAGCAGCTTGGGCCGGGGCTTGGCTGAAGAAGGCGGCCAATACGACGGCCAAAGCGGCGATTCGATGCCGTTTTAGGAAGTCGAGTGCCATTTTTGCCTCCACTACACTTAGCTTACTACGGCTGTGCCGCCGCAGGCGATTGAGGAAGCAACCTTCATGCCAGCCGGTATCATGTTGATCTGATTTTAACATTTTTAACAAACAAGAGGTCTTGTAAAGATACCGGTACACTGGCTGTAAGCCAACCGTTCATAGGCTGCTAGCGTGACCCGGTTTGGCGCAGGTTTTTATAATATTTCAAATACAGAGGCTTAGTTAGTTTCGTGTGGAATTTTTGTGCGACCAGGGTGCGTCAATGCGCGCACTCAGGGGTGTAAAAATTTTTGACAGCCCGCATGCGGCGATAGATCTGCCGTCACCGCAGCGCCCCTTTGGGCGCTTTAGGCCCGCAACCCCAGCGAGCGCTGCTTCAACCGGATCGAGCGCCTGCGCCGCATCGAGACGCGCTTCGACAAGCACATCGAGGACGATATGGCTATGTTGAAACGCACCCCATCAGCGTGTGGCGGCGCCATAGGGCGACGGTTCAGCAAAAAAATACGATCATGCTTTGTGAAATGTGTTTCATGCATACCAGGAAAACGTAAAATAGCATTGTCGCACCGCGTGCGAACGTCGATGAATGGGGTAGCGCCGATTTGACCGCTCAGCTTGCGGGCGCTTTAGAAATGCGGCTGAAAGCGAGCTGGATACGGTTCTCCGCGGAACCCGCCCGGCCTTTCAGTCGTGGCGGGTTTATTGATTTCGGAGATCTGGATGATCGACCTTTACCGAGTCGAGAAACGCTTTGCCGGATCACAGGAGGGCGCCGCGCTGCAGGGCATCGACCTGCAGGTCGGAGATGGTGAAGTGTTCGGCGTGATCGGGCGCAGCGGTGCTGGCAAGTCTACGCTGCTGCGCCTATTGAACGGGCTGGTGCGACCGACCGAGGGGCGGGCGCTTGTCGACAGCGTCGATATCGGCGCGGCGCAGGGCGCCGAACTGCGTGAACTGCGCCGACGCGTCGCCATGGTCCACCAACACTTCAACCTGCTGAGTTCCCGCACGGCGGCGGCCAATGTGGCGTTACCGCTCGAGTTCGTCGGCGTCAAACCGTTTGAGGCGAAACGGCGGGTGCAGCGGCTCTTGGAACTGGTCGACTTGAGCGCGCACGCGGACAAGTACCCGGCGCAGCTGTCCGGTGGCCAGAAGCAGCGTGTCGGCATCGCCCGGGCCTTGGCCGTCGACCCGAAGCTGCTGCTCTGTGATGAGATCACCAGCGCTCTGGATCCGGAGACGACACGCCAGATTCTTCGGTTAATCGACCGGCTCCGGAGGGAGTTGGACATCACCGTGGTGGTGATCACGCACGAGATGTCGGTGGTGCGGCAGCTTTGCGACCGGGTCGCCGTGTTGGACCAGGGGGCCGTGGTCGAACTCGGCCCGGTGGCAAAGCTGCTTTCCCAGCCGGAACATCCCGTCACCAAGGCCCTGCTCGACAGCGAAAGCGGCCATACCGAGGCGCCGACCCTTCGCTTGCCCGCAGGGGAGGCGGCCGAGCGGGCGGTGCTGGACTTAACCGCGGTTGAGGGCGTGAGCGTCACGGTGCGTCGCACCGCTGGTCAGCTGGAGGTCTCGATCGGCGGCGATCCCGCGGCGAGGCGCGACGCGCTCGCGCGGCTGCAGTCCCACAATCTCGCACTCGAGGAGCTCGGCGATGCCCGATCTGATATCGCTGCTGCTTGAAGCCACGCTGGAGACCATCTCGATGGTCGCAGTGGCCTTGGTGCTTGGCATCCTGTGTGGTGGGCCCCTCGGGGTCTTTCTGGCCACCGGGGGCAAGGGCGAGCTTCTGCAAGCCCCCCAGCTGCGCACGGTGGTTGCCGGGATCGTCAATGCGACGCGCTCGGTTCCCTTCATCATCCTGGCGGTCGCGATCATCCCGTTCACCCGCTTCGTGGTCGGCACCTCGATCGGCACCGCGGCTGCCGTGGTGCCCCTTGCGGTCGCCGCGACGCCCTTCCTGGCCCGCATTGTCGAGAGCGCCCTGCGTGAGGTCGATCCCGGACTGGTCGAGGCAGCGCGCGCGATGGGCGGGCGACCGCTTGCGATCGTCTGGAAGGTGTTGCTGCCGGAAGCGCGCCCGGCGCTGATCTCGGGGATCACCCTGACCGCGATCACGTTGATCGGGTTTTCCGCCGTGGTCGGAGTCATCGGCGGTGGCGGCTTGGGAGATCTCGGCATTCGTTACGGTTACCAGCGCTTCCGCCCCGACGTGATGGTCGCGGTGGTGCTGACGTTGATCGCCCTGGTTCAGGGCATCCAAATGGTCGGTGACCGGTTCGCCCGGCGGCTCGATAAACGGCACGTCTGACGCGCCGACCGGCCGAAATCCCAGATAGCAAACGGAGTGTGTTGATCATGCGGAAGCTCATGCAGCTTGCCTGCAGTCTCGCTGTTCTGGCCGTCGCGCAGGGGGCGATGGCACAGGAGTCCATCACCGTCGGCGTCACGCCCGGAACCCACGAAAAGGTGATGGAGGTTGTGAAGCAGCAGGCCGCGAAGGACGGGCTGGACATCGAGATCGTCACCTTTAACGACTACGTCATCCCGAACCGGGCCCTGGCCCTTGGCGACCTCGACGCCAACTCCTTCCAGCACGAGCCCTACCTGGATGCCCAGATCGAGCAGCACGGCTACGATCTCGTCGCGGTTGCGAAGAACTTCATCGAGCCGATGGGGGTCTACGCCGAAGATTACGAGAGCCTCGAGGCGCTGCCGCAAGGCGGCACGGTCGCGATCCCCAACGATCCGTCGAACGGTGGTCGCGCGTTGCTGCTGCTGGAGCGCGAGGGCCTGATCACGCTGCGTGAGGGGGCCGGTCTAACCGCCGGCGTGTCGGACATCGCCGACAATCCCAAGGAACTGGAGTTCGTCGAGCTCGACGCGGCGCAGTTGCCGCGGGCATTGCCCGACGTCGACGCGGCGGCCATCAACACCAACTATGCGCTGGAGGCGGATCTCGATCCGCGCCAGGATGCGATCGCGGTCGAGGATGCCGACAGCCCCTACGCCAATATTATCGTTGTCCGGTCGGAGGATCGCAACGCGGCGTGGGTGGATACCCTGATCCAGGCTTACCAGACCCCGGAAGTGCGGCAATACATTCGCGACACGTTCGACGGTGCCATCGTGCCGGCTTTCTAGAGCCATCGTACGTTTAAGCGTTCGTATCGTCGGTGTGGCCGGAGGAATGCCCGCATTCCTCCGGCCACCCAGGCTGGTCGGCCTTTGCGCCTGGCGCAGCCCGCGCCAAACCCGGACCCGGCGCGTGGCCGCCACGTCTGCGCGACGCTGTTCGGCGATGTTTGTTACGAGGATGTGCGGGCGGGGGGCTTGCCGGTCATGCGCGCGGCGTAGTCGAGGGCGGAGAGCATGTTGACGTGGTTCGCCTTGCCCGTGCCGGCGATGTCGAAGGCAGTGCCGTGATCAACCGAACAGCGGTCGATCGGCAGGCCGAGCGAGACGTTGACGGCACTGTCGAAGGCAACCAGCTTGACCGGGATATGACCCTGATCGTGGTACTGCGCGACGACGAGGTCGAAGTCCCCTTGGTAGGCGCGATGGTAGACCGTGTCGGCCGAAATCGGTCCGCGTACATTGATGCCTTCGGCTTCGGCGGCCCGCACGGCGGGCGCGACGAAATCATCATCCTCCGTCCCGAATAGGCCGTTTTCACCGCAATGCGGGTTGATGCCCGCGACCGCGATGCGCGGGGCTTCCAACCCCATGCGTCTGAGATGCCGGTGCCCTGTGCGTATGGTTTCCAGCACGCGCGCGGTTGTGGCTCGGTTTATTGCGTCCTTCAACGAGACATGCGTTGAGACGTGCACCACATTGAGCCGTTCCGAGGCCAGCAGCATCCATGAGGACGCCGATCCCACAAGATGGGCGAGCATCCCGGTGTGCCCGTCGTAGTGATGCCCCGCCGCATTCAGGGCTTCCTTGTTGATCGGGGCGGTGACGATGCACGCGGCCGAACCGGACATGGTGCTTTCCACGGCGCGCTCGATATAGCGGAAAGATGCTTCGCCACAGGCCGGGCTTAACACGCCGAACTTCCCCGGAAGGTTGTCGACGGGCACATGATCGACGCGGATGCCGTCACCGGCGTCGTTCGGGGCAATCACCGGCAGGGCAACGTCGCAGACCTTGGCCGCGCGTGCGACCGTATCCCGGTCGCCGACCATGATGGCCGAAGCGCGTAGAGCGGCGGGGCTGCTGGCGAGCGCCTTGACCGTGACCTCGGCCCCGACCCCCGACGGGTCGCCCATCGTGATGACAATTGGCTCGGTCATTCAGGATCTCCGCTTTGTAGGTAAGTTGCCTTTATTGACCTATAGGTAAAATAGATATCAATACTCTCGTTTCGTGGACGGCGCTTTGGTCAAACTCCCATACATATATTGGTTCTGTCGGGTCGCCAAATATGTAATGAAATTTACGCCATGTGTGCTGGGAGACTCGGGATGCCCGAGATGCTGATCGTTGCCGATGACCTGACGGGGGCGCTCGATTCGGCCGTGGCGTTTGCCGGTGGCCGGCAGACCGTCCTGGTGGCAAGGAAAGCCGAAGCGGTGCCGGCCGTGCTGCAGCGCCGGCCCGATGTTCTGGCTGTGAACACGGCGAGCCGCGAGGTTGCGCCCGACTGCGCGTGTGCCCGCGTTCGATCCGCGCTCGCGCAGGTGGATGTGTCCCAGATCGCTGGCGTCATGAAGAAAGTCGATTCACGCCTGAAGGGCCATGTCGGGCCGGAAACCGAAACGCTGGCCCGGATGTATGCCCCTGACCGTATCATTGCGGCCCCGGCGATCCCGGATATGGGGCGCACGGTCAAATCGGGACTTTTGTCCGGGACAGGCATCGATGGCCACGTGAAGATAGGGGAGCTTTTCGGGCCGGACGTGGCGGTGCCCGACACAACGAGCGATGACGATCTCGACCGGCTCGTCGCCACGCAAACTGACGAGAATGTGCTTTGGGTTGGGGCGCGTGGGCTTGCGCATGCGCTCGCGCGGGCGACGTGGGGAAGGCGGGTTCCCGACGTTCCGGAATTGCCGTGGCCCGCTTTCTTTGCCAACGGCTCCCGCGATCCTCTCACGGTTGCCCAGGTTGCGGCCCTGCGCTCTCGGTTCCAGGTCATAGACGCCCCTGATGGGCGCGTGCCGTCCGCTGTTCGCACGGATAAACTCTGTGTCGTATCGATCTCGGATGGCGACGAAGGTCTGTCCAGCGAGACGGTCGGCGCGCGCTTTGCGGACGGGATCGCTAAGCGGTTGAACGATCAACGTCCGGCGACGCTGCTGCTGAGCGGCGGCGAGACGGCCAATCTGGTTCTGGACCGTTTAGGGATAGACATTTTGCAAGTTGTCGATGAGCTCCGGCCTGGTGTGCCGCTTTGCAGATGCGAAGCGCCTTGGGGCGCGGTCTGGCTGCTGACCAAGTCCGGTGGTTTTGGGGCGCCGGAACTCTTGCTGGACATCGCAACTGGCATTTTGAACGGAAGCGGCGCATGGCGAGTATGAAATGGGCCGGATCATATCCGCCCGGATAATCGTGCGCGGCCGTCTTTGGCGGTCGTACACTTGATCTCGGAATGTAGGCGTGGCGGCAGGTCGCTCATGAGGTACTTTCCGGCTCGTGCGCGCGCAGCATCCCGTGGCGGCCGACCGGCAGCATCATGGGCTTGCCGGAGGTGGGGTCGGCGATGATCCGGCTGTGCAGCCCAAAGACCTCCCAAACCATCGCCTCGGTCAGCACTGTCTGTGGCTGGCCGGCTGTGTGCACCCGTCCGTCGACCATGGCAACGAGGAAATCGGCGTAGCGCGCGGCGAGGTTCAGATCGTGGAGCACCATCACGATCGTCGCCTCGCGCACGCGGTTTAGGTCGGTCAGTAGGTCCAGGATCTCGATCTGATGATTGATGTCGAGGAAGGTTGTTGGCTCGTCGAGCAGCAACACGTCGGTTTGTTGGGCCAGTGCCATCGCCACCCAGACGCGCTGACGCTGGCCGCCTGACAGCTCGTCCACCGCGCGCTCAGCCAGCTCGGCGATGGCGGTCGTTTCCAATGCGGCGGCCACCGCCGCGTCGTCCTCCTGCGTCCAGCGGGACAAGAGGCCGTGGTGGGGATGGCGGCCGAGCCCGACCAGGTCCGCGACGGTGATGCCCTCGGGGGCCAGCGGCGACTGCGGCAGCAGGCCGAGCCGACGTGCGAGTTTGCGGGCCGGGAGCCGATGGACCGACTTGCCGTCCAGCAGGACATGTCCGTGCGCCGGCGCGAGCAGCCGCGACAGGCATCTGAGGAGCGTGGACTTGCCGCAGGCGTTGGCGCCGACGATGGCGGTGATCTGCGCCGGCGGCAGGTCGAGGTCGAGCCCCTGCAGCACGGTGCGGTCGCCGTAGCCGGCCTGCAGCTCCTGGGCAACGAAGGACCGGATGCTCATGTCCTGCCTCCGGTGCGGTTCGTTCGGACGATCAGATAGAGCAGGTAGGGCGCGCCGAGCGCGCCGGTCACGATGCCGACCGGATAGCGGGTCGACAACAGGAACTGCCCGGCGTAGTCGGCGAAGAGGACGAGCAAGGCCCCGGTCAGGGCAGCCGGGATCAACGGCGAACGCTCCGGGCCCACCACCCGAATGGCGATCGGTCCGGACAGGAAGGCGACGAAGGCGATCGGGCCGGAAACGGCGGTGGCCACGGCGATCATGCCGACGGCGGCGATCACCACCAGTGCCCGCGTCCGTCCGAGCGCGACCCCGAGCGCCGCGGCGGCGTCGTCCCCCAGCCGCATCGTCTCGAGATCGCGCCACCGGCTCAGCAGCAGCCCGCCGAAGAGGACGAGCGAGATCAGCACGGGGCGGGCCTGTTCCAGCGTTGCGCCGCTGACGCTGCCTGTGAGCCAGCGCAACGCCTCCTGCAGGGTCCAGGCGGGGGCGATGGACAGCACGTAGGCGATAAAGCTTTCCAGCATCGCCGAGATCCCGATGCCGATCAGGATCAGCCGCGCGCCGGCGACCCCGTCCCGCCAGGACAGTAGGTAGATGGTCATGGCGATTCCCAGCCCCGCGGTGACGGCGAAGACGGAAACCGCAAGGCCGCTCCAGCCCAGCACGACGATGGCGAACACGGCGGCGGCGCTGGCGCCCGAACTGATGCCGATGATGTCGGGACTGGCCAAAGGGTTGCGCAGCATGCTCTGGAAGGTGGCGCCGCCGAGGCCGAAGCTTGCCCCGACGAGGATCGAGAGCACGGCGCGCGGCAGCCGCAGCTCATGCACGACGAAGGCCGCGCCGGGCACATCTTGCCCCGCGAGAACGCGCAGCACCTCGCCCGGCGGTGTCCAGGACTGGCCAAGGCTGAGCGTGAGCGCGACCCCGGTCACCAGCAGCGCGAGCAGACCGAATTGCAAACGTCCGCGCCGCCGGGCGCGTCCCTGGCGTATCGCCGTGACCCTGCGGACCAGGTCTGGATGGGCCGGGGCGCTCATAGGGTCCCGACCCGTCGCTGTCGAACGATCCAGATGAAGACCGGGGCGCCGACGAAGGCCGTGACGATGCCCACGTCCAGTTCGCTCGGGCGCGCCAAGATCCGGCCGAGCACGTCCGCCGCGATCAGCAGGACCGCTCCCGTCAACGCCGAGAACGGCAAGAGCCAGCGATGGTCCACGCCGACCAGCAGCCGGCAGAAGTGCGGCGCCACCAACCCCACGAATCCGATCGGGCCACAAGCCGCGGTGGTCGCGCCGCTGAGCAGGACCGCGCCGAGTGCGGCGCCGCCACGGGTCCACGCCACGCGTGCGCCAAGGCCGGCGGCGGCCTCTTCGCCCAGCGCCAGCAGGTTGAGGCCGCGCGCCGACAGCAGGCTGATTGCGAAGCCGGCGGCGAGGAAGGGCAGGGTAGGAACGATGCCTTCGTAGGTTGCCCCGCCGACGCCGCCGACCTGCCAGGCGCGGACGCCGCCGGCGATGTCCGGGCGCGGCAGCACGATGGCCATGGTCAACGACGCGGCGGCGATCGAGGTTGCGGCGCCCGCCAGGGCCAACTTCAGCGGCGTTGCGCCGCTGCGGCCAAGCGATCCGATCGCGTAGACGAAGCAGGCCGCGACCCCTGCGCCGAAGATGGCGGTCCAGAGGAAGGCCTGCAGGGAGTCCATGCGAAACCAGGCGATCCCGATGACCACGGCCATGGCCGCGCCCGCGTTGACGCCGAGGATGCCCGGATCGGCCAGTGGGTTGCGGGTGACGCCCTGCATGATCGCGCCGGCCAGCCCGAGCGCCGCCCCGGCCAGCGCCGCCAGGAGCGTGCGCGGCGTGCGCATGGCCACCGCCGCCTGGCCAAGCGTGTCTGTGTGTCCTGTAAGGCCGGCGGCGATGTCGGGCCAGGCGACCGCGCGTGTGCCAAGGGATACGGACAGAAAGCAGGCAGCGAGCAGTGCGGCCAGGACCGTCAGAAGCCATCCGAACCTGGCGCGGCCCGGCCGCCGTAGTGACTCCACGGTGGCCGAGGGTGTTGCGGTGCCGCTCATTTGGCCTGACGCGCCGCTTCGGCGAGGCGCCCGACATAATCCTCCAACACCCAGGGGATCGACAGGGGCGTCGGGTTGGCCGCCGTGCCTACGGGATCGTTGTCGAGAAGCACAACCGCCCCATTCCGAACCGCCGGCAAATGACGGACCAGCGGGTTCTCTTGAATGGCATCCCGCAACGCCTCCCCGCCGTAGGCGATGAGGATGTCCACGTCCGCGAACGCGTCGATCCGCTCGGCGCTGATCTCGCCTGCATAGCGGCTATCGGCGCTTGCCTCCCGGACACTGCGGGGCAGGTCGAAACCGAGATCCAAGAGGAACTTCACCCGCGTATCGTTCGCCGTGTAGAAGCGGATGACGCTCAGATCCCGGGCCTCGAGATGGGTGACGAACATCGCCGTCTTGCCTTCAATTTCCGGGTGACGGGCGACGACCTTGGACATTTCGTCTTCGATGCGCGCGATCAGCGCCTCGCCCTCGGCGGCCATGCCCATGCCAGTGGCGTTCAGGCGGATCATCTCGCGCCAGTCCGTCGTCCAGGGCCCATCCCGATAGGCGATCACCGGGGCGATCTTGCTCAGTATGTCGTAGTCGGCTCGGCTTAGCCCGGAATAGGCCGCGAGGATCACGTCGGGGTTGGTGGCGGCGACAGCCTCGAAGTCGATCCCGTCGCCTTCGTCGAACAGTGTCGGCGCTTTGGCATCGAGTTCTTCGAGCCGTTCCTCCACCCAAGGCAGCAGCCCGTTACCGTCGTCATCGCCGAAATTAGCCCGTGCGAACCCGACCGGGACCACGCCAAGCGCCAGCGGGACCTCGTGGTTCGCCCAGGCGACCGTTGCCACGCGTTCGGGCTGTTCCGGGATCGTCGTACGGCCGAACGCGTGCTCGATGGTGATCGGAAAGTCCTGTGCGGCCGCATCTCCCGTTTGGATAGCGAGGATGAGGCCTGCGCCCAGAACAAGGGTGCGAGCAAATCGAAAAAAGCACGACATTCGAAGGACTCCGGGATCACGGGACGGCGGCTGCACTGGCGCATCGGACTTCCACTCCAAAGACACCAGCGTCAAGCCGAAGGACGGTTCCACAGCGAGGTCCAGCGGTCTTGAGAGCGAATTCCCCGTAATTTCCGACAATCCCAGTTGGAAGATTCAATACGCCGCTGTTGGCGCTTTGTAAGGCTTCTTATCGCCAGTCATGGCGTCGCCGGCCCTGCGCGGACCGGGTGGCCGCCCGTGGATAAGTCCGACGGGCGGCCGAGGGGGAATCTGTCGACCAGGGAGCAGCGCACAGGATCGGGCCGCGCGCCCGAGCCCCGTTCGCGCGAGCTGCCGTCGGGTGTGTGGAAACGAGGGATGAACATGGACAGAGAAAGGCAAGCCAGTCGGCGCCACAACCGTCGCCTGAGCTGCCTGCTGATGGGGTGCGCGACGCTCGCCGTCGTGCCGGCAGGCGCCTACGCCCAGGAAACCTCTGAAAAGGCCTCCGAAACCGACGAGGAGGTCTATCGGCTGTCGCCGATCCTCGTCGACAGCGGGGTTCAGCCGGACGACGACGCGAACTCGGTGGTCGCCCACGAGCTTTGGGTCGGCGGCAAGGTCGCCACTAGCGTTTTGGATACGCCAGCCTCGGTGTCCGTGATCACCGAGAAGGAGATCGAGGAGCGCAACGCCGAAACCGTCGAGGAGGTGCTGAACTACACGCCCGGCATCATCACCGATTATTACGGCACCGACGACCGCAACGATTATTTCCTGGTGCGTGGTTTTCAGGCCTCGACCTATCGCGACGGCATGACCCTGGGCTCGATGCGTGGCGTGCGCGAGGAGCCCTACGCCTTCGAGCGGGTCGAGGTTCTCAAGGGCGCGAACTCCACCCTGTTCGGCCCCTCCGACCCGGGCGGGTCCGTGAACTATGTGAGCAAGACCCCCAAGTTCGACTCGTTCGGCGAAGGGTACATCCAGGGGGGCTCTTTCGAGCACCGCGAAGCTGGTTTCGACGTGGGAGAGCCGCTGAACGAGGATTCGACGTTGGCCTTGCGGCTGACGGGCAAGATCAAGGACAGCGAACGCGAATACGACTATTCGCGCGATGACGAGAAATTCCTGATGGGCGGCCTGACGTGGGAGCCGACCATCGACACCTCCCTAACCGTCGTCGCCGACTACCTCAAACGAGATTCAACGCCCAACAGCGGCGGTTATCCTCTGGACCGCGAATATGATCGCGATCTGTTTTTCGGCGAGCCCGGTTTCAACGACCACGAGGTCGAACGCGGGACCGTCACCGCCATGCTTGAGCATCGTCTCGGCGACGGTTTGTCCCTGCGCGCCAATGCACGCTATAGCGACCTGACTGACGATTCCGGCTATGTCTATCTCTACGATTTCCCGGGCCGAACCGGCGATGTGGTGTCCCGTTACTACTTCGGCGAGGACTCCTCGGCCCAGGAATTTATCGGCAACACCATGGTGCAGTACGACGCCAGCATCGGTCCGGTCGACAGCAGCACGCTGGCCGGCGTCGAGTATCGTGACGCCTCGTCGAGCTCGAGCGCGTTTTATGGCACGACGTCGTCGATCGACGTCTCGGACCCTGTCTATTCCGGCGCGCCCAGCGGTATCTCTCCCTACCGTGAAGAGGATACCGACTATGTCACCAAGGCGCTGTTCCTGCAGCAGAACCTGTCCTTCTACGACCGGGTAATCGTGACCGGTGGCGTGCGCCACGACAAGCTGGATCTGAGCAGTTCCGGGCGGGATTCCGGGGGCGCTTTCGACGACAGCGACGACTTCTCCGAATCCTCTTTCCGGGGCGCGCTCACCTACAAGGTTACTGACGAGGTCTCGACCTATATCAGTTACGTTGAATCGGTCGCGCCGCCGCAGGTCGGTGTCGCACCCGAGCGGGGTGAGCAGTACGAGGCAGGCGTGAAGTATCAGCCCTCGGAGATCAACGCGCTGTTTTCCGCATCTGTATTCGACCTGACCAAGAAGGACATCACGATCGCGGTGGTGCAGAACAACGGTTCGATCGAGCGGGAGTTGATCGGCGAGAGCCGGGTCCGTGGCTTCGAGCTCGAGGGTAAGGCCGAAATTACCGATAACCTGAGCGTGATCGGCGGCTATAGCTACCTCGATACCGAGGTGATCGAGGCGGCTCCGGTGAACGGCGTGGACGTCGAAGGCAACGAGTTCGCCTCTGTGCCGAACCATCTGGCGTCGCTCCGGGCGACTTACGTGGTGCCTGGCGCAGGCGCGCGCGGCGACCTTACTTTCGGGGCGGGGGCCCGCTTCGTCGGCTCCTATTACTTCAACCAGCAGAACGACAACGGCGAGAGCGATGCGACCGTCCTGTTTGACGCATCGGTCGGCTATAACGTGACGGAGAACGTCGATCTCCGCCTCGACGTTTCGAACCTGTTGGACAACCAGCACGTCGTGGGCAGCGGCACGGCCAACTACTACAACCCCGGCCGTGAGATTATGGCGACCCTGCGCTACAGCTGGTGATCTTTTCGGACGATTGGGCGGCCCTGTCCATCACGATGCGGATGGGGCCTCCCCTCCCGGTCTTGCCTAAGTCCCCGGTCTGGAGCGGTCGTGTGGCCAGTCCGGGTCTTAGGCGCTTTGATGCGCGCGCCGCCAGACGGCCGGCGTCTCCCCTTCGACCTGGTTGAAAACCCGGGTTAAATGCGCTTGGTCCGAGAAGCCGAGGCGGTCGGCGATCTCGGAGATGCTCAGAACGCCTTCGCCCAGCAAGGTTTTCGCGAGATCGATACGCCGCGTCGACTGCCACTGCAGCGGCGTCATACCGGTCGTGTTCTTGAATACGTGGGTGAACCAGCTTTCGGATAGGCCCACGGCCTCGGCCATCTCGGCGACCGTCAGGCGGCGTCCCCCGCCAGCTTCGAACCTGGCAACGATCTTGCGCATCTGTGCGCGCGTGAGCCGGCCGTCTGCACGGGTCGTCCGCCTTTCCCCCAGATCGAGCATGCCGGCAACCAGGCTTCCGGCAAGGCTTTCCGCATAGAGGTCATGGCGGGCCGGATTGGTCACTTCATCGACCAGCAGTCGTGCCAGCATCTCAAGGTCGCGAGGCTCATCCACCTCGGCGGGGCGACGCGCGACGGCCAATGCGGCGGTCCGTCCCAGCGACGGCGCGAGGAACTTCACCATCTTCTCTGGCGTGAGATGGATGTCCAGATGCGAGAAGGAGAGGGGCGAGGTGAAAGATGTCCACATCGACGTGCCTGCGGGCACATAGAACGCGCGTGCCATCGGCCGGCCCGTTCGCCGCACCGCGTCGTTTTGATTGGTCACGCGGATCGACGAGACATCGGTAAAGAAGATGCTGACCCTGGGATTGGCGGAGATATAGTAGCCTTTGCCGCCAGCCTCTCCCTCGGCTTCCCAGAAGGCGCTTGCCAGACCGTCGAACACCCGCCACTTGAGCGGCGCGGTGGGATGGATCCCCTCCGTGTGTCCGGTGAACTGGTGGTGATAGCTCATTTGCTCTGCGTCCAGATCCACGCGCGGTCGCGATCCTGTTGGACTGGCTAACAGGACCGGTGAGGGCGGCGTTTTCGAAGCGAATGGCAAGACGCCTCGGGAACCCCGGCGCGACACCGAACTGTGCTCACGCGCGGGTGAGTATATGCAAATGCGACGCATTATCAATAATTCGGGACATCTCTCCGGGCGGCTTTCGCGGCGGCCGTGGGGATCGCTAGGCTAGCGTTGAACCGGGCTGCCTGTCGGGTTTGAAGAAGGATGGGAGCAGATGGCTGATTACACGCTCTATTACTGGCCGTCTCCGTTTCGCGGCCAATTCGTCCGCGCTGTCCTCGCGCATGTCGAGGCTTCGTGGGACGAAGCCGGCATCGAAGAGGTGGTCGCCCTTCACGACGCCGAACCCGCGCAGCAGGTGGTTCCGCACATGGGGCCGCCCGTCCTGACGGATCATGCGGCGGACTTTTCGCTGGGGCAGACGCCGGCGATCCTCGCCTATCTTGGGGGCAAGTACGGCCTGATCCCGGGCGATCCGGCCCGCGCGGCCCTGACGCATAAGATCACCGCCGATGCAGATGATGTGCTCTACGAAATGACGCTCCACAACGGCGCCCAGATGTGGACGCAGGCGCGATGGGAAGCTTACCGGCCGCGTCTTGGGCGCTGGATGGCGATCTTCGAGGAGCATGGACGCCGCCACGGTCTGACGGCCGAGCAGGGCTACCTCCTGGGGACCGACGCGCCAAGTCTTGCGGATCTCACGACGCACATCCTCTGGGGGACGATGACATCGCAGCTGCCGGCGCTGCGGCCGTTGCTTGAGACCCAGGCGCCTGCGATCGCGGCGCTCTCCGACCGGATCGGCCAACTTCCGCAGCAAGCGAGCCTCCGCGCGTGGAGCGAAGCGGAATATGGCGACGAATGGTGCAGCGGCCAGATCGAGGCCTCCCTGCGCGCCGTCCTCTGAGGGCGGCGCAGCCACGGATCGCCACGCGGCAACGGGTCGATAAGACCCCGCTGACATCAAGGGCCGCGTGTCGCAGTCACCGGGAGTCAGGTGCCGATGCGATGGGTCAGGGCGGAGAAGTCAGGCGGGATCGGGGTGCCGAGGTCTTCCGTCTCGACGATCGACAGGTCTTTCAGTCCGTGGCCCGTTACCACCGCCATGACGCGGGTCGAAGGGGTGATGCCAAGTACCTCGCCGAGCCGCGGGGCGGCGGCGATCGGCGCCGCCGCGCTCGGTTCGAGGACGATCCCTTCGCATCTGGCCGTCCGTTGCACGGCATGGGCGATCTCGTCCTCGTCAACGGCCAGGCATGCACCGTCGTACCGGCGTAGCCACGACAACGTATAGGCGCCGTGATCCGCGTAGCCTTCAAGCGTATCGCTCAAGGCCGAGGCGATCGTCTTGCCGGGTGTCGTCGAGGTGACCGGTGTGCCAGAGGTCCAGGCCGTCGTGATCGGGGCGCAGCGGGTTGGCTGGACAGCGACCGGCCTCGGCATTTTCGAGGCCAGGCCCGCGGCCTGGAGGCGTGCGAACCCCTTCATGATGCCCACCAGGAGGGGGCCGCTTGAGATCGGCAGCAACAAAACGTCCGGCGCCGCCTGCGCGACCTCGTAAGCCAGGGTCGCGTAGGCATCGACCCCATAGGGGTTGTGGAAGGTGGTCGTGAGATTAACCCAGCCGCGGCTCCGCGCCAGCTCATCTGCCAGACGGCAGCAATCGCTGGTCGCGCCGTCGACCGTGACCAACTGGGCCCCGGTGACCGCGATCTGACGCAGCTTGGCCGCCGGGGCCGTGGCCGGGACGAGGACGACGACCGGCATGCCGGCCCGGGCTGCATAGGCGGCGGCCGAGGCGCCGGCGTTGCCGCTCGAGGACAGGACCAGCCCAGGGCGTCCATACGTTCGGGCCAGCGATACGGCAAGGGCGATCGCCCGATCCTTGAACGAGCCCGTTGGCATGATCGAGTCGTTCTTGATCCACAGGGATTCAAGCTGACTGTCGGCCGCAAGGCGCGGGCAGGGCAGCAGGGGCGTTCCAGCCTCGCCCAATGAAACGCGGTCTTCGCGCGCGCAGTCGGGCAGCCATTGCGCCCAGTGCCAGAGGCTCCGCGTGTCTTCGTCCGCGTGCGGTATGGCGTTCTGCTCTGGTCCCGGGATGTCCAGATCCAGAATCCCGCCGCAAGCACTGCAGGTCGAGGGGACCTGGGCGATATCATGCACCTGACCGCAGGCAACACAGGTCAGGCGTTCTGTTTCCCGGGCGTTCATGGTGCTTGCCGAGTGGCTGCGTCGTGGAGATCCCCGACCACGGTGCAAAGCTCTTTGACGACGGCCTCGCTGATCCGGCGACCCTTGTCCGCGGAGGCCAACGACGGGTCCCCGACCGTCCCGCGACCGTCCGACATCGCGCGCATGCTGCGATAGAGGGTGGCCTGCGCGGGATGAAGCATGTCCGCGTCGGCCCATGCGTGGGTCGCGGCGTAGCTGTGGCCGCCGATCAGGTCGCGACGGACGCGCTCTGGGGCGATGTGCAGCATCAACGAGGTCTCGAACTCCCCGGCATGGTTGACCCCGCCGGGCGCGCTCTCGCGCAACTGGGTGAGCGGTTCGGCCGCCAGTTGCCACCAGGTGGCGAGCGCGATCTGACGGTCCGGATAGCTTGGGCCGAGCTTTTCCAACAGAACCTGTCCCGCGCCGCGGTTGCCGCCATGCGAGTTGAGGATCAGGAGTGCCTGGAACCCATCGCCCATCACCGATCTTGCGATGTCCCCTGCGTAGGCGATGAAAGTCTCATGGCCCACGCTGAGCGTGCCGGTGAAGTCGCGGTGATGGTCCGAGCAGCCGACGGCGATCTGCGGCAACGTCAGAACGTTCTCCCCCAACTCGGTGTCCAGCCGTTCCAGGAAATGTGCGCCGATGGTGCTGTCGGTATCCACCGGCAGGTGCGGACCGTGCTGTTCCACCGCCGCGATGTTCAGCACCACCGGCGTGGTGCGCGCCAACGCATCGACGTCGCGGGTTGTGAGGTCGCTCCAGCGCATATTCTCGCCCCTCAGCCGCGGTGTGCTGCGAGATGGGCCGGGCGTGCGCCGGCAGGCAACTCGTGCGGCTCGAAGGGGGCGACCCACTGGCCGCCGATCACGGCGCCTTCCGCGCGCAGGCTTTCTTCTGCGCGCACAGTTGCGCCTTCCACGTCGACCAGGTCGACAGGGGTCTCGCGCAGCGACAGCACGCTTGCGTCGCCCAGCGCGCCGGGTCTGAGCGTCCCGAGCTCCGGGCGTCCGAGGATGGCCGCGGGGGTCGAGGTCGAGGCGGCGACGACATCGTCCAGCGGCAGACCGAGTGCGAGGAATTTCGACAAGGTCGTCACCTGGTCGAAGGCGGGGCCTTCGACGCAGAAGGCGTGCACATCGGAAGAGATCGTGTCGGGTCGAAAGCCGCGTTCGAGCATCGCGCGCGCGGTCTTCCAGGAGAACGAGCCCATGCCGTGGCCGATGTCGAAGTGCACGCCGCGCTCGCGCGCCTTCAGGACTTCGGGTTTGATCTCGCCGGTGCCGGTGACCGGGGCATTGGGAAAGGGGCGGAAGCAGTGTGTCAGGACGTCGCCAGCGCGCAGGCGCGAGACCACTGCTTCGTAGGTCGGCGGCGGCTCGTCGATGTGGGCCATGATATGCAGCCCGGTTTCCTCCGCCAGTTCCAGCGCGACGTCGAGCGGCTGGATTCCGGCCGGACCGCTCGCGTGACGCCCGATGCGGACCTTGATGCCGACGATGACGTCACGGTTCGCCTCGATGACCCGGGCCGCTTCCTTTGCCGACACAAGGCGGAGGTCGTGGCTTTCTCCGACCATCAGGGAGGGTGTGAAGCCGAAGATCCCGGCGAAGGAGACGTGCAGATAGACCAGGATCCGTGCCTGTGCCTGGTCAATCACGTGCTTGCGGAACCCCGGGAAGTTGCCGGCACCGGCGCTGCCCGTGTCGACGCTCGTGGTCACCGCGCTGAGACGGGCGTAGTCGTCCGCGTCGATGCCAAGAGAGGTGCCGCCCCAGTAGACATGCGTGTGCAGGTCGATCAGTCCCGGGGTGACGATCTTACCGGTAACATCCCGAATGTCGGCGTTTTTGTTGGCTGGAATATCTGAACCGAGGCCCACAACGCGGCCGTCTTCGAAAGCGATGTCGGCAACGCGGTCGATCTTCTGGGAGGGGTCGACCACTCTGGCATTCTTCAGGATCAGTTGTTCGGCCATGCTGTGATTCCCTTTGGGCAGGACGCCGCAGGCACGGCCGTTCCTGCACGAGCTCGTGACGGGTCTTAAGATTCCGGCCGATACGCGACCGCTTCGACCTCGACCTTGATGTCGACCATCAAGCGGGATTCGACAGCCGTCCGGGCCGGCGGCTCGGACGAGAAGAAGGTGCCGTAGACCGCATTGAAGCGCCCGAAGTCGCGCGCGTCGTCGAGCCATACGGTCGTCTTGACCACGTCCTCAAGCCCCGCGCCGGCGAGCTTCAAAGCGGCTTCCAGGTTCGCCATCACCTGTCGGGTCTGCGCCTCGATGCCGCCGTCGACGAGGCATCCATCCTCGCCCATCGGAACCTGTCCGGACACGTAGACGAAGTCGCCCGCACGTACGGCGGGCGACAGGGGAACCGGTGCTTTCCCGTAACACGTCCTCGGCATAGCTGACCTTCCTCTGGTTCTGGGTCGGGCCGCCTGATCGCCTCGCCTTCGCTGCGGGGCGCGCGGCATATGTATGTTGCTTTCCTACATTATGCGCAATTTCCTTGAGCTCAAGGCCAAATTTTATGTTGCTTAGTTACAATTTCGCTGCCACCGTAGCTTGCCAACATGCCGTGACACCCCCCTTGCGGGGGAGTTTGCCGAGGAGTTCCCTCGATGCCGCTGGACTTAATCGCCAAGCTCCGAGAAGCCGCCGCTGAGGGCAGCAAAGCGGATCGCGCCGTGGCGCGGGCGATGTTGAGCGATCTCGAGCAGGCATGCCGCGCTTCGATCGCGGAGCTTGCGGCGGCGGCCGGAGTCAGCGAGCCATCGGTCACGCGCTTTTGCCGCGAACTCGGGTGCGACGGCGTACGCGATTTCAAAATGCAGCTGGTCCAGGTGCTGGCCGTCGGGGGGCTTTACCTCTATCCCCAGCCGCTCGATCGCAGCGAGAGTGCGCGGCGCATCGTTAATGCCGTCAGCGAAGGGGCCCACGCTGCGGTCGACGCGGCGGCGAAAGCCGCCGACATGTCCAAGGTCGAGCAGGTGGCGGGCCTGCTGACCCAGGCCAAGCGCATCTATGTTTACGGGTCGGGCGGCGTCTCCTCGCTGGGGGCTATCGAGCTTCAGAACCGGCTATTCCGGCTGGGGCTCGCGGTCGTCGCCCACACGGACGGGCAGATGCAGCGCATGACCGCTTCGGTCGCGAATTCCGATTGCGTGATCGTGGCCATCTCCTCGTCGGGTCGGGCGCCTTCGGCCCTCGAGGCGACGAAGATCGCGCGTCAGTACGGCGCCAGCACGGTGGCACTCAGCGCCCCTGATTCCCCCCTCGGGGAGGTGGTGGATGTGTGCCTTCCAGCTCCCTTTCCCGGCGACGATCAGCTCTACAAGCCGACCTCCGGACGCTACGCCCTGCTGATCGTCGTCGATCTGATTGCGATGGCAGCCGCCGAGACCCTGGGGCCGGACGTTTTGGAGGGGCTCAGGCGTATCCGCACCAGTCTTTCCAGCCTCAATAGGGGCGATCCGACACGCCCGATCGGCGATTGAACGAGGGATCGATCATGCACAACTTAGCCGCCGTCGAAACTCCGGCTGCTGTTGTCGACCTCGACCGTGTCGAGGCCAACCTTGCCCGTGCTCAGGCGTATGCAGATGCCCATCGGCTGCGCTTGCGACCGCACATCAAGACCCACAAGCTTCCGCGCTTCGCACGTCGTCAGGTCGCACTCGGTGCCGTCGGCATCACGTGCCAGAAACTCGGGGAAGCCGAGGTTATGGCCGATGCCGGGATCGACGATATCCTGCTGACCTACAACATCCTGGGCGCCTCGAAACTGCAGCGCCTGCGGAACCTGGCCCACCGGATCTCGCTTACGGTGACGGCCGATAACGTGGCCACCGTGCAAGGGTATGCCTCGGCCTTCGAGGGCGCCGAGCAGCCGCTTACGGTTCTGGTTGAGTGTGACACCGGTGCCGGCCGCTGCGGCGTTCAGACGCCGGCGGAGCTGGTCCAGTTGGCGCACGCCATCGAGACGTCGCCTGGCCTGACCTTTGGCGGGATCATGACCTATCCGCCCAAGCGACGCGTTGGCGAAACCGCGCAGTGGCTGGCGGAGGCGGTGAACGCCCTGGAAGGTGCCGGGCTGCCACCCGCGACGGTAACGAGCGGGGGGACGCCCGACATGTGGTCGGCCCACCTGGCCGATCCGATCACGGAGTACCGTCCGGGCACGTACATCTACCTCGATCGCATGCAAGTCGACTACGGGGTCGGCAGCCTCGATGACTGCGCCCTGACCGTCCTCACCACGGTCGTCTCCACGCCCACGCCGGACCGCGCGATCCTCGATGCGGGGTCCAAGGCGTTGACGACGGATATGCTTGGGCAAACCGGCTTCGGCTTGATACGGGAATACCCCGACGCCGTGATCGGCGAGTTGAGCGAGGAGCACGGCATCGTCGACGTGTCGCGCTGTGCGACCAAGCCGACCATTGGCGAGCGTCTTCGTGTGGTGCCGAACCATGCCTGCGTGGTCTCGAACCTGTTCGAGCGGGTTCAGGTGTTGGCGCCTGACGGCAGTGTCGAGGAGGTTCCCGTCGCCGCACGCGGTCGGGTGGTTTGAACGTGCGCGCAGGCATCTATCCGCAGGGCGAGCAAATCAGGAGGGGCGGGGCATGCGGAACCTAGCGGCCTTGAGCAGTAAGCATCTAAACCGGGTCGTCGAAGCGCTCGTCGTCTTGTTGATGGCACTGCTTGTGTTGGTGGTGTGGATCGGTGTGATCGATCGCTACATCTTTCACTGGCAGCTTCCCTGGCCGCAAATTCTCGCGCGCTATCTGATGATCTGGACGGCCTTGCTGGCCATTTCCTGTGCGATCGCGCGACGTGAGCACATTGGGCTGTTGCTGGCGATCGAACTGGTTCCGGAAGTCGTTCGACGGATGCTCCTGATCGCCGCCGATCTTCTGGGGTTTGCGCTCTTCGCTTACCTCTTCTGGTACGGCCTGGATTTCGCTGCTGGCGGTATCAACCGGCAGGCCATGGTCTTCGGCCTGTCGCTTGCCCCCGTGTTCGCGGCGATTCCCGTTGCGGCTGGTCTTAGCGCCATTCAGCTCGCGCTCGTGATGCTACGGGACCTGGGGCAGAACCCGGTCATGGGCGACGCTATGGGGTCTGAATAATGGTCTTCGTTGCACTGGCTTTCCTCCTACTGCTGACGATCGGGGTTCCGATCGGCTTTGCCATCGGTCTGACCGGCCTGTTTGGTCTGGTGCAAATGGGCGGCGAGCGGTTTCTCGCGATGGGGCCGAGCAAGATCTTCAACGGCCTCAACATCTTCCCCTTTCTCGCGATGCCGTTCTTCATCCTGGCCGGTGAGATCATGAATCACATCGGGATCACCCGACAGCTCATGCATCTTGCCCAGGTGCTGGTCGGCCATTTCCGGGGCGGCATCGCGCACGCCAACATGGTGGCGTCTGTGTTCTTCGCCGGCTTGACCGGGGCGGCGACCGCCGATGCCGCCGCGTTCGGGAAGACGCTGGTGCCGGCGATGGTGAAGCAGGGGTATCCACGCGACTATGCCTGCGCCGTGACCGCGGCGGGGTCTATCATCGGCCCGACGATCCCGCCATCGGGACTGATGGTGGTCTACGGCTCGCTTCTTGGCGTATCGATCGGCGGGCTGTTCGCGGCCGGCATCCTGCCAGGATTGCTCATCTGCCTGGTCTGCATGGGTGTGATCTGGCTCGGTGCGGGCCGGCGCAATCTGCCGCGAAGCGAGCGGCGTGCCAACTTCCGGGAAATCGCCAGTGCGTTCCGGCAGTCCCTGGCCGCCTTGCTGATGCCGGTGATCATCCTGGGCGGGATTCTGGGCGGCATTGTAACCCCGACCGAGGCTGCGGCGGTCGCCGTGGCTTACGCTTTCGGGCTGGGGGTCGTCGTTTACCGCAACATCACGCCGAAAGACCTCTACAACATGCTGCTCCGCACGGGGCGGACCACCGGCGTGATCTTCGTCATCATCGCGTTCGCGAGCGTGCTTGGTTGGTGGATGAGCTTCAATAGCATTCCCCAAATGCTGGCAGAGGCCGTGCTCTCGGTTTCCGCCAACAAGCATGTCGTCCTGCTGCTGATTATCGTCCTGCTGCTCGTGATCGGCATGGTGATGGATATAACGGCCACGCTGATCATCCTGGCGCCGGTTCTGGTCCCGCTGACCGCCGACATCGGCCTGACGCCGATCCACGCCGGGATCATCTTCGTCATCGCCCTAAACATCTCGCTGATGACGCCACCGGTCGGTGCCTGTCTGTTCGTGCTGTCTTCAGTGACCGGTGAACGGGTCGAGGCGATCGCCTATCGGCTTTGGCCATTCCTGCTCGCGGAGGTCGCGGTGCTGCTCCTCTTCGCCTTCTGGAGCGATGCCGCCCTCTTCGTGCCGAGATTGTTCGGGTTCGCCTGACGCGGGCCGCGCCCGAGCAAGTTCTCTCGGATATTCCGAACGACAACAGAAGGGAGGCTTAATATGAGTAAAAGCGTTCGAGCGCTTGCGTCGTCTCTGGTCATCGGAGCCATCGCGGTTTCCGGTGTCGCCAACGCCGCAACCCTGAAATTCGGGCACGATAACAAGCCGGATCCAACCGACAATCCCGCCCACGCCTGCGCGCAGGTGTTTTCCAGCATTGTCGAGACCGACACTAATGGGGAGATTGAGGTCGAGTTCTATCCGAACAACGAACTCGGTTCGGGCTCCGAACACATCCAAATGGTGCGTGACGGCGTCATCCAGGCGACCATCGTCTCGACCGGCGCCATGTCGTCGTACTATCCGCGGATCGACGTCCTGAACCTGCCCTTCGCCTTCGCCAACAACGCGGCGACCTATCAGGTGTTCGACGGGCCGTTCGGCAAGGCGTTGAAGCGGGACATCGAAGACACGCTTGGAGACGTCGTCGTTCTCGGGTTCCCGGACACGGGCGGGTTCTTCGCCGTGACCAATTCCCAGCACGAAATCGCTACGGTGGAGGACTTCAACGGGGTCCGGATCCGCACGATGAAACTCCCGTCCCACAAGGTGATCATGAATGCCCTCGGGGCCGAGGCCTATCCGCTGGCCTGGGGCGAAGTCTATTCGGCGCTTCAAACCGGCGTGATCGATGGTCAGATGAACCCGATCCCGATCATCTCCTTCTCCAATTTTCAGGAGGTGCAGAAGTACCTGACGCTGACGCGCCACCTGTTCTCGCCTTACACGCTGCTCCTCTCGAAGGACTTCTGGGACGGTCTGGACGCCCGGCAGCAGAATATTCTGCGCTACGCCGCGAACTCCTGCGTCACCGCTTCGCGGGGCATGGCGCGGATCATCGAGGCTTCCGACCGTGGGCTGAAGGGGGTGCGCCAGGAGATGCAGGTCACCGCGCTTTCGCCCGACCAGCGTGATCAGATGCGCGATGCCACACGGCCGGCCTTCATCGACTACATCGAGAGCAATTACGGCGATAAGGCCGTCGACATGCTCGGCCTGCTTAAGCAGGAAGTGAAGAAAGCCAACGAGGCCGAGTATATGGAGGCTGATCAATAAGCCTCATCTATTAGCGGGCTGGGGCGGTTCGCCATATCGAACCGCCCCAATCCTCTTGATGAGTTTCTGGCGGGGGCGGCTCCGAGCATTTTAACGGCGGGGCGTGCGTGATGGCGAAGACGCCGCGCCTGCGGTAGGAAGTCCGCTCACTCAAACCGGTCCGAAGGCACAGCTGTCAGGCCATTGGTGCCGGAAGGCGACAAAGGCCGGGACCGCTTTGCTGGCGGCCCCGACCTTTACAGCAGAAATCTTCCCGATCAGCGGTTAGTAGGTCAGATCGGGACTATCGTTGTAGAGGCCGTGCGGGCGCGGGTACTCGTCCAACTCCTTTTGATAGCAGTGGATCATCGCTCCCCATCCGTGGCGTGCCATGGCTTGGCTCGTGGCCGGGGTGGTTTCGCCCGCTGCGCGCTCGCCTTCTGGCATGCGGATACCGTATTTGGTCCGGGTCTGCTGCTCGACCGCCTGCACGAGGTCCTGGCCCAGGTTCAGGCTGGCCAGCAGATTGTCGTGCACGTCGCGGGTCAGCAGGCGCTGCATGGCGTCTGTCTTGCCGTCGGCCAGCAAGGCCTTGGCGCGCGCCTCGACGTCATCGCGCTGGGCCAGAAGGCCGGTCTCGAAGCGCTCGATCTCGCCGGTTACCGGATGCAGGAAATCGCTCGGGTGCTCGCAGGTGTGGTACAGCAGCCGCTTGAACGTCCGGGTCGCGTAGCGCGTCGCCTCCAGCGGCCCATAATCCGGGTCCAGGAAGTGCGAGGACGCGTTCTTGGTCATGTAGCGGTGCTGACTGAACTCCGGCGGCACCGAGGTCGTCGCGATCGGGATCGGGACGAACGGCGTGGTGATGCCGCTGGTGATCGCGGTCCACAGCGTATGCAACTGCTTCGGCGCGTCGGGGCGGATGTGGGCGACCTGACTGTAGCCGGTGAAATCGGTCGACCAGCGCGGATCGCGGACATAGGCCATCAGGTCCTTAACCGACACCGGGGCCATCTCGCGCAGCTCGGCTTCACGGGCCACCGGGTTCCGGGCGTCGGCATAGAACTGCGGGTAGTAATCCTGCTCGACGTCCGCTGGGAACGGCTTGCCGTAGACCTCCTGCAGGTTCAGCGAGCCTTCGCCGTCCCACCAGCCCTGTTCGCGGGCGAAGGAGACCAGGTTGTCCGAGCCCATGTAGCCGTCGCGCTGCTTGAAGTCGGCCGGAAACGCGTGGATGTAGCCCGGATACATCACCCGAACCTCGTCCGGGCCGATGCGCTTCGCCGCCCACAGGCCTTTGGCGGCGTAGTTGATGAACACCCAGGCTTCCTCGGAATCGGCGAACAGGTGCGAGTTGCCGCCGTAGGTGGAGAAGCCGTGCTCATCGATCAGACGTCCCACGAGCGCGGCAGCCTCGCGCGCGCTGGTCGCGCGCTCCATCGCCACGCGCGCCAGATCGGAGTAGTTCGGGCCTGATTGCGGCGCGTTCTGTTTGGCGATGTCGACGAGTTCCTGGCGCGACGGCGACCAGATGTCACGCGCTGCCACACCGTATTCGTTCAGGCCGCCATTGGTGAGCGGCGGCGGGAAGCCGGCGAACTCGGAATAGTTCGAGGTGATGTATTTGGCGGTCTGCCGCGCCTGCGGAATCGTGGTGAGCTCGCCCGGGATGCGGGCGGCGTCGGTCACCCCGACCTTCATCGTGGCGTCTTCGGGGAAGGAGCGCCGCGGCACGATTTCGATCCAGTGGCTGGACGGCTCGTGTCCGAAGCCGCCGACCAGCGTCGAACCGTCGGCGGTGAGTTCGTGGCCGATATAAATCCCCAGACTCTTGGAGTTCGGGTGGCCCACCGGCTCCGGAGTTTCCGGCTGCGCATTTGCCGGCATGGCCAGCCCGGCACAGAGCGCGGTCGCGGTCACCCACAGCGATTTGCGTGACAAGATCATCGTATGACTCCTTCTGATCGGCGGGACCGGAGCATGTCCATCGCCCGCCTGTAGTCCGGTAACGTGTTTGCGGTTTTGGAGTTCTCTGACGTTCTCGAACCTCCTTTCGGTCGTGATGCGTCCTTATCCCGGCCTGTGTCCGGCTTTTTGGATAGGCGGGACGTCCTCTGCGCTCCCGCCGCGTCGGAGCGCAACGGAACAGGGCAGGGGGCGAGCCTTCAGGTTAGAGGGCTCCGGGGCTTGGACGCGACGGGGCGCGTGCGGAGGCATGTGAGAAACGAGGATGCCTTGCGGCCCGCACCGCTTTGATGATGTTGAGTCGTATAGGGGGGCTTTGTCGTTCATGCAATGAAACGTTTCAAAATAGGCATGGCGAGAGGGAGGTGGCAGGGATACCCTCCCGCTACCGAATATAAACATCGCCCACTTCGGTGGATTTTTCGAGCTTTATTCAAATAATTGGAGTTTTTCTATAAATTATTTTTATTCCAGGAATGATTTTGTGCAACTTCCCAGGTCCGACTGCATCGAGCAACCTTTCCCGAAACCTATGATGAGCACCGCGATTTGGGGGCTCGTAGGAGGCGCGTTGCGCTAGCTGGTTTTCACAAGCGGCAGGAAAATCGAATCAACCCAGGCCGTCCGCAACTCCGGCGGTGGTGGTGAGAACGTCATGATGGCGTGATGGCGGTGCAGGTCGGTGAGCAGCGAGTTGATTGGCGGCGTGAGCTTTTGGGGATCGATCTCGCCCCGCTCCACGGCCCTGTCGAGAATCGATGCGAGTACGCTTTTCTCGCCTGCGATCAGCGCCGTGCGCAGGTCCTGGGGGGTCGATGAGGTTTCGTTGAAGTATTCGCTCGCGAACAGCGTGAAAATGGCGGCGATTCCGCTGACGCGGTTGGATAGGCGCTCCAGGTATTCCAACAATTCGGTGCGCAGGTCGCCTTGGTCCGGCACCTCCAGCGGGAATTTCTGCCTCTGTTGCCGGATCGCCGCGATCGCGAGATCGACCCGCCCGTTCCAGCGGCGGGCCAGGACCGGCCGGCTGGTCTGAGCCCGCGCGGCAACGTTCTCCATCGTCAGTCCGGCATAGCCGCGCTCGGTCAGTTCCAGCCAGGCAGCGTCCAGGATGGCGCGCTCAAGGTCTGCGCCGCGCCGACGTTGCCTCATCCGACGCTTCCTCCAATAAGATACACATCCGCATCTTGACGGTCGAAGAAAAGGACGCCTATAAGATGCGCGAGTGTATCGTGATGACAATTATGCACGGGAATTAGTCGTATGCACGAGGCGATGCCATGACAAGCAGGTTTGAGCGGCTCTGGCCGGGCGCGACCGCCAGAGGGTATACCGCAGTGGCTTTGATCGGGGTGGTCTGTGGCGTCGGTGCGCCTGCGCAGGCAGGTCCGCAGAGCGATGATGAGAGTGCCGACCGGTCGGATCGCGCAAGTGCGGCCGGTTTGGAGAGCGCGGATCATTGGACGTTTGGCGCGGGGGTTGCGGCGCGGCCTGAATTCGAAGGGTCCGATGAGTATGCCGCCAGCCCGGTTCCGATTGTCGACGTGCAGTACGGTCGGTTTTTTGCGAAAACCAGCGATGGTATCGGAGCCTATGTCGTCGACACGCCCGATTTCACGGTCGGCGCCAGCGTCAATTGGATGGAAGGGTACGATGGCGACGACGTCGCGCGTGGCATTGACGACGTCGACGGGGAGCTTGGCGCACGTCTGTTCGCGTCGACCCGGTTTCAGGGGGTGGAGGCCACGCTCGGGGCTACCCAGGCTGTGACCGATACCGACCGTGGCCTGCTCATCGATGCAGAACTTGCCTATCCATGGGCGGCGAGCAAGCGCTTCATCATCAAGCCAAGCATCAGCCTGAGTTGGGCTAACGGCACTTACATGGACGGCTATTTTGGCATCAGTTCGTCGGAGTCCGCGACATCGGGGTTGCGGAGATACGAACCGAGCAATGGCTTCAAGGACGTTTCGTTGCGTATCAGCGCCCGCTACCGCATTACCGACAGCATCACTGGGATCGGGGCGGTCGGCGTGACCCACCTACTGGGGGAGGCTGCAGACAGCCCCATGGTCGAACAGGAGACGTCTCCCACCGCCTTTCTCGGGTTGAGCTATACCTTCTAGCCGCAGCCATCTCGGCACCCTCGGATACGAATCCCCGCAATTAACTTGAAGCCCGCCACTCCCTTGGCGGGCTTTTTTGTGTGCAAAGAGGTCCATCAGGCCGTTGCCGTGTGTGCTTCAGCGCGCGTTGTTTATGTTGCGCCTGAATCCCGACCCCAGGTGTATGTGTTCACCGGATAATTGTGCGTTTGGCGTCGCGTGCATCTATTCGAGTCAAACAACCAAGACAGATAATATTCGTTTATATTGGTGTATAATCTTTTGCCTGAGTTGTAGACTTTAGATAATCCACAAATTTATCGCGTTAGAACCTGATAAGAGTTAATTATCTCGGGGTCCGAATGGACATATTAACTATATAAATAGGTGGGCGGGCGCACGTTATGGGAGCTGCAGGGTGAAAGACCGCGGAGATTTCGCGTCCTGGTGTCAGGCGGCCGTCGAGCGTGTAGCGATAGCCGAGGCGCGCACCGTCCCGTACTTCCAGGTTGCGGCAACGAGTTACACCGTGTGGTGGGATCATTGTGCGGGCCGGATACCTTGCCGGCAGCAGCTTGATCCGGTGCGCTTCGGGGCTGCGGTTCTGCCCAATCTGACCCTGATCGAGGTTGTCGAAGACGGGGACGACTACCGCTGGCGGCTGTGCGGGGAGCATGCGGCACAGGTTATGGGGACAGGTTTGGCCGGGCGCTGCCTATCCGAGGTGGAGGTGGAGGCGGGCTCGGGTGTTCTGTTCCGGCAGGCGCTGAACGACGTCGTCAGGGAGCAATCGCCGCTGTTCTATGTGCTGCGCCATCGCACTGTGACCGGGTGCAGAAAGCGGAGCTACGGTGTGCTGCTGCCCCTGCGCGATGCCGATGACCGTCCGCAGACGACCGCCCCGGTCCGGTACATTCTTGGGGCGAGCGACTGGACCCAGGGCGCCTAGCTATCTGTGTCCGCCAAGTCTTTAGGTGCGGGAAAGCGCGGCGCCAGCGCCGAGCGAGAGGGCGAAGATCGCGGTTGCCGAGACCACCATTGCCGGGCCGGACGGCAGGTCCCACTGGTAGGATGCGGCGAGCCCCACGATCACCGACACCCAGCCGACCCCTACGGCAGAGACGGCCATCCCTTCCGGCGAGATGGCGAACCGCCGGGCCGCGGCTGCCGGGATAATAAGCATCGAGGTGATCAACAGCACGCCCACCACCTTCATGGCGATTGCGACCAGGATCGCCAGCATCAGCATGAAGGCCAGCCGCACCGCGAGCACTGGAATGCCTTCCGCGGCGGCCAGTTCGGGATGCACCGAAACCATCAGCAGCCAGCGCCACAGCACGATCAGGCCGGCCAATACCGCGCCGCCGGCGCCGTAGATCCAGGCCAGGTCGCGCCAACTCACCGCGAGCACGTCGCCGAACAGGTAGGTCAGGAGGTCGACGCGCATGCCCTCCATGAAGGAGATCGCGACCAGCCCCAGCGCCATGCCGGCGTGGGCCAGGATGCCCAGCAGCGTGTCGTCAGCCAGCCGGTGCTGGCGTTGCAGGCCGACCAGCAGCAGCGCGACCACGGCCGCCGCGAGAGCGATCCCGAACATCGGATCGATACCCAGCAGCACGCCGAGGGCGATGCCGAGGAAGGCGTTGTGGGCCAGACTGGTGCCGAAGTAGGCCATCCGGCGCCAGACCACGAAGCAGCCGAGCGGCCCGGCCACTGCGGCGATGCCGAGCCCGGCCAGCAGCGCGCGTTGCAGGAATTCGAGCTGGAACAGGGCGGGCAGGGTCATGGCTGGCCGTTTTCGTTGTGCCGATGTGCTGGCACGTCGGTGCCGTCCAGCGGGACGACCGCGCCGTGGGCGTCGTGGGTGTGGTCTTGAGCATGGTCGTGGGCATGGGCGTAGACCGCCAGCGTGCGGGCAGCCTCGTGACCGAACAGCCGCTGATAGTCCGGGTGCTGACTGACGGATTCCGGTTCGCCGCGGCAGCAGACGTGATGGTTCAGGCACAGCACTTGGTCGGTTTGGCGCATCACCAGGTGCAGATCGTGACTGACCATCAGGACGGCAAAGCCGTGACTTTTGCGCAATTGATTGATCAGCTTGAACAGGGCGGTCTGACCGGTGACGTCGACCCCCTGCAGCGGTTCGTCCAGTACCAGCACGTCCGGCCGGCGTAGCAGCGCCCGGGCCAGCATGATCCGCTGGAACTCGCCCCCCGACAGGGTCGACAATTCACGTCCGAGCAGGTCCGGGACGCCGACCTCTTCAAGCGCGAGCTCGATCTCCCGGCGCGCCCGCCGCCGCGGCAGCGACAGGAAGCGCCCGACCGTCAGTGGCAGGGTCGGGTCGACGGCGAAGCGTTGCGGCACGTAGCCGAAGGCGAGCCCCGGCTTGCGCCAGACGCGGCCTGTGGTCGGCTTCGTCAGGCCGAGGGCGATGCGCAGCAGGGTGGTCTTGCCCGCCCCGTTGGGGCCGATCAGCGTGACGACCTCTCCCGCGTGTAGGCTCAGGTCGACATGCTCCAATACCGCCGTGCCGTCGAACTGCAGGCTGACATCACTGACCTCGATCAGCGGCGTTTGGCTTGAGGGATCGGATGGCCGCGTAGCCGGGCGTTCGGCTGCCTGGAGGTCGGTCTTGTCAGTGCGCAAACTGGGATCCTTCGGCGGTCTGCGCGCAGACAGGGCAAAGCCCGCGCATTTCGACGGTTCGGCGTTCGACCTGGAAGGCGAGGTTGGCGGCGGCGTCGTTGAGCGCGCGGTCCAGTTTGGGGTCTTCCAGCTCGGCGGTGGCGCCACAGGCGCGGCAGATCAGGAAGCAGCCGGTGTGGGTTTCGCGCGGGTGGTGGCAGCCGATGAAGGCGTTGAGGCTCTCGATCCGGTGGATCAGGCCATGGTCGAGCAGGAAGTCGATCGCGCGGTAGACGGTTGGCGGGGCGACCCGGCCGCGTTCGCGCGACAGGTCGTCGAGTAGCTGGTAGGCGCCGACCGGCTTGCGGTGCGCCCAGATCAGCTCGAGCACCCGGCGGCGGGTCTTGGTCAGCTGCGCGCCGTCGCGCGCACAGATTTCCTGGGCGACCGTCAGCGCGGCGTCGATACAGTCGCGGTGGTCGTGCTCGTGCTGGTCGAACGCCGCGCGCGTTTGCGAGGACTCCATCGCCGTCTCCATCGGGTTGACGTAGACACGTTATATCGTATCTTGATCGTCCGTCGAATTCAACATCCCACCAACGGAGGTACGCATGCGCACCCCGCATCGCGCCGCCTGGCTGGCGACCAGCCTGCTGGCCGCGTCCGCGCTTGCTGGGCCGGCCAAGGCCGCGCCCGAGGTGGTCGCGACCGTGAAGCCCGTGCACAGCCTGGTCAGCGCCGTGATGGACGGCGTCGGCACGCCGCGCCTGCTGGTCGAGGCCGGGCAATCGCCGCACACCTATTCGCTGACCCCATCCGACGCCGGCGCGCTCGAGGGCGCTGACCTCGTCGTCTGGGTCGGCCCGAGTCTGGAATCCTTCCTAGTGCGCCCCGTGCGCAACATTGCGCAAGAGTCCGCCTCCTTTCCGCTGCTGCATCTGGACGGCTTGAACCTGCTGCGCACCCGCGAAGGCGGCGCCTGGGAAGGGCACGCCCACGACCATGGCAGCGGAGGGCACGATGCGCACGATCACGAAGATCATGACCACGACGGTCATGATCATGAAGAGCATGCCCACGAAGCCGAGGAGGCGCACGGGCATGAGCAGGACGACCCCGCCGCCCACGACCATGCTGATGCCCACGACCATGCGGACGAGCATGATCACGGCCATGCGCACGAAGCGCATGCTGGCGAGGGGCACGATCATGCCGGCGGCGAGGTCCAGGGGATTCCAGAGGACGAACTGGATCCGCACGTCTGGCTCGATCCCGATAACGCACAGCTGATCCTGCAGGCGCTGGCGGACCGGCTTGCCGAACTGGATCCGGCGCACGCCGAAACCTACCAAGCGAACGCGGAAGCCGCGGTGCAGCGGATCGCCGAACTCGATGCCACGATCGCGGAGACGATCGCGCCGGTGCAGGACGTACCTTACGTCGTCTTCCACGATGCCTACCATTACTTCGAGCAGCACTATGCCACCAATGCGGTCGGGTCGATCACCCTGAGCCCGGAGCGTAAGCCGGGGGCAAAGCGGCTGACCGAGGTGCGGGACAAGATCACCGAGCTCGATGCCCGCTGCGTCTTCCGGGAGCCGCAGTTCGCCCCGGATTTGGTGGCGACGGTCGTTGAAAACACGCAGGCACGGATCGGCACGCTCGACCCGCTGGGCGTGGACCACACGGCCGGACCGGACGCCTACCCACAGACCATGCGCGATTTGGCGACCGACCTGCGCAACTGCTTGTCCGCCCAGGAATAAGCCAACGCAACAGCCCGGGGGTGCCGTCCCGCGCGGCGCCTCCGGGCGTTTTTGGAGATATCGAAAGTAACGATATAACATTGGAATTAAGATGCCTTTCGAGCCTGCAGCACACCGCCGCAACACGCTGGTGAAGATGAGCGTCAACTATCTGCACAGCGAGACCGACGAACCGGGCGGTCAAGACGAGACGGTCGATACGGGTCTGCTGCGCCTGCAGCTGACGCTTTAACGGTCTTGGGTCACGTCTGTCCTGTCTCCCGGACGGGCGGACGTGACCCGGCTCGGATGGTCATGACAGACGATCGCGATAAGCAGCTGGCATCGAACGAGATGAATACACGCTGGCGGTATGCAGGCCGGGAACCGAGCTTGGCCGCGCTGCTCGACGATCCGATCGCCGCTTTGCTGCGGCGTCGCGACGGCCTCCAACGCGCCGACGTTCTGCGCGCGTTGGCGACTGCTCGTCGGTCGACGCCACGCACCCGCTTCGGGGCCGCGCGCAACCCGGGCGCCTCGCCGGCGCCGGTGCCATGGAGACACAAGTGGCATGAATGAGATACCGAAGAACTTGGCGACGTCCGGCGGCCCGATCGACCGTCGGGTTATGTCAGGCGCCTACGTGCGTGTCGGCCCGCGTGGCTCTATTCTGTTCGCCGCGCGCGAGGAGGCCTGCGTCCTGGCGTTATGGCACCGCCAGATCGCGGACTGCGTCGCCCGGGAGCTCGACCGGCTGGCCTTCGACGGTCTGCCGGCCTTCGACGTGCTGGGCGGCGTGGTGTCCGTGCGGGCCGAGGCCCGAGCGGCGATCGATCGGTCGGCGCTGGCGGGCAGCGCGATGGGCCGATGGCTGGAGAGCGACATCGCCGGCTTGTGTTGCCGTTATGCCGCCGTGACCGGGGGCGGGCGCATGCACGTCCGGCTTGCTGCGATCGACGACGATGCGTGCCGCTATTTCCACGTCGATCGCCTGTCCATGCGGCTGCTGTGCACCTACCGCGGCCCGGGCACACAATGGGTCGCGCCGGAGACGTCGGTGCGCGGCACCGGCGGCCCGGAAGTTACGTCCGTGCTGGAAGCTGCCCCCCATCTGATCCGTCAGGTGCCAACCCGGTCGATCGCACTGTTTCGCGGGCGGACGCCTGACACGCAGTCGCCTGGCTTGCTGCATCGTTCCCCCCCCCCAGCGCAGGGGAACGACAACCACCGGCTGGTCTTAACTGTCAGTACCGGCGGGGCGTTCGCCTGATTCCGGCGTCGGGCGCGTGCGGGTTGCGACGGAGCAGCCGCACCAGGGACAGGTCCGTGCCGCCAGCAGATTGCGGACGTCGCTTTCGCCGATCTCCATTCCCTGCTTCTCGAGATTCTGCACAACCTGGTCGATCAGATCCTCATGATAGCGGCTTGACGAACACGCGGCCTGGTAGCCGCGTTGGGCCTCAGGCGTTGGGTCGACGCGGCGGAACGCGCTGGCACTGACCGGCACGCCGGCGGCGATGGCCATGGCGGCGCTGGAGAGGAAGAAACGGCGGCGGCTGGTCATCGCGCACTCCTGGGATCACGCCTGTCTACTGTCGGAATGTGCCCCAAGTCGCGCCCCGGCGCCACGACAGGGTGATTTCGCACCGAAGGCGACTAGGTGTCCTGCTCGGCCAGGATATCCTCGATCCAAGTGCGTCCCGCGACCGCTTGCGGGAAGCCGGAGGTGGGGGCGAGCAGCATGCTGACGTGGCGGATTTCCGCCGCGCTTACCCCGGCTTCCAGCGCCCGGCGGACGTGCGAGTGCGTGGCGCCTTCCGAGCGTTGGGCGATCGCCGCGGCGATCTTCACCAGATGGATGGTGCGTGCGTCCAGCGGGCCGGCCTCGGCAACCGCCTTGCCCAGCTGCTCGTAGGCATCCCAGACGTCCGGATGATATTGGGCGATCTGTTGGGCGGCGGTGGGAAGCTTGCTGTTGGTCGACATGGTGGGCCTTTCTTTCAGGTACGCTCGGGGTCCGGGTCGACGTTGTCGATCAGCCGGGATGGCTGCGCCAGGGCGCGCAGCTTGTCGATATCGCGGAAATGCACCTCATTGCCGCGCACAACAGCACCATGGTCGCGGACGGTCTGTAGGCTGCGGGACAGGTTTTCCCGGGTCATGCCCAGATAGGTGGCGATCGTTTTACGGTCGGCTGGCAGGCGCACGACGTCGGCATTGTCGGCCTTGTGCCGTAGCTCCAGGAAATACGCGGCGATCCGTTCCGTGCCGTCGCGCAGCTTTTGCGATTTCAGCCCCTTCATCACGCGCCGGAACTCCTCGGCCAGTGCGCGCATCATGGCATCATTGAACGCCGGGTCCTCGCGCAACAATGCGTGTGCCATCGGGGCTGGGATCATCAAGATGCGCGCTGGCGAGATGGTCCGCGCGGACATCAGGTAGGGCAGGTCCTGCACGATCGCCGCCAGGATGAAGGCGCGCACCGGATGCATGATGATCATCGTGCTTTCCCGGTCCTTGAAGCTGCCGTAGAGCTCCACAACGCCGTCGAGCAGGATGTGCAGCATGTCCGCCCGGTCGCCTTCCTCGATCAACTGAGTGGCTGCCGGGAATCGCTGCAAGTAGCTGGCGCGCACGAGGGCTTGCAGGTTCTCCTCGGTCATTTCGGAGAAAGGCGTCAGACGGCGCAGCGCCTCGATATCGTCTTCGCGAATCATGCCTCACCCCGCCAGCGGAAATGCAGCATGGCTGCCGAGGGTGTGATGAACATCAAATATTCCCGTGGCGTCCATCAATTGCTTCCGTGCTGCGCGTTATTTTGGTTAGCGGTGAGGATCAAAAGTACATCCAAGTAGAATCAGTTATCAGGTGCCGTTGATGTGAATCAAGTGTCTGTCATGTGGGGCGGCGCAGGGTCCGAACCCGACGGCCCGCCAGACGCAATTCAGGCGGGCGACTCCGCGAAATGCCAAACTTCGCGATCCCCTTAGGGTCAGACGGGAGACAGACATGAAAGACCTGAGCGGGGTCACACGCGGCCAACAGGTTCGCGCGCTCGGCCTCAGCACGCTGTCCTTCACCGTATGCTTTGCGGTATGGACCATCTTTTCGATTATCGGCGTGAAGATCAAACAGGATCTGGGCCTGAGTGAGACCCAGTTCGGCTTGTTGGTCGCCACGCCTGTTCTGACCGGTTCGATCAGCCGGATTTTTCTAGGCGTGTGGACCGAGCAGTTCGGCGGGCGGCTGGTGTTCACCGTGCAAATGCTGACCACCGCCGTGGCCTGCTGGCTGCTCTCGATGGTGACCACCTACGAGATCTTCCTGCTGGCTGCGCTTGGCGTTGGACTGGCCGGTGGCTCGTTCATCGTTGGCATCGCCTACACCTCGCAATGGTTCGAGAAGGAAAAGCAGGGAACTGCGCTCGGAATCTTCGGCGCGGGCAACGTCGGTGCAGCCGTGACCAACTTCGGCGCCCCCTTCCTGGTGCTCGCGCTCGGTTGGGAGCAGACGGCGCAGGTCTACGCCGTCGTTCTGGCGGTGATGGCGGTCGCGTTCTTCCTGCTGTCCAAGGAAGATCCGGGCACGAACGCCCGCCGCAAGAGCGGCGAGAAGCCGGCCTCAGCCTTGATGCAGCTGGAGCCGCTGAAGAAGGTTCAGGTGTGGCGCTTCGCGACCTACTACTTCTTCGTCTTCGGCGCGTTCGTTGCGCTCGCCTCTTATCTGCCCAACTTCTACACCGGCGCCTACGGCGTCACGTTGGCGACCGCCGGCACGCTGGCGGCGCTGTACTCCCTGCCGGCCTCGGTCTTCCGGGCGCTGGGCGGTTGGTTGTCCGACCGTCTGGGCGCGCGTTTCGTGATGTACCTCACGTTCGTCGTGTCGCTGGTCTGCCTGTTCATCATGAGCTACCCGGCGACCGAGTACGTGGTGCAGGGCAAGGAAGGCCCGGTCAGCTTCTCCATGGCGATCCCGTTGTGGATGTTCGTCACGCTGGCGGTCGTGCTCGGCTTCGTGATGTCGCTCGGTAAGGCCGCGGTCTACAAGCACATCCCGGTGTACTACCCGGAGCACGTCGGCTCGGTCGGCGGTCTGGTCGGCATGATCGGCGGCCTGGGGGGCTTCGTCCTGCCGATCGCCTTCGGCGGCCTGCTCGATCTGACGGGCGTCTGGCAGACCAGCTTCATGCTGATGTTCGTGATCGTGCTGGTCAGCCTGATCTGGATGCACGTCGCGATCCGGCTGATGGAGCGGCGCAAGTACCCGCAACTCGCCGAGGAAACGCAGCTCTCGGACCTGCCGGACACGCCGGTCCAAACCAGCCGCGTCAGTCAGGGTGCGCGTGCGGCCGGGAGCAGCTTCCAGGCGGCCCGGGCGACCCAGCAGCGCTTCAACTAATCCCGGGTTTCGGTCCCGGCGGCCCGTGACGGTGCCGCCGGGGCTGCCCCGCGACCAAGCTTTCCCGCATTTCAAGGAGTGGACGTATGTCCAGCCACGCCCCAACCGCCAATGGCCCGAATTCGGGCAAGGTGCTGCAAGACTGGCGGCCCGACGACGAGGCCTTTTGGCAGGCCGAAGGCCACCGAATCGCCCAACGCAACCTTTGGATCTCGATCCCCTGCCTGTTGCTTGCCTTCTGCGTCTGGCTGGTCTGGTCGGTCGTCGTCGCCAAGCTGCCGCAGATCGGCTTCAACTACACCACCAACCAACTGTTCTGGCTGGCCGCGCTGCCGGGCCTGTCCGGCGCCACGCTGCGTATCTTCTATTCCTTCATGGTGCCGATCTTCGGCGGCCGGCGCTGGACGGCGGTGTCCACGGCTTCGCTGTTGCTGCCCGCCATTGGCATCGGGTTCGCGGTGCAATCGCCGGAGACGCCCTATGGGATATTCCTGCTGCTGGCGCTGCTGTGTGGTTTCGGCGGCGGCAATTTCGCCTCCTCGATGGCGAACATTTCCTTCTTCTTCCCGCGCAAGTCCAAGGGCAATGCGCTGGCCTTGAACGCCGGCCTGGGCAATGCCGGCGTCTCGGTGATGCAGTTCCTGGTGCCGATCGTGATCACCCTGGGGGTGTTCGGCAGCCTGGGCGGCGAGCCGCAGACCCTATCCGAAGGCGGCAAGATCTGGCTGCAGAACGCAGGCTTTGTCTGGGTGCCGTTTCTGATCGTCAGCACGCTGGCGGCTTGGTTCGGCATGCACGACATCGCCAGCGCCCGCGCGTCCTTCCGCGAGCAGTCGGTGATCTTCAAGCGCAAGCACAACTGGATCATGTGTGTGCTGTACACCGGTACGTTCGGCTCGTTCATCGGCTACTCCGCCGGTTTCCCGCTGCTCGCCACCAACCAGTTCCCGGACGCGAACGCCCTGCAATACGTCTTTCTCGGTCCGCTCGTGGGCGCGCTCAGCCGGGCGGCAACGGGTTGGGTTTCCGATAAGTTCGGCGGCGGTCGGGTCACGCTGGTGACCTTCGTGACGATGATCCTGGCGGTGATCGGTATTCTGTTCTTCCTCGGCATCCGCGAGCAGCCGGGCGCCTTCTGGGGCTTCTTTGCGATGTTCATGGTGCTCTTCTTCGCCACTGGCGTGGGCAACGCCAGTACCTTCCAGATGATCCCGGTGATCTTCCGTAAGGAGGTGCCCCGGCTTCTGCCGCATCTGAACGAGAGCGAGCAGACCCGGCAGGCGGAGAAGGAATCCGCAGCCACAATCGGCTTCACCAGCGCGATCGCGGCCTACGGCGCGTTCATCATCCCGAAGTCGTATGGCTCCTCGATCGCACTCACCGGGGGGGCGGAGACAGCGCTCTACGCCTTCATCGCCTTCTACCTGATCTGTGTCGGCCTCACCTGGTTCTACTACACCCGGCGCAACGCCGAGATCCGCTGCTGACACCTGCTCCCCAGCACGCTGGAGTCTTGGCCGGCGGCCGTTCCCTCGGGGACGGCCGCCGCTTTGTTTGTGATGTTTCTCACGTATCCATAAGAAGTAAATCAATATCAAGACAGAAATAAGTAACCCTCTGATTCAGGTCAGATCAAAACTACAAGACGATTGGTCTCGAACGGGCTTCGATTGATTTGGATCAGGTGGTTCCTCCAGTGGGGTCGGCATCTTCCAGGTCGAACACAGCGACACACGGCCCTTTCGCGGGCCAGAGGAGACCTGAGATGAGCCACTTCCTCGACCGCCTGACCTTCTTCAAGAAGAACGTGGGCGAATTCGCGAACGGCCACGGCATCACCACGGCCGAGAACCGCGGCTGGGAGGAGGGCTACCGGTCGCGCTGGCAGCACGACAAGGTCGTGCGCTCCACCCACGGGGTGAACTGCACCGGTTCCTGCAGCTGGAAGATCCACGTTAAGGGCGGGATCGTCACCTGGGAGACGCAGCAGACCGACTATCCCCGCACCCGCCCCGACATGCCGAACCACGAGCCGCGCGGCTGCTCCCGGGGCGCCAGCTATTCCTGGTACATCTATTCGGGCAACCGGCTGAAGTACCCGATGGTGCGCAAGGCCCTGCTGCGGCAATGGCGGGAGGCGCGCAAGACGTTGTCTCCGGTGGCTGCCTGGCGGTCGATCCAGGATGATTCCGCCAAGCGGCAGAGCTACGTCGAGCGCCGCGGCCTGGGCGGCTTCGTGCGCGCCGACTGGGACGAGGTGACGGAGATCGTCGCCGCCTCCAACGCCTACACCGCCAAGCAATACGGTCCGGACCGGATCGCCGGCTTCTCGCCGATCCCGGCGATGTCGATGGTCTCCTACGCCGCCGGCACGCGCTACCTGTCGCTGCTCGGCGGGACCTGCATGTCGTTTTACGACTGGTACTGCGACCTGCCGCCGTCCTCGCCGCAAACCTGGGGCGAGCAGACCGACGTGCCGGAGAGCGCGGACTGGTACAACTCCAGCTTTCTGATGATCTGGGGCTCCAACGTGCCCCAGACGCGTACCCCGGACGCGCACTTCTATACCGAGGTCCGCTACAAGGGCGCCAAAAGCGTCGTCGTGACCCCGGACTATTCCGAGGCGTCGAAGTTCGCCGACCTGTGGCTCTCGCCCAAGCAGGGCACGGACGCCGCGCTCGGCATGGCGATCGGTCACGTCATCCTGAAGGAGTTCCACGTCGACCGGCAGGCGGAGTACTTCCAGGACTACGTCCGCAAGTACAGCGACTTCCCGATGCTGGTGCGTCTCGACGAGGCCGAGGGCGGCCATGTTTCCGGCCGGCTGCTGCGGGCCAGCGACATCAAGGGCGCGTTCGGCCAGGGTGCGCAGGCCGATTGGAAGACCGTCGCGATCGACGAGACCAGCGGGGAGATGGTGGCCCCGCGTGGGTCGATCGGTTTCCGCTGGGGCGATAAGGGCAAGTGGAACCTGGAAGAGAAGGACGCGGACGGCAACGACGTCCGTCTCAAGCTCAGCCAGACCGATGCCCACGACGAAGTCGTCCCGGTCGCCTTCCCGTACTTCGGCAATCAGCACCACGACTACTTCACCGGTACCGATCATCCGGACAAGCTGCTCCGCAACGTCCCGGCCAAGCGGGTCACGCTGGCCGACGGCAGTGAGGCCCTGGTCGCCACGGTGTACGACCTGTTCGTCGCTAACTACGGCGTCGATCAGGGGCTGGGCGGCGAGCACATCGCCAGCGATTACGACAGCGACGTGCCCTACACCCCGGCCTGGCAGGAGCGGATCACCGGGGTGTCGCGCGACCACGTCGTCTCGGTCGCGCGCGGTTTCGCCGCCAACGCCGAGAAGACCCACGGCAAGTCGATGGTGATCCTCGGGGCTGGCCTCAACCACTGGTACCACATGGACATGATCTACCGCGCGATCATCAACATGCTGGTGATGTGCGGTTGCGTGGGTCAGTCGGGTGGCGGCTGGTCCCACTACGTCGGCCAGGAGAAACTGCGCCCGCAGACGGGGTGGACCAACCTCGCGTTCGCGCTCGATTGGGCGCGGCCGCCGCGGCACATGAACTCGACTAGCTACTGGTACGCGCATACCGACCAGTGGCGCTACGAGCGGCTATCGGTCTCCGACATTCTCTCCCCGACGGCCCCGGAGGGCGACTGGGTCTCCCAGAGCCTGATCGACTACAATGTCCGCGCCGAGCGGATGGGCTGGCTGCCCTCGGCCCCGCAGCTGAACCGCAACCCGCTGCAGGTCGCCAAGGACGCCGAAGCCGCCGGTCAGGACCCGGTGGACTACACCGTCGCGCAGTTGAAGTCCGGCGAGCTCGCGTTCGCCTGCGAGGACCCCGACGCGCCCGAGAACTGGCCGCGCAACCTGTTCGTCTGGCGCTCCAACCTGCTCGGCTCCTCCGGCAAGGGCCACGAATATTTCCTGAAGCACCTGCTGGGCACCAAGCACGGCGTTCAGGGCAAGGACCTGGGCGAGGAGGGCGGCCAGAAGCCGGCCGAGGTCGCTTGGCACGATCAGGCGCCGGAAGGCAAGCTGGACCTCTTGGTCACGCTCGACTTCCGGATGTCGACCACGGCGCTCTACTCCGACGTCGTGCTGCCGACGGCGACCTGGTACGAGAAGAACGACCTCAACACCTCCGACATGCACCCCTTCATCCACCCGCTGTCGACGGCCGTCGACCCGGTGTGGGAGTCGCGCACCGACTGGGGCATCTACAAGTCGATCGCCAAGAAGTTCTCCGAGATCGCGCCCGAGGTGTTGGGCAAGGAGAAGGATGTCGTCCTGACCCCGATGCAGCACGACAGCCCGGGCGAGCTGGCGCAGCCGTTCGGTGTGTCGGAGTGGAAGAAGGGCGAGATCGAGGCCGTGCCCGGCCAGACCATGCCGATGATCAAGGTGATCGAGCGCGATTATCCCAACGTCTATAAGCGCTTCACCGCGCTTGGCCCGTTGATGGAGAGCGCGGGCAACGCCGGCAAGGGCATCGCCTGGAACACCGAGCACGAGGTCGACTTCCTGCGCCAGCTGAACGGCACGGTGCAGGACGACGGACCGACCAAGGGCATGCCCCGGATCGAGAGCGACATCGATGCCTGCGAGGTGATCCTGGGGCTCGCGCCCGAGACCAACGGTGAGGTCGCGGTCAAGGCCTGGGACTCGCTCGGCAAGCAGACCGGGCGCGAGCACACCCACCTCGCGACCAGCCGCGCGGAGGACAAGATCCGTTTCCGCGACATCCAGAGCCAGCCGCGCAAGATCGTCTCCTCGCCGATCTGGTCGGGTCTGGAGAGCGAGCACGTCAGCTACAACGCCGGCTACACCAACGTCCATGAGCTTATCCCCTGGCGCACGCTCACCGGCCGGCAGCAGCTCTACCAGGACCACCCCTGGATGCGGGCGTTCGGCGAGCAGCTGTGCGTCTACAAGCCGCCGATCGATACCCAGACGCTGCACCCCTTCCTGGAAGGGGTGGCGACCCAGAACGGCAATCCGCACATCGCCCTCAACTTCATCACGCCACACCAGAAGTGGGGCATCCACAGCACCTATACCGACAACCTGCTGATGCTGACCCTGTCGCGCGGCGGTCCGATCGTCTGGATCTCCGAGCGCGATGCGCAAAAGGCCGGGATCGAGGACAACGACTGGATCGAGGCGTTCAACGCCAACGGCGCGCTGACCGCCCGGGCCGTCGTCTCCCAGCGGGTCAAGGAAGGCATGGCGCTGATGTACCACGCCCAGGAGAAGATCGTGAACGTCCCTGGCTCCGAGATCACCGGTACCCGCGGCGGCATCCATAACTCCGTCACCCGGACGGTGACCAAGCCGACGCACATGATCGGTGGCTACGCCCAATACAGCTACGGCTTCAACTACTACGGCACCGTGGGCGCCAACCGCGATGAGTTCATCGTGGTGCGCAAGATGGCCAAGGTCGACTGGCTCGAAGATCCCGAGAGCCCGACCCTGGACCAGTCTGAAACCCAGGCCGCCGAGTGACACCCGAGCCAGCGGAAGGAGACATCAAATGAAGATCCGCGCTCAGATCGGCATGGTGCTGAACCTCGACAAGTGCATCGGGTGTCACACCTGTTCGGTGACCTGCAAGAACGTTTGGACCAGCCGCGAAGGCATGGAATACGCCTGGTTCAATAACGTCGAGACCAAGCCCGGCGTTGGCTACCCCAAGGACTGGGAGAACCAGGCGCGCTGGAACGGCGGCTGGCGGCGCAAGGCGGGCGGCCAGATCGAACCCAAGATGGGCGGCAAGTGGCGGATGCTCTCGAAGATCTTCGCCAACCCGGACTTGCCGGAGATCGACGACTACTACGAACCCTTCACCTTCGACTACGAGCACCTGCACACCGCTCCCGACCTGCAGCACCCGCCGACCGCGCGGCCCCGCTCGCTGATCTCGGGCGAACGGATGAGCAAGGTCGAGTGGGGCCCGAACTGGGAGGAGATCCTGGGCGGCGAGTTCGCCAAGCGCAGCCAGGACTACAACTTCGCCGAGGTCGAGAAGGAGATCTACGGCGAGTTCGAGAACACCTTCATGATGTATCTCCCCCGGCTGTGCGAGCACTGCCTGAACCCGACCTGTGTCGCGGCGTGCCCGTCGGGGGCGATCTACAAGCGCGAAGAGGACGGCGTCGTCCTGATCGACCAGGACAAGTGCCGCGGCTGGCGCATGTGCGTCTCCGGCTGCCCGTACAAGAAGATCTATTACAACTGGTCCAGCGGTAAGTCGGAGAAATGCACCTTCTGCTTCCCGCGGATCGAAGCGGGCCTGCCGACCGTGTGCTCGGAGACCTGCGTCGGACGGATCCGCTACTTGGGCGTGATGCTGTATGACGCCGACAAGATCGAGGCAGCGGCCAGCGCGGCAAACGAACAGGATCTCTACCAGGCGCAGCTGGACGTCTTCTGCGACCCCTTCGATCCGGACGTGCAGGCACAGGCGCGCAAGGACGGCATCTCCGAGAGCTGGCTGGAGGCGGCCAAGCACTCGCCGGTCTGGAAAATGGCGATGGACTGGCAGGTCGCCTTCCCGCTGCACCCGGAGTACCGGACGTTGCCGATGGTCTGGTACTGCCCGCCGCTCTCGCCGATCCAGTCGGCGGCCGAAAGCGGCAAGATCGACCTGGAAGACGGCATGCCGGACGTCTCGCAGCTGCGCATCCCGGTCAAATACCTCGCCAACCTGCTGACCGCCGGCAAAGAGGCGCCGGTCGTGAGCGCGCTCGAGCGGATGATGGCGATGCGCCAGTACATGCGCTCGAAGACCGTCGACGGCGTGATCGACGAGGCCGTCGCCGAGAAGGTCGGCCTGACCGGAAACGAGATCGAAGAGATGTACCGGATCATGGCGATCGCGAACTACGAGGATCGCTTCGTCATCCCGACCACGCATCGGGAGAACGCCGAGGACGCCTACAACCTGCGTGGCTCCTGCGGCTTCTCGTTCGGCAACGGCTGCTCCGGCGGCGACAGCGCGCCCAATCTGTTTGGCCTGGCCAAGAAGGCCAAGGCGACCAACCCGATGGAGGTCGAGTGATGTATAGCTATAAGGCCCTGGCCGCGCTCCTGACCTATCCGTCGGCCGAGCTGCAGCAGGCGGTGCAGGCGGGAGACCTGCAGGCTGCGATTCGCGAGGAAGGTCTGCTCGATGGGCGCATGCAGCGCAAGCTGGATCCCTTGCTAAGAGAGTTGGCCAGTTGGGATCTGCTCGATCTGCAGGAGCGCTATGTCGAACTGTTCGACCGCTCCAGGTCGCGTTCGCTCTATCTGTTCGAGCATGTCCATGGCGAGTCTCGCGACCGTGGGTCGGCGATGGTCGAGTTGAAGAGCATGTACGAGGACGTCGGCCTGGAACTCGACAGCGCCGAGTTGCCTGACTTCCTGCCGCTCTACCTGGAATACCTGTCGGTCCTCGATCCGGAGACGGCGCGCACGCGTCTGGCGCAACCGATCCACGTCGTCTCCGCGGTGGGCGAGCGCCTGCGTCGGCGTGAGGAGAGCTACGCCGGGGTGTTCACGGTGCTCGAGACATTGTGCCCGGAGCAGCTGGACCGGGACGAGTTGGAGCAGCTGCTGGCGTACGGCGACGACGATCCGAACGATCCCGAACAGCTGGATAAGGACTGGGAAGAGAGCCCGGTTACCTTTGGCCCGGACGCACCGGGGACCGGTGGCAATTCTTGCGGCCGGATCAAGCAGATCGCCGAGCGGATCGCCGCCGGCCAGGCCCGCCAGCAGGCCGGGCAGGCGGGCGACGGCCGGCGCACGGGCACCAACGCCTAACCCGGCTCAAGGACCTCACGACATGGCCGACTATCTCAACACCCTTCTCTTCGGCTACTACCCGTATATCTGCCTGGCGGTGTTCTTCCTGGGCAGTCTGGTGCGGTTCGACCGGGAGCAGTTCACCTGGCGCAGCGGCTCCAGCCAGCTGTTGCGGCGCAAGCAGCTGCGTCTGGGCAGCAACCTCTTCCATATCGGTGTGCTGGTGATCTTTTTCGGCCACCTGGTGGGGCTGCTGACCCCGATCGCGGTGTTCGACGCGCTTGGCATCGGCCACGGCTTCAAGCAGTTGATGGCGATCGTCATTGGCGGTTTGGCGGCGGTGTCCGCGCTGATCGGCGCGACCCTGCTGCTGCACCGCCGGCTGAGCGACCCGCGGATCCGCCGGAACAGCTCGTTCAGCGACAACGCGATCCTGATCTTGCTGTACGTCCAACTGCTGCTCGGTATCGCCACCATCCCGATCTCGGCCGGGCACCTCGACGGGCACATGATGGTCAACTTCATGACCTGGGCGCAGAGTATCTGGACCTTCCAGCCAGCCGCCACCTATGTCGCCGAGGCGCCCTGGATCTTCAAGCTGCACCTCTTCCTGGGGCTGACGATCTTCCTGGTGTTCCCGTTCACGCGCCTGGTGCACGTCTGGTCGGTGCCGGTCTGGTACCTCGGCCGGCGCGGTTACCAGATCGTGCGCACCCGCAATGGCAACGGCCGGAAAGCCGTCTGACGCGACACTGCCGGCGGCGTCTCTCGATCTGGCGCCGCCGGCCACGGCCCGAGAAGGAGGCCGATGACATGACCACCATTAAAGTCAACGACGCCGAAATCCCTGAACAGGCGATCGCGCAGGAAACCCAGAACCATGCCGGGCAGTCGATGTTCCAGGCGCGCGAGGAGGCGGCTCAGGCCCTGGTGATTCGCGAGTTGCTGCTGCAGGAGGCGCGCAATCTTGGCTACAGGCCGCGCCCGCACACCCTGGGCGAGGGCAAGCGCGAGACTGACGAAGACAGCCTGATTCGCCAGTTGCTGGACGATCAGGTGGCAACCCCGACGGCCGACGAGGCGGCCTGCCGACGCTATTACGAGAACAACAAAAAGCGATTTCAGAGCCCCAGCGTCTACGAGGCCGCCCACATCCTCTTCCCCGCTGCGCACAACGATGAAGACGCGCGGGTCAAAGCGCGCGCCCAGGCACAGGCGGCGATCGATACCCTGGCCGCGCACCCCAACGCCTTCGCCGCGCTGGCCTACGAGCAGTCAGCCTGTTCCTCCGCCAAGGAAGGCGGCCGGCTGGGGCAGGTGACGCGCGGTCAGACCGCCCCGGAGCTGGAGAGTTTCATGGACTCCCTGGAACCCGGACAGGTTTGCCCGGTCCCGGTGGAGACCCGCTACGGCGTTCACGTCCTGCGTCTGGACGCACGCGAGGACGGTCGGCAGTTGCCGTTCGAGGCGGTTCAGCCGCGCATTGCTGAGTACCTGCAGCAGCAGTCCTGGAACCGTGCGGTCTCGCAATACATCTCCATCCTCGCCGGCAAGTCGCGGATCGAAGGGCTGCAGATGGCCGCCGCCAGTTCGCCGCTCGTGCAATAGGGGGAGGTGACGATGAACCTTGGCACCGTATTGGAAACCCTGCGCCGTGCTCCCGACCCCATTGCCCTGGTGGGCCAGGACCTGAACCTGGTTACCCTTGCCCAGGCAAGCGCGGCTGCACAGCGGCACGGCGAAAGCTTGGGCGACTATCTGCAAGGCGCCATCGTCGGCTTTCTCGACCATGCCAGCGAGGAGGACTGGGCCCAGCTAATAGGTCGCCTGCGCCACGGCGATTGTAGCCCTGGTACCTGTCTCAACCTGATGCTGAAGCGCCGGCTGCGCCAGGAAGACCGGCATGCCTGCTGCCACGGATAGCAAATCCGCCACGACGACTCTCTTATCGGCGCCGAGTATGGCTCTGGCCGACCGCCCCCTCGTGTTCATCCGGGCACAGATCAACAGCCTCCGCGCTTTGATCGATATGTTGGAGAGCCTGGGCGAAGCAGGCGATGGGGCGCGACGGGCGGCAGTGTGTTCCTATTTGTGCACCCGCTTGTTGGCAGTTCTGCAGGACCGGCGGGCCAATGTCCTGCCGGTGATGGGGCGCCGGGCGGCTCCAGAGGATGATGCCGATCATCTGTCGGAATCTTTGACGACGTCCTATGACGCGGTTCAGGCCAATGCGGAACTGCTCGTATATGCGCTCGCGGACACCTCCACGGCGGAGCGTCCGCTGCCCCGTCCGGCATTGGACGCTGCGCGTACGCTGGCGCTTCATTTGCGCCAGATGGTGTCGCTCGAATCCTCTGTGCTGGTACCGTTGTTGCGGGTGCGCCTGACAACAGCCGACGAGGAACTGCTCGCTGCCGCTTTCCGTGCCCGTCGCGAGAGTTGGCCCGGTTGGTCGCGCGCCGCGCGGTAAGCTAATCGGGGATAAGAGAGGTTGACGGGCGCACCGTGTCCATGACGCTTTGACCCGTTCGCGATCTCGTCCAGCTCTTATCCCGCGCTGTTTTTAGAGGACGGCCCCCATGGCCCAGACCGACACCATTGCGTCCGCGCACACGATACCGCTGCTTGATCGCGGCTTCCGGCCGTTCTTCTTTGGCGCTGGGCTCTGGGCTGCGCTCGCGATCTTGATGTGGAGTGCGACGCTCGGCCATGGGCTGCAGCTGCCGACGGCGTTCGCGCCGGTGACGTGGCACGCCCATGCCATGCTGTTTGGTTTCTTGGGCGCCGCGCTGGCCGGCTTCCTGACCACGGCGGTGCCGAACTGGACCGGACGGCCGGCGCTGCGTGGGGCCCCATTGGCCGCATTGGCAGGGTTGTGGGGGCTTGGACGGGTGGCGTGCCTGACATCCGGGATCGTCGGTGCGGTGCCGGCAGCGGTCGTCGATGTCGGCTTCTTCGTTGCTCTGGGAGTCATCGTGCTGCGGGAAGTGTTGGCTGCCGGCAATCGGCGGAACCTGCTTGTGGTCGTGGGGATATCGGGCGTCGCGCTCGCCAACCTTCTGGTTCATCTGGGCCCGATTGCCGGGGTGGATCGGGGGTATGGCATCCGCCTGGGCGTGGGGATGTTCGCGCTGTTGATCGTGCTGATCGGGGGGCGGATCGTGCCGGTGTTTACCCGCAACTGGCTGCAATCGCACGGTAGTCCTCGTCTACCCGCGATGTGGGGACGCTACGACAGCCTCACGGCGCTCGCGACGGTCGTGGCCGTGCTGGCTTGGACCCTCCTGCCGGACACGCGTGTGACCGGCGGGGTGATGTTCGGCGTCGGTCTTTTAAACGCAGGCCGGGTGGCGCGCTGGTGTGCCTGGCAGGCGTGGCGGGAGCCGCTGATCCTGGTTCTGCATCTCGGTTACGCGTGGCTCGCGGCCGGATTTCTGCTGCTTGGCCTGCAGATGCTTGTACCCGGTCTACTCGGTACCAGTGCTGTGCACGCGCTGACCGCAGGCGCGATGGGAACCATGGTACTGGCCGTCATGACGCGTGCCACCCGCGGGCACACCGGCCGGGCGCTGAGCGCCGATGTGCCAACGGTTCTGCTGTTCGTTGCGCTTACCCTGGCCGTGCTGCTTCGGTTGGCCGCACCGCTCGTTCCGCAGTTGTTCCTGGTGCTGCTGGGCGCGGCGGCGCTTGCGTGGGCGGCTGCGTTCGGCGGCTTCGTGCTCTTCTATGCGCCGATGTTGTTCGGTTCCGGCAAATCGTAGCGAACTCTGAGCACCCGCCCGGGGGAGCAGAGCCGGATCAGGCGTCCCCTTTGTTGCCCAGCAATTCCTGCACGGTGCGGACCAGCGCGTCCGCATCCACCGGCTTCTGCAGGGTTGCGTCGGCGTGCAGCTTGCTGGCGATCGACAGGAGGTCAGGGCCCCGCATGGTGCCGCCGCCAGAGACCGCGACAACCGGTGTTTCGCCGCTCGTGCGCTTGATTTCGTGGATCACTTCGATGCCATCGCGTTCTGGCATCAGGATGTCGGTGATGATCAGGTCGATCTCACTGCTGCTGGCCTTTGCCAAACCATCGCGGCCGTTGACCGCGGTCACGACCTGATAGCCGGCCTCCTGCAGCACTTCCGCAAAGACGTTGCGGATGTCGGCCTGGTCATCGATGACGAGCACGGTAGCCATGTCTTCCTCCCACGCGATGTCCGGGCCTTTCGGGGCGACCGGCTCAGATGTCGTTGGTGGTCCCGCTATCGGGTAGCCAAATGTCAAAGCGACAGCCGGTTCCGGGGGTCGAGTCCAGTTCGATGTAGCCGCCCGCCTGGTGCACGATACTGTGCGCGATCGCGAGCCCAAGTCCCGTGCCTTCGCCGACCGGCTTGGTCGTGTAGAAGGGATCGAAGATCTTGTCACGTTCCGCCTCTGGGATGCCGGGCCCGTTGTCGGCGATGCTCAGCAGGGCGTACACGCCTGGTACGGTGGGAGCGGTCGCGTCCGGCTGGCCATCGATCCGTTGCCGGCTGAGTGCCACGGTGATGTGCCCGCCCTGTGACAAGGCCTGGATCGCGTTGGTGAGCAGGTTATCGAGGACCTGCATCATGTCGTTCGGATTGACCTTCACCGGTGGGGCGTCGGTGGCAAGATCCTGGGAAATCTCGATCCACTCGGGCGCATTGTCGCGCGCATTGGCGAGGGCCTGCTTGGTCACGACACTCAGATCGACGAGCTCGGTGTGGCAAGGTTCCAGGCGGGCGTACGACAGCACGTTGCGCACGACGGCACGCGCACCTTCGGCGTTGGCTTCGATCCGCTCCAGCCACTCTGCCAGCTTGGTGTTCGGATCGACGCGCGTCCGGCCCAGTTGGCTATAGCCCAGGATCGGCTGCAGGCGGTTGTTGACGTCGTGCGCCAGCCCACCGGCCAGAAAGCCGATGCTTTCCAGTTTGGCGTTCAGCAGCGCCTGCTCCTGCGCACGCTCCCGGTCGGTCACGTCGTCGATCGTGAGCAGGATCGTCTTGGTGTTGTTGCCCAGCCGATAGATCTTACGCGCGCTGAGCACGAGCGTGCGCAGGCCCCTCTTTGGCAACTCGAGTTGTAGGCGGTAGCCATCGACCCGACCGTGTACGGGCACCAGCTCGCTCAGACGTGTCTGCAGGTCGGCAATGTCCCAAAGGCCACCCTGGATCTGTGTCAGATGTTTGCCAACGACCTGCTCGGGGACGGTCTTCGTGGCCTTGTAGTATGCATGGCTGGCCATCAGGACAGTCAGTTGGTTGTCGAGCACCAGCAGCATGTCGCCGATCGTCTCCAGCACGCCGGCCATCAGCCGACGCGCCCGCTCGCTGTCGTCACGGATGCGCAGCTTGTCGGTTACGTCCTCTGCGATCACGGCGGCGCCCTCGATCCGGTCGTCTTGCGTCCGCAGCGGATGTGCCGTGACCTCAAGCTCGCGGATCGTACCGTCCGATTCCGTTAATTTGATACGCCGGTCGACCACGGTTTCACCGGCTAGTGCGCGGACAGAAGGCGTGTTTTCCGGGGTCAACGGGCCGTTGGCGTCCCAAACCGGTTTCCAGCCGTCGAGCGGGCCTTCGGAGGGGTCGACAGGAGCTGGGTCGTTCGTGAGCCGCCAGCCCTTGGCGCGATCGTTCAGGAACAAGAGACGCCCGTCACGGTCATAGAGCGCGACCCCATAAGGCGAACTCGCCAGGGTGGCGAGGGCCATCCGGCCCAGGTTGCTCGTTTCCTGACTCACGACATCCGGCTCCACATGTGTATACACGCGAAATTGCGCATCAGGGCTACCTCGTCAACTATAAAGAAATATAAAAGATGTGCACCGAGGGGGAGGGCTATTGTCCGGGGGCGGTTTTGGCGAATGAGGGGTAAGTATAATCAGAATTTGAATTCGATAATATTTTATCCTATTTATAGTTATAAATTGTTAATAAATGGCTAATGTGAAGTCGTAATGCCTTATACTGAAATATAATACATCGATTTTGTTCTGTGTGCGCACAGGTGAGAGATTCAGAGTCCTTTTGTGGCCTGGTTTCGAATTGAAGCCTTTTCGTCGTCCGAATGCCTTTGTGAGGTAGGCGTTGCCGGTTGAACGGACGACTGGGCCGGTTGAGGGGCATGGAGCGTTCGGAGCGTACGGCGCGGCTGTTCGATTTTGGCACTTGTCTGCGGGAATTGCGTGTGGCTTTGACGGGGTGTCTTGTCTCGTGTGTGCCTGGGGTGTGCAGCCGATCCAGGCAACGGGAGGTACGATGGACACGCGTAACGGAATCCAGCAGCCGATTGTCGGCTTTCACCGCGATGAAGAAGGGCATTGGGTGGCTGAATTGGCGTGCGGCCACGGTCGACACGTCCGCCATAAGCCGCCATTTCAGGAGCGGCCCTGGACCCAAAGCGAGGCGGGGCGCCAGAAGATGTTGGGCGTCTACCTCGACTGCCGCAAATGCCTGCCACCGCTTCAAGAAGACCACAGCAGGAACGATGGATAGGCGGTTATCTGCCCCCCTCCTATGAGCCCTTCGGCATCGATTAGGAGGTGCCCAGACGAGACGGCCTGGAGCGAAGGGCGATGGGTGACGCCGATTGTTCTGACCTAATCCTCGTCCTCGATCCGTTCCGACAGGTCGTCATGCAGCTGTGCAAGGGTCTGCTTGAAAGTGGACAGTTGTTCGGTCGGCAGGTTTTCGAGAGCGGCCACCAGTTCCTTGATCGGGTCCTGTTCAAGAGCCTGTTGGCCCGCCTCGGTGAGCTGGATACCGATGTTGCGGCTGGTATGCGCGCTCTGGCGGGCGAGGTAGCCGCGCTTGACCAGGGCCGATACGACCACTGAGGCAGATCCGGTCGTGGAGTGCCGGTGCCGGGCAAATGCGGTCAGACTCTCGCCTGGGTTGTTGGCGAAAAAGCGCATCGCTTGCCATTGCGCCGGGCGCAGTCCATCGCGAAAGCCAGCTCGCATGTAGAGCCGAGCCACCGCTTCGAGATCACGCGCGCAGGTTGTTATAGACAGGTCGGACTCGCTCTCAAAGTAAGTCATTAAGGTTTTTCGTCAGAAGCTGCGGAGTTTGATGTTCCAGAAGTCGATCGACAAAGAAAGAGCGCTACACGAACTGACGATATACGATGCGCTACCCCGTGACAAGTGGAGCAAAAAGGGGCGGCTCGCATAACGACGCTGTAATTCTTAGTGCAAATTCTGCGCGTTGATCGTGTCGAGAGGGGTTTGGGATGGTTAATATTGTTTCGTTTTACGATATTTCTAGGTGCAAGGCTCCAGGGAATTTTGTATCCAGGAATGCCGTAGCGCCTCTGGTTGGGTTAATGAGCCGATATTTTCAATTTTTAGCGTATTGATGCGATTTGATGGCGCCGCTCGCTCTACTAATTCTTAGTATCAATAAAATGTTCTAAGTCTATAGTTTTGCTAGGGGGCGTTGCGGTTGTCGCGGTGTGCCAGTTCAGATGCTCGGGGTACCCGCGAGACGGGTGGCGCTGTCGGGCCTTGGTAACGCGGTGTTTTGTGTCGATGGTGCGCGAAGATGCACCGTTGTTCTTAAATGGGACGACATAGGCGACCGCGCAGCTACTGGCGAACGGCCTGAAGCGCTGGCTGACTGGTCGCCGACGGGCGCTCAAGCATCGCCGGCTTCAGTCGCATGCACCGTGATTGGTGTGCCGACCTCCAGGTCGAGCACACGATCCGCGCGACCCTGGTTGACGGCGATCTCGGCCAAGCCCGAACTGTTGGTATACCACAGCGGCGTTCCGGGCTGGACGTCGGCGAAGGTATGGGCCCGCGTCACACGTTGGCGGCCCGTGAGCAACTCGGCATCGGCGGGCAGCGTGGCAGCACGCAATCCGGTCATGGCGTTGCCGTAATGATCGATGTACACCACTTCTGCCAAGTCGGGCGGCGCATCGGCGCCGATCATCCGGCCTGGCTCGATCGGGGTGCTGGACACCTGCGTGCCGCGGGCGAGGTCGGCGGCGACCGGGGCAAACAGGTCCCGTCCGTGGAACGAGGCGGACAGGCGCTCAGGGCGCCAGTCCAGCGTCCACACGCGGGCCTGCGGATCGCGCTGCGCGGCAATCGCCATCAGACCGTTATCTGGACCGACAAACCATTGCCGGTTGGCGTGGACGATCAGGGCGCCGCGATCCGATCCGACACCGGGGTCGACCACGCAGCAGAATACACTGCCTGACGGGAATTCCGGGGCAAGCGCGCTCAGCAGATATCCTGATCGCACGGGCTGGAACGATGGCAGGTCCGCCACTAGATCGAGAACGGGAATGTCGGGCGCGCGGACGCGCGCGGCAGCATGCATTTGGGCGAGGTAGGGGCCGGCTACACCAAAGTCCGTGACTGTCAGGATCATGCCACCTTTTCCCTTTACGTCACGTACGTCCAAGACGTGGGCAGAACTGTCCACAAGAATCTGGGGTACGGCTTCGGGATAGGCAAATTCCCGACTGGACAGCAAGGTGTCTACCGCATATGGTGCCCTGAATATCGTCCTGCTCTAAATATGGTTTTTTGTTAGCATAGGTTAACTATGAGCTTCGACGCGCAACACACGCCGCATCAAGGGTCGATGAACGTATGAGTTGGACCGACGAACGTATCCAAGAACTGACCCGCCTGTGGCAGGCAGGGCACAGCGCCTCGGAAATCGGCAAGCGCCTTGGGGTGTCCAAGAACTCGATCGTCGGTAAGGCGCACCGTCTCAAGCTTCCTTCGCGGCCATCGCCGATCAAGCAGCAGTCCGCCGAGGTCGCGAGTTCGGAGGCGACGTCCCAAGCCGCCCAGCCGACCCCGCGACGCGCCCAAACGACCGACCGGCAAGGTGGCAGCGATACCGGACGCGCCTCGAACGCGAGCGCCAAGGCCTCGGTCGCCCAGACCGCAAGCGCCCAAACGGCCGGTTCCAAGACGTCCGCGCCCAAATCGGTGAGCGCCGGGTCGCAGAAATCAGGTGCGCAGACAGCAACTGCGCAGACCTCGACCGGACAGACGACCAAGGCACAGCCGGCTGATTCCGCCAAGACTGCTGCCTCGAACAGCGATGGTCAGACGGCAGCCTCTGGCGGCAGGTCGGCGGCCAACGCGCGCGCATTCGGCACGTCGGCGCCTAGCGCGCGGCCCGAGGAAGCTGGCGCCGCGCAACCGCCGCAGGCGCGCGCGGCCGAGCGCCCGGTCCGACCGTCCACGCCGGCGGCCGCGGCGCAGAGTTCGGGGGAAGGGCGTGCCGCTCCTGGCGTCAAGGGCGCAGCGCCGCAAACGCCACGTGCCAACGAAGGCACGCAGAGCCGGCAGGCCTCCAGGACCTTGGCCAGCGAGGGGCGGCAGCGCTCAACGGCCGCGCCAACGGCTCAGCTAGGCAGCCAGCGGGCGCGTGTCGAACAGCGTGGCAGTTCGAGTGGGTGCTTGTGGCCGATCGGCGATCCGGGCGATGCCGATTTCCATTTCTGCGGTGCGGAACCGGTCCCGGGCAAGCCGTACTGTCAGGAACATGCCGCGCGTGCCTACATCACCCGTTCACGTGGCGAGCGGGGCGAGGAGGCCGCCTAGCGAACGGACTCCGGGGCCCACGGCCTGCGCGCGAAACAACGCTTCTGGACGGCCGCCGGGGTACCAACCCCCGGCGGCCGATTTGTTTTCTGGGCTATTCGCGGGCTTCTTGCAGCGGATCTGGACGGCAGACCCTGCGCAATTCGGGCACATCGATTCCAGCACACAGGGCCGGATCGGCGCCATTGGCGACCAGCTTGGCGAGGCAGGCATCGTCCATCGTTTCCGTCTGGATCTGCCGGCACAGGTCCGGTCGGCGGTAGACCAGCGCAAGAGTGGAGAGGCAGAGATCGACGGTCACGGTGTCCTCGCCGCCGGACAGGGGGCCGTCGACGCCGTCCGGACGTGGCCCCGGCAGCAGGCGGCACGTCGTCGCATCGCCAGCGACCACCGCGTACTTGGCGATGCAGGGCCAGCGCACATCTGGGGCGCTGGCCTGGAAACACACCGATGCGTCGCCAGCCTGAACGGCGCGGTCGGAGAAACATGCGACCCGCTGGCCGATGAAGCGCTGCCCGCTGCAGCCGCGTGGCCGTTCGGGAGCCGGCGGCTTGAGGCCGGGATGTGGCACGCTGGTCGACACAGCGGTCGCGGCATCGGAGGGGGAGGTGGTGGCGCTGTCCGCCCGGGCCGGTATCGTCGAGCCCAGAGCTGCGGCAGTTGCAACGGTGATGGCGATCAACCGAAATGCCGCGCGGGAAGGGACGCAAGGGATCACGTGGCGGGGGTCCTGGTCCCGTGGATGACGTGTCGAATGTGCTTGGTAACGGCTTCGACACGCTTTCCGGGTAATCTTAGAGCGGACCGGTTATCGCGCGGTTAAACGGCCACAGCCCCGGGCGGCGCATGCTGGTGAGCGGCGGTATGCGCAACAGTTCCTGGCAGGCTTAGAACCCGAGGGCCTGTTGCGGTGCCACGAAGTCGTAGCCGAGGTTGTCGGCGACCGCCTTATAGGTGACCTGGCCCTGGTGAACGTTCAGGCCGTTCATCAGGTGCGGGTCCTCCGCCAGCGCACGTTTCACGCCCTTGTCCGCGAGGGCCAGGACAAAGCGCATGGTGGCGTTGGTGAGCGCGAAGGTGGAGGTCCGCGCCACCGCCCCTGGCATATTGGTGACGCAGTAATGCACCACGTCGTCGACCACATAGGTCGGTTCGTCGTGGGTGGTCGGCTTGGACGTCTCGAAGCAGCCGCCCTGGTCGATCGCAACATCGACCATGACCGAGCCGGGCTTCATTTTGCGCACCATGTCATGGGTGACGAGTTTGGGCGCGGCGGCGCCAGGCACCAGCACGCAGCCGATCACCACGTCGGCCGCCTCGACCGCCTTCTCGATGTGATCGACGGTGGAGTACAGCGTGTCCAGCTCCCGGCCGAAGTAGAGGTCGACCTCGTTCAGCTTGTCGAGCGACTTGTCGATCGCGAACACCTTGGCCTGCATGCCCATCGCCATGCGCGCGGCGTTCATGCCGGACACGCCGCAGCCGAGCACCACGACGTTCGCCGGCAGCACCCCCGGGACGCCGCCCATCAGCACGCCCTTGCCGCCCTGGTTCTTTTCCAGGCCGTGCGCGGCGACCTGCGCGCTCATCCGCCCGGCGACCTCGCTCATCGGGGCCAGCAACGGCAGGCGGCCGAGTTGGTCAGTGACCGTTTCGTAGGCGATCGCGGTGCAGCCGCTGTCGACTAGGCCCTGGGTCTGCTCGGCGTCCGGGGCGAGGTGCAGGTAGGTGAACAGCACCTGGTCCTTCGACAGCTGCTTGTATTCGCTGGCCTGCGGCTCCTTCACCTTGACGATCATGTCGGCCTTGGCGAACACCTCGCTGGCGTCGCCGACGACCCGGGCGCCAGCTTCCTGGTAGTCGGCGTCGAACATGCCGATCCCGGCTCCCGCGTCGCTCTGGACGATCACCTCGTGGCCGTGGTGGATCAGTTCGCGCACGCCCGCGGGCACCAGGCCGACCCGGTACTCATGAACCTTCACCTCGCTGGGAACACCGATCAGCATGTCTTTTAATCCTTCTCCACGTCAGGAGCGTTGGGGGCTGGATGCCCGATGCCCGCGCACCGGTCGGCACGCGGGCATCGGGCGCAATCGCCGATTGGGTCGGGTCAGGGTGTGGCGTCGAGCGCTTTGCGCGTCATCTCGACCATCTGGTCGATCTGTTGCTCGGTCACAATCAGCGGCGGGGAAAGCGCCAGGATATCGCCGGTGATGCGGGTCAGCAGGCCGTCTTCCCAGGCGTTGGTGAACACCTCGTAGCCGCGCGCGCCAGGCGCGCGCGTGCGCGGCTCCAGCTCGATGCCGGCCACCAGGCCCAGGTTGCGCACGTCGATCACGTGCGGGTGATCGGCCAGGCTGTGCACCGCCTCCTGCCATTTGGGCGCCAGTTCGGCGGCGTGCTCGAACAGCCCTTCCTCCTTGTACACCTCCAGGGTGGCGAGCCCAGCGGCGCAGGCCAGCGGATGCGCCGAATAGGTATAGCCGTGGAACAGCTCAATCGTGCCGCCGGCTTGCTCCGCCTCGGCCATGAAGGTGTCGTAGATACCCTTACGACAGAACACAGCCCCCATTGGTACGGTGCCGTTGGTGATTCCCTTGGCGACCGTGATCAGATCGGGGGTCACGCCGAAGCAGTCCGTGGCGAAGCCGGTGCCGAGCCGCCCGAAGCCGGTGATCACCTCGTCGAAGATCAGGAGGATGCCGTACTTGTCGCAGATCTCGCGCAGGCGCTGCAGGTAGCCCTTGGGCGGTACCAGCACGCCGGTCGAGCCCGCCAGCGGTTCGACGATCACCGCGGCGATCGTCTCGGGCCCGTGCAGGGTGCAGATCCGCTCCAGCTCGTCCGCCAGGTGCGCGCCGTGCTCCGGCTGACCCTTGGCGAAGCGGTTCTGCTCCGGCAGATGGGTGTGCGGCAGGTGGTCGACGCCGGCGAGTAACTGGCCGAACTTGCGCCGGTTGGCGACGATGCCGCCGACCGAGATGCCGCCGAAACCGACCCCGTGGTAGCCGCGCTCCCGGCCGATCAGACGGGTGCGCTGCCCTTCGCCGCGGGCGCGGTGGTAGGCAAGCGCGATCTTCAGCGCGCTGTCGACTGCCTCGGAGCCGGAATTGGCGAAGAACACATGGTCGAATGCGCCGTCGCCCGGGGCCATGCCAATCAGCCGGTTGGCGAGCTGGAAGGCCAGCGGGTGGCTGAGCTGGAAGGCCGGTGCGTAGTCCAGCCGGGCGACCTGCTGCTGCACCGCCTCGACGATCTTCTTCCGGCCATGGCCGGCGTTGACGCACCACAGACCGGCGGTGCCGTCGAGGATCTGGCGGCCGTCGTCGCTGGTGTAGTGCATGTCCTTGGCGCCGGTGATCACCTTGGGCTTGCGCTTGAAGGCGCGGTTCCAGGTGAACGGCATCCAGAAGGACTCGAGATTGTTCGGCGTTGCCTCGAACTGGACGTCGAACTGCCCGGCGGTGTCGCCCTGCACGGCCTGGTCGCCACCGCTGGCCTGCGATCCTTCCATGGCGTTGCCTCCCTCGTCTGTGGCGTGGGGGCGGCTGCACGCCGCGGCTCTGGCGCGTTCGCGGCCGCCGTCTGCCGGCGACGATAGCACCTGCCGACGGGCGTACAACCCGCGTCTGATCGCGGGCGTGCAGGGGTCAGCCGGTCTTGCGGCCGATCAGCTCATAGAGTCCCACTGCCGCGGCGTTGGAGACGTTGAGCTCAGCCACGGGGCCCCGGGTCGGCAGACGGACCATGCTGTCGCAGGTCGCCCGCGTCTTCTGCCGCAGACCATGCCCTTCCGCGCCCAGCACCAGGCCAATCCGGTCTGTGCCCGCTTCGTCAGCCAGCGTGGACGTTGCTTCCTGCGCCAGGCCGAGCAGGCGGAAGCCATGCTGCTGCGCCGTTTCCATCGCGCGGGCCAGATTGGTGACGTGCGGGTAGGGGACGTGCTCCAGCGCGCCCGAGGCGGCTTTGGCCAGCGCGCCGGTCTCGCCGGGCGCGTTGCGCTTGGTCGTGACCACCGCGCTCGCGCCGAACGCGGCGGCGGAGCGCAGCACCGCCCCGACGTTGTGCGGATCGCTCACTTGGTCCAATAGCAGCAGCGCGGCTGGCTGATCCGTCGGTAAGCTCGCCAACAGGACGTCCAGCTCGGGTTGGTCCAGCGGGTCTGCCTGCACCGCCACTCCCTGGTGCACGGCGCTGGCCGGCAGGTATTGGGCGAAAGCGTGGCGGGCGATGATTTCGGGTTTACGGACGTCGCTGCGCGCTTCCAGCAGCTCGGCGACCTCCGCTTCCCAGGTTTCGACGTTCTCGCCCGCGATCAGCACGCGCCGGCAGCGCCGCCGCGGGTTGCCAAGCGCGGCCAGCACGGCGTGCCCGCCCCATAGCCAGACCGGGGCGTCGGGGGCTGGCGCGCGTGGGCCAGACGGGCGGTTGTCTGGTTTGCCGGCCGTGCGTTTGCGGTCGCCCTTGCCGTGTGTCGGCGCTGTGCGCTGTGCGCCGGCGTTGGGTTTGTTCGGGCGGTGGGGGCGTGGGTCGTTCTTGCGTTCTTTCGGGGCCATGCCTAATCTTCTGACGGGCCGTGCAACACGATGCAACCACGCATGCCCTGTACCCTGACAACCGGGTAGCTTCGTCGGTGGGACGGGTCGGGCGGCGTGGTGCGTCGTGCGCGGTCTTTTGGCGTTGACAGGCCACCGTGATTCGCCATAGTCACGGGCCCGAGCCGAGGGTCCGTCGCCTGGTGCCGTGCATCCGGTCGTTCGGCGCCCCGGTGGCGGTGCCCGGCCGTGAACCGCAGGTGCAGCCGCGTTCACCGCGGGTGTAGCTCAATGGTCAGAGCACCAGCCTTCCAAGCTGGGGATGTGGGTTCGATTCCCATCACCCGCTCCAACGCGGCGCACGGCAACCGGTGGCCTCGGCCGACTGGCATAGGCCTGCTGCTAGCTTAGGGCGGCTGGCTTGGGACGGATCGCGCACCCAAACCGGACGGTCGATCCCGGACGGGAAGAACAAACATCCTGTGCCTTCGGGCATAGCACATCGGAGTAGCCGGACCGTCGGCAGCCGATCACTTCAGGTCGATCGCGGGCGGAGCCCGACACCAAGAGCGCAAACGGGAACGCGAGATGGCGAAGCAAAAGTTCGAGCGCGACAAGCCGCACTGCAACATCGGTACGATCGGGCACGTTGACCACGGGAAGACGACGTTGACGGCGGCGATCACGAAGGTATTGGCGGAGCAGGGCGGTTCGCAGTACCTGGCGTACGACGCGATCGACAAGGCGCCGGAAGAGAAGCAGCGCGGGATCACGATTTCGACGGCGCACGTGGAGTACCAGACGCCGCACCGTCACTATGCGCACGTGGATTGCCCGGGTCACGCGGACTACGTGAAGAACATGATCACGGGCGCGGCGCAGATGGACGGCGCGGTGCTGGTGGTTTCCGCGGCGGACGGTCCGATGCCGCAGACGCGCGAGCACATTCTGCTGGCGCGTCAGGTCGGCGTTCCGGCGATCGTGGTGTACCTGAACAAGTGCGATCAGGTGGACGACGAGGAGCTGCTGGAGCTGGTCGAGCTGGAAGTTCGCGAGCTGCTGAACAACTACGATTTCCCGGGCGACGACATTCCGGTGATCAAGGGGTCCGCGCTGGCGGCGATCGAGGGCACCGACCAGAAGCTGGGTGCGGACAGCATCATGGAGCTGGTCGACGCGATCGATAACTACATTCCGCAGCCGGAGCGCGCGGCGGACCGTCCGTTCCTGATGCCGATCGAGGACGTGTTCTCGATTTCGGGTCGCGGCACGGTGGTGACGGGCCGCGTGGAGCAGGGCGTGATCAAGACCGGCGAAGAGGTTGAGATCGTCGGGATCAAGAAGACGCGCAAGACGGTTGTGACGGGCGTGGAGATGTTCCGCAAGCTGCTGGACAGCGGCCAGGCGGGTGACAACATCGGTGCGCTGCTGCGCGGTGTTGCGCGTGACGACGTGGAGCGCGGTCAGGTTCTGGCGAAGCCGGGGACGATCACGCCGCACACGAAGTTCACGGCGGAAGCCTACATTCTGAACAAGGATGAGGGCGGTCGTCACACGCCGTTCTTCACGAACTACCGTCCGCAGTTCTACTTCCGGACGACGGACGTGACGGGCGTGGTGACGCTGCCGGAAGGCACGGAGATGGTGATGCCGGGCGACAACGTGACGATGGACGTGGAGCTGATCCACCCGATCGCCATGGACGAGGGCCTGCGCTTCGCCATCCGCGAAGGCGGCCGCACCGTCGGCGCCGGCGTCGTGTCCAAGATCATCGAATAACCGCGGCCCACGATAGCTGTGGGCGGCGTGACGGAGGGCCTGTAGGAGTGTAGCTCAATTGGCAGAGCACCGGTCTCCAAAACCGGGGGCTGGGGGTTCGAGTCCCTCCACTCCTGCCAACACCTCCTGAGAAAGACGTTCGAAACGGCTCGGACGCTGCGGCGCCCGGAGGGCTCGACCCTTCGGGCGTTCGCGTCGTCTAAAACACCGGGACGAACCACAAGACGGATCAACAACAGGGCTCATGGGGCGCCCCGAGTGACCGCAAACGCGCGGCGACATGATCGGGACGCGCCCCAAGGACCCTGGCGGAAGCGAGATCGATGGCCACGAAGTTCAACCCCGGACAGTTCGTCCGCGAAGTCCGGCAGGAGACCGCCAAAGTCACCTGGCCGACGCGTAAGGAAACGGCGATCACCACGCTGATGGTGTTTATCTTCGTCACCCTGGCTGCGGTCTTCTTCTTCGTCGTCGATCAGGCATTGTCGACGATCGTTCAGGTCATTCTCGGGTTCGGAGGGTAAGCGCAGCGATGGCGGAACAAGCTCTGGACTCCGGTCCGCGGGCGCGCTGGTACGTGGTTCACGCCTACTCCGGCTTCGAAAAGAAGGTGGCCGAGGCGATCCAGGAGCAGGCGCAGCAAAAGGGCATGGACCACCTGTTCGAGCAGGTGCTGGTCCCCACCGAAGAGGTGGTCGAGCTCAAGCGCGGCCAGAAGGTCAGCCAGGAGCGCAAGTTCTTCCCCGGCTACGTGCTGGTGAAGATGATGATGACCGATCAGTCCTGGCACCTGGTGAAGAATACGCCCAAGGTGACCGGCTTTCTGGGTCAGCGCGGCAAGCCGTCGCCGATCTCCGAAAAGGAAGCCAGCCAGATCCTGAACCAGGTGCAGGAGGGCGTGGAGCGCCCGAAGCCGTCGGTCAGTTACGAGATCGGCGAGCAGGTGCGCGTCGTCGACGGCCCGTTCACCTCCTTCTCCGGGACGGTCGAGGACGTCGATACCGAGCGCAGCCGGGTGAAGGTCGCCGTGTCGATCTTCGGCCGCTCGACGCCGGTCGAACTGGAATTCACGCAGGTGGAAAAGCAGCAGTAGAGCTGCCATTTCATTCAAGTGTGATCGCAACATGGGCGCCGGGGTTCCCGGGACGGCCCGTGAGGCGCGGGAGGCGCTGCCATCGCCACTACCGCGCGACCCGAAAACCGCAAGACACAGGGTTAGCAGATGGCAAAAAAAGTAGTTGGATCCATTAAGCTGGAGATTCCGGCCGGCAAGGCGAACCCGTCGCCGCCGGTGGGCCCGGCGCTGGGTCAGCGCGGCTTGAACATCATGGAGTTCTGCAAGGCGTTCAACGCCGCCACGCAGGAAATCGAGCCGGGTACCCCGACGCCGGTGATCATCACCGCCTACTCCGACCGTTCGTTTACCTTCGAGACCAAGACCGCCCCGGCGGCATACTATCTCAAGCGGGCGGCCAAGGTTAACAAGGGCGCCAAGACCGCGAAGCGCGAGACCGTCGGTAAGGTCACGCTGGACCAAGTGCGCGAGATCGCCGAGGCGAAGTTCAAGGACCTGAACGCCTACGACATCGAGACGGCGATGGAGAGCATCAAGGGCTCGGCACGGTCCATGGGCATCGAGGTCACGGAGTAGCACGATGGCACGACGCGGCAAGAAAATCACCGACGCCTACAAGGGCCTGGACCGCAGTCGCGCGTTCGCTCTTGAGGAGGCGATCAAGACGATCCGCGAGCGCTCGATCGCCAGCTTCGACGAGACGTTCGAGATCGCGATGAACCTGGGCCTGAACCCGCGGCACGCGGACCAGACCCTGCGCGGCGCGGTTACGCTGCCGCACGGCACCGGCAAGGCGGTGCGCGTGGCGGTGTTCGCCCGCGGCGACAAGGCGCAGGCCGCTCAGGACGCCGGCGCCGATCTGGTCGGTGCGGAAGACCTGGCCGAGCAGATCCAGAACGGCGAGATGAACTTCGAGCGGGCGATCGCCACGCCGGACATGATGCCGATCGTGGGCCGGCTGGGTAAGATCCTGGGCCCGCGCGGGCTGATGCCGAACCCGAAGCTGGGCACCGTGACCAACGACGTCGCCGAGGCGGTCAAGGCCGCCAAGGGCGGCCAGGTGACCTTCCGCGCCGAGCGCGCGGGCCTGGTGCACGCGGGTATCGGCAAGGCCAGCTTCGACGATCAGCAGCTCGCCGAGAACGCCCGCGCGTTCTATGACGCGATCGTGAAGAACAAGCCCTCGGGCGCGAAGGGGCAGTACATCAAGAAGGTCTCGATGTCCTCCACGATGAGCCCGGGCCTGAAGCTGGACGTGGCCACCCTGCAGCTGCAGGACTAGCCGCGCGCCAGTGCGTGAGACCGATTCAAGGTGGTGGCGTGCGATCGCCACCCCCTTGATCGCGGTGCGGGCGCGGCGTTAAGCGTCGCGGCCGACACCTTGACGGGTGGTCGTACGATCCCTCCGGGCAACCGGGGCGGGTAGGGCGGCCACCGACCTGTCCGAGACTGCAGGTGCGGAAAACTCTGGTTTCCGCTTAAGTCCATTCGACGGGGCCTGCATAGACAGGAAGCAAGAAGGTTCGCGCGTACGTCGCGGCCGAGACGGGCAACCGGTCGGCAGCGGCACGCACGGGCTTGAGCTTCCGGGACAGGCGAACCGGGCATCCGGGGCGCCAGCGACGTTGGGTGATCCCGGATGACCTCGTGCAAACGCCGGAGCCGGCGTTTCGCCATCTCCAGGTGGCCGCAATCCTAGGACGCGGCGGCTTGGGCGGCGGAAACCGGCTTGGCCAAGAGGGAACGGAGAGAAGATCCGTGGACCGTGCAGAGAAACAGCAACTGGTCTCCGATCTGCATCAGACGTTCCAGGACGTGTCCACCGTCGTGGTGACCCGGCCGAACGGCCTCACCGTGGCGGAGGTCAGCGACCTGCGGCGCCAGATGTATGACGCGGGGGCGAAGTACAAGGTTGCGAAGAACACCCTTGCACGGCTCGCCCTGGACGGCACGCAGTTCGAGGGGCTGTTGCCGATGATGGAAGGTCAGACCGCGCTTGCGTGGTCGGAAGACCCCGTCTCGGCCGCCAAGATCGTCGTCGAGTATGCCAACAAGAACAAGAAGTTGGAGATTCTCGGCGGGGCCTATGGCGAGAAGGTGCTGGACGCCGATGGCGTCGAGAACCTGGCGAAGACCCCGAGCCTGGACGAATCCCGCGCCAAGATCGTGGGCCTGCTGCAGACGCCGGCGCAGCGCGTCGTCACCGTCACGCAGGCACCCGCCAGTCAGATCGCGCGGGTTCTCAGCGCTTACGCCGAAAAGGACGAGGCCGCGTAAGGGCGGTCGATCACCCGATACATCACGAAGCTCAAGCCTAACTGGAGATAGAAATGGCCGATCTGGACAAGCTCGTCGACGAGCTTTCGAACCTCACCGTCATGGAGGCCGCCGAGCTCTCCAAGAAGCTCGAGGAGCACTGGGGCGTCAGTGCTGCGGCGCCGGTCGCGGCGGCCGGCGGCGGTGGCGGCGAGGCTGCCGCGCCCGCGGAAGAGAAGACCGAATTCGATGTCGTTCTGACCAACCCGGGCGACAAGAAGATCAACGTCATTAAGGAGGTGCGCGGCATCACCGGTCTTGGCCTGAAGGAGGCCAAGGAGATGGTCGAGAACGTCCCGAAGGCGCTGAAGGAAGGCGTCGACAAGGACGAAGCCGAGCAGATCAAGAAGAAGATCGAGGATGCCGGCGGCACCGTGGAGCTGAAGTAAGCTGACGGTTCTAACCGCTCACGCCAAATCGGTGCGGCGCGCGGCCCCTTTGGGCGGCGCGCCGCTTCGATGCGTTCGGCAGCGACAGGCGTCCGGCGGGCGACCCGGCGAAGGGTCGTGCGCGCGGGCGCTGTCGTCGCTCCGGCGCCGGGCGTTCAGGGGTGTGGGCGTTGGCAGCCGCTTCCTTCACCGGCGTGAGGCGCGCGCCGGTGTAGGAAGCGGCGCGACGCGTGGGGGCGGGGCCGCCACCGACTCCGCGTGTAACGCGCATCCCCGTGGCACGACACCAACGGTTTAGGGCGTAGATGTAACAACTTTATTGATGCGCACACGGGACTGAGACGCGCCCGCCCCGTCGCCCACACGCCGCCGGGGCCTTGACGCGGGCGCGACAGCAGCACGATCCACCCGATTTCGCTGGTCGGGGATGCCAGGCCCCCGGTTCAGGGGCCGGCGGAGGTGGGTGGAGCCGAACACAGAGGACGAGATATGGCGCAGCAGACGTTCACCGGTCGCAAGCGGATTCGCAAGACCTTCGGGAAGATCCCCGAGGTCACCACCATGCCTAACCTGATCGAGACGCAGAAGCAGTCCTACGATCAGTTGCTGCAGAAAGACATGGCGCACGAGGAGCGTCGTGAGGTCGGTCTGCAGGAGGTTTACAAGTCGATCTTCCCGATCCGTGACTTTTCCGACCGGGCGGAGCTGCAGTACGTCCGCTACGAACTGGAAGAGCCGAAGTACGACGTCGAGGAGTGCCAGCAGCGCGGCATGACCTATGCCTCGCCGGCGCGGGTCACGCTGCGGCTGGTCGTCTGGGATGTCGACGAGGACACCGGCGCCAAGTCGGTGCGCGACATCAAGGAGCAGGACGTCTACATGGGCGACATGCCGCTGATGACCGAACACGGTACGTTCATCATCAACGGCACCGAGCGCGTCATCGTCTCCCAGATGCACCGTAGCCCGGGCGTGTTCTTCGACCACGATCGCGGCAAGACGCACTCCAGCGGCAAGTACCTGTTCGCCGCGCGGGTGATCCCGTACCGCGGCTCCTGGCTGGACTTCGAGTTCGACGCCAAGGATCTGGTGCACGTGCGCGTCGATCGCCGGCGCAAGCTGCCCGCGACCACGCTGCTGATGGCCCTCGACAGCGCGGAGACGGCGAAGCTGCGCGCCGAGCGTGAGGCCGAGGGCGGCACCCTGGAGCCGCACGAGGCCGAGGGCATGAGTCCGGAAGAGATCCTGGCGTACTTCTACGACCGGATCGACTACAAGAAGGACAAGCACGGCTGGCGGACCAAGTTCGACCCGCAGGCGATGCGCGGCGTCAAGCTGTCGCACGACCTGGTCAACGCCGCCACCGGCGAGACGCTGGTCGAGGCGGGCGAGAAGATCACCCCGCGCAAGGCGCGTAAGCTGGTCGAGGAGCACGGCCTGGACGAGCACGTCGTGCCGGCCGAGCAGTTGGTCGGCCGTTATGTGGCCACCGACGTGATCAACGAGGAGACCGGCGAGGTCATCTGCGAGGCCGGTGAGGAAATCTCCGAGCATATGCTCGAGCAGTTCGATCAGATCGGCATCACGCAGGTGCCGACGCTCGCGATCGACCACGTGTCGGTCGGGCCCTACCTGCGCAATTCGCTGATGATCGACAAGAACACCAGCCGCGAGGACGCGCTGATCGACATCTACCGCGTGATGCGTCCGGGTGAGCCGCCGACACTGGAATCCGCGGAGCAGATGTTCAACAGCCTGTTCTTCGACGGCGACCGCTACGATCTGTCGTCGGTCGGCCGCGTCAAGATGAACGGGCGCATGGGCTTCGAGACCGACGATCAGCTGCGCACGCTGCGCAAGGAGGACATCCTCGCGATCGTCAAGGAGCTGTGCGAGCTGAAGGACGGCCGTGGCGAGATCGACGACATCGACCACCTGGGCAACCGCCGCGTGCGCTCGGTCGGCGAGCTGATGGAAAACCAGTACCGCGTCGGCCTGCTGCGCATGGAGCGTGCAATCCGCGAGCGGATGAGCTCGGTCGAGATCGACAGCGTCATGCCGCATGACCTGATCAACGCCAAGCCGGCGGCGGCCGCGGTGCGCGAGTTCTTCGGCAGTTCGCAGCTGTCGCAGTTCATGGACCAGACCAACCCGCTGTCGGAGATCACCCACAAGCGTCGCCTGTCGGCGCTTGGCCCGGGCGGTCTGACGCGCGAGCGCGCCGGTTTCGAGGTGCGCGACGTGCACCCGACCCACTACGGCCGGATCTGCCCGATCGAGACGCCTGAGGGGCCGAACATCGGCCTGATCAACTCGCTGGCGACCTACGCGCGGGTGAACAAGTACGGCTTCATCGAAAGCCCGTACCGCAAGGTCAAGGACGGCGTGGTCACCGACGAGGTGGTTTACCTCTCCGCGATGGACGAGGTGCGCTACACCGTCGCCCAGGCGAACGCCGAGGTCGACGAGGACGGCAAGCTGTCGGACGACCTGATCTCCTGCCGCCGCGGCGGGGAGTACCTGCTCGCCCGTCCCGAGGAGATCGAATACAAGGACGTTTCGCCCAAGCAGATCGTCTCGGTCGCCGCGGCGCTGATCCCGTTCCTGGAGAACGACGACGCCAACCGCGCGCTGATGGGCTCCAACATGATGCGCCAGGCGGTGCCGCTGGTGCAGTCGGAGGCGCCGCTGGTCGGCACCGGCATCGAGGACAAGGTGGCGCAGGACTCCGGCGTGGCGATCTCCGCCAAGCGGGGTGGCGTGGTCGACCAGGTCGACGCCACCCGCGTGGTGATCCGCGTCACCGACGCGACCTCGTCCGGTGAGCAGGCGGTGGACATCTACAACCTGCGGAAGTTCCAGCGTTCCAACCAGAATACCTCGATCACCCAACGCCCGCTGGTGCGCGTCGGCGAGGAAATCGCCGCCGGCGACATCATCGCGGACGGTCCCTCGACCAACCGGGGTGAACTGGCGATCGGGCGTAACGTGCTGTGCGCCTTCATGCCGTGGATGGGCTACAACTTCGAGGACTCCATCCTGATCTCCGAGCGCATCGTGCGCGACGACGTCTTCACCTCGATCCACATCGAGGAGTTCGAGGTGATGGCCCGCGACACCAAGCTGGGCCAGGAGGAGATCACCCGCGACATCCCGAACGTCGGCGAGGACGCGCTGCGCAACCTCGACGAGGCGGGCATCGTCTACATCGGGGCCGAGGTGAACGCGGGCGACATCCTGATCGGCAAGGTCACGCCGAAGGGCGAAAGCCCGATGACGCCGGAGGAAAAGCTGCTCCGCGCGATCTTCGGCGAGAAGGCCTCCGACGTGCGCGATACCTCCCTGCGCGTGCCGCCGGGCGTGTGGGGCACGGTCGTCGAGGTGCGCGTGTTCTCCCGCCGCGGCGTGGAGAAGGACGAGCGTGCGCTGGCGATCGAGCGCGCCGAGATCGAGCGTCTGGCCAAGGACCGCGATGACGAGAAGGCGATCCTGGAGCGCTCCTTCTACGGGCGCCTGAAGGACCTGCTGCTAGGCCAGACGGTCAGCTCCGGCCCGAAGGGCATGAAGGGCGATCAGGAGGTCACCGAACAGCTGCTGTCCGACTACACGCCGGGGCAGTGGCGCCAGATCAGCGTCAAGGACGACAAGGTCCAGGGCGAGATCGAGGATCTGAACCGCCAGTTTGACGAGGCCATCGAGGCGCTGACCAAGCGTTTCGAGAACAAGGTCGACAAGCTGCAGCGCGGCGACGAGCTGCCGCCGGGCGTGATGAAGATGGTCAAGGTCTTCGTCGCGACCAAGCGCAAGCTGCAGCCGGGCGACAAGATGGCCGGCCGGCACGGCAACAAGGGTGTGATCTCCCGGATCGTGCCGATCGAGGACATGCCGCACACGGAAGACGGCGACCCGGTCGACATCGTTCTGAACCCGCTGGGCGTGCCCTCGCGCATGAACGTCGGGCAGATCCTGGAGACGCACCTCGGCTGGGCCGCCGCCGGGCTGGGCAAGCAGCTGAACGACATGGTCTCGACCGCGCGCAAGAACGGCGTGAGCGAGCTGCGTGGCAAGCTGCAGCAGATCTACGGCGAGGAGAGCTACAGCAAGGAGATCGCGCCGCTCGATGACGAGAACGTGGTCGACTTCGCCGAAAGCCTGAAGGGCGGCGTGCCGATGGCCACCCCGGTGTTCGACGGTGCCAAGGAAGACGAGATCGTCGACCTCCTGGAGGCCGCGGGGCTGGACCGTTCCGGCCAGGTTACGCTGATCGACGGGCGCAGCGGCGAGCCGTTCCACCGGTCGGTCACGGTGGGCTACATCTATATGCTGAAGCTCCACCACCTGGTCGATGACAAGATCCACGCCCGGTCGATCGGCCCCTACAGCCTGGTCACGCAGCAGCCGCTGGGCGGCAAGGCGCAGTTCGGCGGCCAGCGCTTCGGCGAGATGGAGGTCTGGGCGCTGGAGGCTTACGGCGCGGCCTATACGCTGCAGGAGATGCTGACGGTGAAGTCGGACGACGTGTCCGGCCGCACCAAGGTCTACGAGGCGATCGTCAAGGGCGACGACAACTTCGAGGCCGGCATCCCCGAGTCCTTCAACGTGCTGGTGAAGGAGCTGCGCTCGCTGGGGCTGAACGTGGAGATGAAGCAGAGCGAGCCGTAAGCCGTGCAACGGCCATAGGCTTTAGACGATGCAGTCTGGCGGCGGATCGGGCCAATCGACGGCGCGCCCCCGATCCGCCGCCCTTGAGATCGCCTCCGGCCCGCGCACCCGGAGACGGTCTTGGCGCGAGACGCGCTGAATGGTGGGAGTAGCCCAGTTATGAACGAGTTGATGAACATCTTCGGCCAGGTCAGCGGCCCGCAGAGCTTCGACGAGTTGAAAATCTCGATCGCAAGCCCCGAGCGGATCCGTTCCTGGTCCTACGGCGAGATCAAGAAGCCGGAAACCATCAACTACCGGACCTTCAAGCCGGAGCGCGACGGCCTGTTCTGCGCCCGCATCTTCGGTCCGGTGAAGGACTACGAGTGCTTGTGCGGCAAGTACAAGCGCATGAAGTACCGCGGCATCATCTGCGAGAAGTGCGGCACCGAGGTCACGCTGGCCAAGGTGCGCCGCGAGCGCATGGGCCACATCGAGCTGGCCAGCCCGGTCGCGCACATCTGGTTCCTGAAGTCGCTGCCGAGCCGCGTCGGCCTGCTTCTGGACATGACGCTGAAGGACCTGGAGAAGGTCCTGTACTTCGAGAGCTACGTCGTCGTGGAGCCGGGCCTGACCACGCTGAAGTGGGGGCAGCTGCTCACCGAAGACGAGTACATGAACGCCCAGGACGACTATGGCGACGACTCCTTCACCGCGATGATCGGTGCGGAGGCGATCAAGGCCATGCTGCAGTCGCTGGACCTGGAGGAGATGCGCACGGACCTGCGCACCGACCTGCGGGAGACGACTTCCGAGGCGAAGCGCAAGAAGCTGGTCAAGCGCCTGAAGATCGTCGAGGCGTTCGCGGATTCCGGGACCAAGCCGGAGTGGATGATCCTGGACGTGGTGCCGGTGATCCCGCCGGAGCTGCGTCCATTGGTGCCGCTCGACGGCGGTCGTTTCGCGACGTCCGACCTGAACGACCTGTACCGCCGGGTGATCAACCGCAACAACCGTCTGAAGCGGCTGATCGAGCTGCGCGCGCCCGACATCATCGTGCGCAACGAGAAGCGCATGCTGCAGGAAGCGGTCGATGCGCTGTTCGACAACGGCCGCCGCGGCCGGGTGATCACGGGGGCCAACAAGCGCCCGCTGAAGTCCCTGTCGGACATGCTCAAGGGCAAGCAGGGGCGCTTCCGTCAGAACCTGCTGGGCAAGCGCGTCGACTACTCCGGCCGTTCGGTGATCGTGGTCGGTCCGGAACTCAAGCTGCACCAGTGCGGGCTGCCGAAGAAGATGGCGCTCGAGCTGTTCAAGCCGTTCATCTACCACAAGCTCGAACTCTACGGGTACGCCTCCACCATCAAGGCCGGCAAGCGCATGGTGGAAAAGGAGCGCCCGGAGGTCTGGGACATCCTGGAAGAGGTGATCCGCGAGCACCCGGTGATGCTGAACCGGGCGCCGACGCTGCACCGTCTGGGCATCCAGGCGTTCGAGCCGGTGCTGATCGAGGGCAAGGCGATCCAGTTGCACCCGCTGGTCTGCACCGCGTTCAACGCCGACTTCGACGGCGACCAGATGGCCGTGCACGTCCCCCTCGCGCTGGAAGCCCAGCTCGAGGCACGCGTGCTGATGATGTCGACCAACAACATCCTCTCGCCGGCCAACGGCAAGCCGATCATCCAGCCCTCGCAGGATATCGTCCTGGGTCTTTACTACCTGAGCCAGGAGAACGAGGGCGCGCCCGGCGAGGGCATGGCCTTCCGCGACATGGGCGAGATCGACTACGCCCTGCAGCAGGGCTCGGTCACGCTGCAGTCCAAGGTGAAGGCCCGGTTCGACACCGTCGATGAGAACGGCAACGAGGTCACGCAGACGATCGAGACCACCCCGGGCCGGATGCTGCTGGCCGAGGTCTTGCCGCGTCACCCGAACGTGCCGTTCAGCCTGATCAACCGCCTTCTGACCAAGAAGGAGATCACCGAGGTCATCGACATCGTCTACCGCCACTGCGGTCAGAAGGACACGGTGATCTTCGCCGACAAGGTGATGGCGCTCGGCTTCTCCTGGTCGACCAAGGCCGGGATCTCGTTCGGCAAGGACGACATGATCATCCCGGACGCCAAGCACGAGCTGGTCGGCAACGCCGAGGCCGAGGTGAAGGAGTTCGAGCAGCAGTACCAGGACGGCCTGATCACCCGTGGTGAGAAGTACAACAAGGTGGTCGACGTCTGGTCGCGCTGCACGGACGACGTCGCCGACGCCATGATGGCGGAGATCTCGAAGAATACCGGCAGCTCCATCAACTCGGTCTACATGATGGCGCACTCCGGTGCCCGTGGCTCCCCCGCGCAGATCCGCCAGCTGGCCGGCATGCGCGGCCTGATGGCCAAGCCGTCCGGCGAGATCATCGAGACGCCGATCATCTCGAACTTCAAGGAAGGCCTGACCGTGCTCGAGTACTTCAACTCGACGCACGGTGCGCGTAAGGGCCTGGCCGACACGGCGCTGAAGACGGCGAACTCGGGCTACCTGACCCGCCGTCTGGTCGACGTCAGCCAGGACGCCGTGATCTCCGAGGAGGATTGCGGCACGCGCAACGGCCTGACCGTGAAGCCGGTGGTCGAGGGCGGCGAGGTGATCGCGCCGCTGAGCGACCGCGTGCTCGGCCGGACCGCCTTGGAGGATGTCTACGACCCGGTCTCCGGCGATCTGATCATCAAGCAGGACCAGATCATCACCGAGGATCTGATCGACAAGATCGAAACCGCCGGTCTGGATCAGGTGAAGATTCGCTCGGTGCTGACCTGCGAGTCCCGTAAGGGCATCTGCGCCCAGTGCTATGGCCGTGATCTGGCCCGCGGCACCAACGTCAACATCGGCGAGGCCGTGGGCGTGATCGCCGCGCAGTCGATCGGCGAGCCGGGTACGCAGCTGACCATGCGGACCTTCCACATCGGCGGCGCCGCCCAGGGCGGTGGCGAGCAGTCGAGCGTGGAAGCCTCGGTCGAGGGCGTTCTGCAGATTCGCAACAAGAACGTCGTCGAGAACTCCGAGGGCCAGTTGGTCGTCATGGGCCGCAACTGCGAGCTGGTGATCTCCGACAAGGATGGCCGTGAGCGCGCCAGCTACAAGGTGCCTTACGGCGCCAAGGTCCTGCTGCAGGAGGACGTCGAGGTCGAGAAGGGCACGCGGCTGGCCGAGTGGGACCCCTACACCCAGCCGATCATCACCGAGCGCGAGGGGACGGCCCAGTACGAAGACCTCGTCGAGGGCACGTCCGTGCGCGAGGTGACCGACGAGACGACCGGCATCACCAACCGCGTCGTGGTCGACTGGAAGCAGCAGCCCAAGGGCTCCGAACTGAAGCCGCGGATCGTCCTGCGGGACGAGAACGGCGACGTGGTCCAGTTGGCCAATGGTGCGGAGGCCCGCTACTACCTGACCGTCGACGCCATCCTGTCGGTGGAGAACGGCGATCAGGTGAAGGCGGGTGACGTGCTGGCCCGCGTTCCGCGCGAGTCGTCCAAGACCCGCGACATCACGGGTGGTCTGCCGCGCGTCGCCGAGCTGTTCGAGGCGCGCAAGCCGAAGGACTACGCGATTCTCTCCGAGATCCCAGGACGCGTGGAGTTCGGCAAGGACTACAAGACCAAACGCCGCGTGATCGTCGTGCCGGACGACGAGAGCCAGACCTCGCGCGAGTACATGGTGCCGAAGAACAAGCAGATCACCGTGCGCGAGGGCGACTGGGTCGACACCGGCGACATGATCGTCGATGGCAACCCGGTGCCGCACGACATTCTGGACATCCTGGGCGTCGAGGCGCTTGCCGAGTACCTCGTCGAGGAGATTCAGAGCGTCTACCGGCTGCAGGGCGTGAAGATCAACGACAAGCACATCGAGGTGGTGATCCGCCAGATGCTGCAGAAGGTCGAGATCAACGCCCCGGGCGACACGACCTACCTGATGGGCGAGCACGTCGACCGGCTGGAGTACGAGGAGGTCAACCGCAAGATGGCCGAGCAGTCCATGGCCCCGGCGCATGCCCGGCCGGTGCTGCAGGGCATCACCAAGGCCTCGCTCCAGACTCGCTCGTTCATCTCCGCGGCGTCCTTCCAGGAGACCACCCGGGTGCTGACCGAGGCGGCCGTCTACGGCAAGTCGGACTACCTGGAAGGGCTCAAGGAGAACGTCATCGTGGGCCGTCTGATCCCGGCGGGGACGGGCGCGACGATGAACGAGTACCGCAAGGTGGCTGGCCATCGCGATCGCAAGCTCTTGCAGGAGCGGGAGCAGCGCGAAGAGTTGGCCGGCGGCGACGCGGAGCAGTCCGTCGCTCAATAAATCCGGGACTTTTCCCGGATTCGAGGAGAGATGTGACGACTCGGTTGCGGTCGGGTCGTTACATCGTTAGGTTCGCGCGGGACGCGGCCGGACTCGGCGCCGTACAGCACGGCGACGGACCGGGCGGGTCCCGCGCAACGCGTATCGACGGTGGCGGCGCCAAGCGCCCGTCGGAGCCGACCCAAAGGGGTTCGGAAACGGCGGAAAAGAGCGGTTTTTGACCGCTTGACGCGCACCGGTCGCCTCACTAGGATGCGCCAGCCTTTACGGGGGCTGGTGGTAGGCCGCTTTCGGTGATCGCCGAATCTCGGTCTAGACGCAGTCCCGCGCGACCAGACTGGACCATAGCCAACGCAACGCGAACCGGCGGATGACCGCGTGTCCGCACCAGGGGCGGCCTGATCTCGGGCTTGGCTCCCGGTGACGTTTTGCTTGGTAACGACAAGGGTTGAATGACGAATGCCGACGATTAACCAGTTAGTCCGGCGGGGCCGTAAGGACCGCACGGTACCGAATAAGGTGCCGGCGCTCGAAGCTTGCCCGCAGCGCCGCGGGGTCTGCACGCGCGTCTACACCACCACGCCGAAGAAGCCGAACTCCGCGCTGCGTAAGGTCGCCCGTGTGCGCCTGACGAACAGCTACGAGGTGACGAGCTACATCCCGGGCGAGGGGCACAACCTGCAGGAACACTCCGTCGTGATGATCCACGGCGGTCGTGTGAAGGACCTGCCGGGCGTGCGCTACCACGTCATCCGCGGCGCGCTGGACGCCCAGGGCGTCAAGAACCGCAAACAGCGCCGGTCGAAGTACGGCGTTAAGCGTCCGAAGTAAGGAGCCGACCGCATGTCTCGCCGGCATAGCGCGGAAAAGCGGGAAATCCTGCCGGATCCGCTGTTCAACGACGTGATCGTCACGAAGTTCGTGAACAACCTGATGTACGACGGCAAGAAGGCCACGGCCGAGAAGCTGGTGTACCAGGCCTTCGAGCGCATCAAGTCGCGGACCGGTGGCGATCCGCTGCAGACCTTCCATGATGCCCTGGAGCACACGACCCCGGACATCGAGGTCCGGTCCCGGCGCGTTGGTGGCGCGACCTATCAGGTCCCCGTGGAAGTCAAGCATAACCGGGGTCAGGCGCTCGCCATCCGTTGGCTGATCCGCGCCTCCCGGGCGCGCTCGGAGCACACCATGACCGAGCGCCTGGCGAACGAATTTCTGGACGCGTCGAATAACCGCGGCGCGGCCGTCAAGAAGCGCGAAGACACGCACAAGATGGCCGAGGCCAACCGTGCGTTCTCGCACTACCGCTGGTAACCGGCCGACTGCGCCGACCGCACGCGAAAGAGAGCAGCCATGACGTCCCGTCAGACCCCGCTCGAGCGTTATCGTAACATCGGCATCATGGCCCACATCGATGCTGGTAAGACGACCACGACCGAGCGCGTCCTGTATTACACCGGCCGATCCCACAAGATCGGCGAGGTGCACGAGGGCGCCGCGCAGATGGACTGGATGGAGCAGGAGCAGGAGCGTGGCATTACGATCACCTCCGCAGCGACGACCTGCTTCTGGAACGACCACCGCGTCAACATCATCGACACCCCGGGTCACGTCGACTTCACGATCGAGGTCGAGCGTGCGCTGCGCGTGCTGGACGGCGCGGTCGCGGTGTTCGACTCGGTGGGCGGCGTCGAGCCGCAGTCGGAGACGGTCTGGCGTCAGGCCGACCGCTACAAGGTTCCGCGCATCTGCTTCGTCAACAAGATGGACCGGATGGGCGCCAACTTCGATCGGTGCGTGCAGATGATGCGCGATCGCCTCGGCGCGACGCCGGCGGTGATGCAGCTCCCATACGGCACCGAGGCCGATCACAAGGGCGTCATCGACGTCATCGAGCAGCGCGCGATCGTCTGGCAGGAAGAGACGCTCGGCGCGAAGTGGGATTACGAAGAGATCCCGGACAGCCTGAAGGAAGCGGCCGAGAACGCCCGTCAGGAGCTGATCGAGCACGCGGTCGAGCAGGACGAGGAGGTCATGGAGGCCTACCTCGAGGGCACCGAGCCGGATAACGACACGCTGCGCAAGCTGGTTCGCAAGGGCACCTGTAACCTCTCGTTCGTGCCGGTGTTCTGCGGGTCGGCTTTCAAGAACAAGGGCGTGCAGCCGCTGCTCGACGGCGTCGTCGACTATCTGCCGTCGCCGATGGACGTCGAGGCGATTCGCGGCGTCAAGCCGGGCACCGAGGAAGAGGACTTCCGCAAGGCCGGTGACGACGAGCCGATGAGCGCGCTGGCGTTCAAGATCATGACCGACCCGTTCGTCGGCACGCTGACCTTCGTGCGCGTCTATTCGGGTAAGGTGACGAAGGGCGCGCAGATCCTCAACTCCGTCAAGGACAAGCGCGAGCGCGTTGGCCGCATGCTGCTGATGCACGCCAACCACCGCGAGGAGATCGAGGAAGCGCTGGCTGGCGACATCGTCGCGATCGCGGGTCTGAAGGATGTCACGACCGGTGAGACGCTGTGCGACCCGAAGTCGCCGATCGTCCTGGAGCGCATGGAGTTCCCGGATCCGGTAATCGAGGTCGCGGTCGAGCCGAAGTCCAAGGCGGACCAGGAGAAGATGGGGCAGGCGCTGGGCCGTCTGGCGCAGGAAGACCCGTCCTTCCAGGTTCAGACCGACGTCGAGAGTGGTCAGACCGTCATCAAGGGCATGGGCGAGCTGCACCTCGACATCCTGGTTGATCGGCTGCGGCGTGAGTTCAAGGTCGATGCCAACGTTGGCGCCCCGCAGGTCGCCTATCGCGAGACCATCGCGCAGCGTGCCGAGATCGACCACACGCACAAGAAGCAGACCGGCGGTGCCGGCCAGTTCGCCCGCGTCAAGCTCGTGTTCGAGCCGCTGGAAGCCGGCGAGGGCTTCAAGTTCGAGAACGCGGTTGTTGGCGGGTCGGTGCCTAAGGATTATATTCCGGGCGTCGAGCGCGGCCTGGAAAACGCCCGCGAGGGCGGTGTTATCGCCGGCTTCCCGGTGATCGACTTCAAGGCAACGCTGGTCGACGGTGCCAGCCACGACGTCGACTCCAGCATCATGGCTTTCGAGGTCGCGACGCGTCAGGCGTTCCGCGATGGCATCAAGAAGGCCAAGCCGGTTCTGCTGGAGCCGGTTATGAAGGTCGAGGTGGTGACCCCGGACGAGTACATGGGCGACATCATCGGCGACCTGAACTCCCGGCGTGGCAGCGTCGGCGCGATGGATCACCGGGGCAACGCCCGCGTGATCAACGCCGAGGTGCCGCTGGCCAACATGTTCGGCTACGTCAAGACGCTGCGCTCGATGAGCCAGGGCCGGGCCCAGTTCACGATGCACTTCAGCCACTACGACCGCGTGCCGCAAGCGGTGGCTGACGAGGTCGTATCGAAGATGGCCTAAACGCCGCTGGCGCGCGCCCTGGCTTCGGTCGGGGCGCGCGCCGGGCGCGGTGGTCGGACGTCACAAACGCACAAGAACACGAACGCCCGGCGGCGCACCCCGCGGGGCGGCAGACAGATACCGGGTAACGGAGACAGACAGCGATGGCGAAGCAAAAGTTCGAGCGCGACAAGCCGCACTGCAACATCGGTACGATCGGGCACGTTGACCACGGGAAGACGACGTTGACGGCGGCGATCACGAAGGTATTGGCGGAGCAGGGCGGTTCGCAGTACCTGGCGTACGACGCGATCGACAAGGCGCCGGAAGAGAAGCAGCGCGGGATCACGATTTCGACGGCGCACGTGGAGTACCAGACGCCGCACCGTCACTATGCGCACGTGGACTGCCCGGGTCACGCGGACTACGTGAAGAACATGATCACGGGCGCGGCGCAGATGGACGGCGCGGTGCTGGTGGTTTCGGCGGCGGACGGTCCGATGCCGCAGACGCGCGAGCACATTCTGCTGGCGCGTCAGGTCGGCGTTCCGGCGATCGTGGTGTACCTGAACAAGTGCGATCAGGTGGACGACGAGGAGCTGCTGGAGCTGGTCGAGCTGGAAGTTCGCGAGCTGCTGAACAACTACGATTTCCCGGGCGACGACATTCCGGTGATCAAGGGGTCCGCGCTGGCGGCGATCGAGGGCACCGACCAGAAGCTGGGTGCGGACAGCATCATGGAGCTGGTCGACGCGATCGATAACTACATTCCGCAGCCGGAGCGCGCGGCGGACCGTCCGTTCCTGATGCCGATCGAGGACGTGTTCTCGATTTCGGGTCGCGGCACGGTGGTGACGGGCCGCGTGGAGCAGGGCGTGATCAAGACCGGCGAAGAGGTTGAGATCGTCGGGATCAAGAAGACGCGCAAGACGGTTGTGACGGGCGTGGAGATGTTCCGCAAGCTGCTGGACAGCGGCCAGGCGGGTGACAACATCGGTGCGCTGCTGCGCGGTGTTGCGCGTGACGACGTGGAGCGCGGTCAGGTTCTGGCGAAGCCGGGGACGATCACGCCGCACACGAAGTTCACGGCGGAAGCCTACATTCTGAACAAGGATGAGGGCGGTCGTCACACGCCGTTCTTCACGAACTACCGTCCGCAGTTCTACTTCCGGACGACGGACGTGACGGGCGTGGTGACGCTGCCGGAAGGCACGGAGATGGTGATGCCGGGCGACAACGTGACGATGGACGTGGAGCTGATCCACCCGATCGCCATGGACGAGGGCCTGCGCTTCGCCATCCGCGAAGGCGGCCGCACCGTCGGCGCCGGCGTCGTGTCCAAGATCATCGAATAACACGATAGACGCGGATCGGCCGGGTCCGCTCCACTCCGGTACACCCGGACAGCAGGAGCGGGCCGGCCGGCCCAGACAAGGTGGCGACGATGGAAAGCCAGAATATCCGTATCCGCTTGAAGGCCTTCGAGCACCGGGTCCTCGACCAGTCGACCTCGGAGATCGTGAACACGGCCAAGCGGACCGGCGCGCGGGTGCGGGGCCCGATCCCGCTGCCGACGCACATCGACAAGTACACGGTGCTGCGCGGCCCGCACATCGATAAGAAGAGCCGCGAGCAGTTCGAGGTGCGGACGCACAAGCGTCTCTTGGACATCGTCGACCCGACGCCGCAGACAGTGGACGCGCTGATGAAGCTGGACCTGGCCGCGGGCGTCGACGTCGAGATCAAGCTGAAGGGGTAAGCCGTGATGCGTACCGGCGTACTCGCCAAGAAGGTCGGCATGACCCGCGTGTTCACCGAAGCCGGCCGGCACGTGCCGGTGACGGTGCTGCAGGTGGACAATTGCCAGGTCACCGCGGTCCGGACCCAGGACAAGGACGGCTACACCGCCGTGCAGCTGGGTGCGGGCAAGGCCAAGGCCAAGAATGTAAGCAAGGCGCAGCGCGGTCACTTCGGTAAGGCCAAGGTGCCGCCGAAGCAGAAGCTGGGCGAATTCCGGGTCAGCGAGGATGCGCTGCTCCAGCCCGGTCAGGAGCTGTCCGCGACGCACTTCGTGCCCGGCCAGTACGTGGATGCCTCGGGCATCACGATCGGTCGTGGTTTCGCCGGCGTCATGAAGCGCCATAACTTCGCCGGTCTGCGCGCCACCCACGGCGTGTCGGCTGTGCACCGCTCGCAGGGCTCGACGGGTCAGATGCAGGACCCGGGTAAGGTCTTCAAGGGCAAGAAGATGCACGGCCACATGGGCCAGCGGAAGGTCACCACGCAGAGCCTGCAGGTCGTCTCCGTCGATGGTGAGCGCAACCTGATCCTGGTACGCGGCAACATCCCCGGCGCCGATGGCTCCTGGGTGCGGGTGGCCGATGCGATCAAGCGCACGCTGCCCGAGAACGTGCCGTTCCCGGCTGGGCTGCGCGGCACGGCCGAGTCCGAGGTCAGCGCCGAGCAGGATCCGCTCGCCGAGACGGCCGAGGAGCTCGAGGGCGATCAGGGCGCCACGGTCGGCGACGAGAGCGGCGCCGAGGCCGGTGGTGAAGAGAAGAAGGACGAATAGCCATGAAGTGCCCGGTCACCACGCTGGACAATAAGCAGGCCGGCGAGATCGAGCTGAGCGACAGCGTGTTCGCCCAGCCGGTGCGCAAGGACATCCTGGCGCGCGTGGTCAACTGGCAGCTGGCCAAGCGCCGCGTCGGTAGCGCGTCGACCCAGACCCGGGGCGAGGTCACGACCTCGAAGACCAAGATCTACCGGCAGAAGGGCACCGGCCGCGCCCGTCACGGCTCGCGCAACGCCAACATCTTCCGCGGCGGCGGTGTCGCACACGGCCCGCGTCCGCGCGACTTCGCCCACGACCTGCCGAAGAAGGTGCGTCGTCTGGGACTGAAGACCGCGCTGTCGGCGAAGGCCGCCGAGGGCAAGCTGGTGGTGCTGGAGCAGGCCACGGCGGAAAGCCCGCGCACAAAGGAGCTGCAGAAGAAGCTCGATTCGATGGGGGTTGCGAACGCCCTGGTGATCGGCGGCGCGCAGCTCGATCAGAACTTCTCGCTGGCCGCGCGCAACATCGTCGGAATCGACGTGCTGCCGCAGGTCGGTGCGAATGTCCACGACATCCTGCGGCACGATACGCTCGTGCTGACCAAGGAAGCCGTCCAGGCGCTGGAGGCGCGACTGACATGAGGCGCGAAGCCCAGGCGATCAAAGGCAAGACCCGGCCGAAGCCGAGCCAGGAGCGGATGTACACCCTGGTGAAGCGTCCGGTGATCACCGAGAAGTCGACCCTGAACCAGGAACACAACCAGGTCACCTTCGAGGTGCCGCTGGATGCCACCAAGCCGGAGATCAAGGCGGCGGTGGAGAGCTTGTTCTCGGTCAAGGTCACGGACGTGAACACCCTGCGCCAGAAGGGCAAGGTGAAGCGCTTCCGTGGCATCCGGGGCCGTCGGTCGGATTCCAAGAAGGCCTACGTGTCCCTCGCCGAGGGTCACTCCATCGACGTGACGACGGGGATTTAAAAGATGGCGCTGAAGACCTATAATCCGCGCACCCCGACGCAGCGCCAGCTGGTCACGGTCGACCGCAAGGACCTGTATCGCGGCCAGCCCGTCAAGAAGCTGACCGACGGTTTGTCCAAGTCCGGCGGCCGTAACAACCAGGGCCGTATCACCGCGCGCCGTCGCGGCGGCGGGGCGAAGCGCACGTACCGGATCGTCGACTTCAAGCGCCGCGAGAAGTTCGGTGTGCCGGCGACGGTCGAGCGCATCGAGTACGATCCGAACCGCACGGCCTACATCGCGCTGCTCACCTACGAGGACGGCGATCAGGCCTACATCCTGGCGCCGCAGCGTCTGAAGGCAGGCGACCGGGTGATTGCGGATGAGAAGACCGACGTGAAGCCCGGCAACGCGATGCCGCTGAAATCGGTGCCGATCGGCTCGATCATCCACAACGTCGAGATGAAGGCCGGCAAGGGGGGCCAGATCGCCCGCGCCGCCGGCTCGTACGTTCAGCTGGTCGGGCGTGATCAGGGGTACGCCCTGCTGCGCATGGGCTCCGGTGAGGTCCGGATGGTGCGCGGTGAGTGCATGGCCACGATCGGCGCGGTGTCCAATCAGGACCACGCCAACATCAACAAGGGCAAGGCCGGCCGCAACCGTTGGCTGGGCAAGCGCCCGAGCGTCCGCGGCGTGGCCATGAACCCGATCGACCACCCACACGGCGGTGGCGAGGGCCGCACCAGCGGTGGCCGCCATCCGGTGAACCCGTGGGGCAAGCCCACGAAGGGTGCGAAGACCCGGAAGAACAAGAAGACCGACCGGCTGATCGTCCGCCGTCGGAATAAGCAGCGCAGCTAACGGAGGACCGATCTTGGCGCGCTCGGTTTGGAAAGGTCCGTTCGTCGACGGGTTTCTGCTGGAGAAGGCAGAGAACGCCCGCGAGAAGGGCCGTAAAGAGATCATCAAGACCTGGTCGCGGCGTTCGACCATCATGCCGCAGTTCGTCGGCCTGACCTTCGGTGTCTACAACGGCAAGAAGTTCCTGCCGGTACTGGTCACCGAGCATATGGTTGGCCACAAGCTCGGCGAGTTCGCCCCGACCCGCACGTTCACCGGCCACGCCGCCGACAAGAAGGCGAAGAGGAGATAGCGCGATGGGTAAGGCAAAAAGCGCCCGCCCCGTCGCTGAGAACGAGGCGTACGCGATGGCGCGCTCAATCCGGACAAGCCCGCGCAAGCTCAACGAGGTGTGCGGTCTGATCCGGGGGCGTGGCGCCGAGACGGCGTTGGCGGAGCTCAGCTTCTGCAAGCGCAAGGTGGCGGAAGACGTTCGCAAGGTCCTCCAGTCGGCGATCGCCAACGCGGAGAACAACCACCAGCTCGACGTCGATCGGCTGTACGTCTCCGAGGCGTCGGTGGGCAAGTCGTTGGTGATGAAACGCTTCCGGCCGCGGGCCCGGGGCAGCGTCGGCCGGATCGACAAGCCGTTCAGCCGCCTGACCGTGGTGGTCCGCGAGCGCGAGGAGAGCGCCTGAGATGGGTAACAAAATCAATCCGACCGGCCTGCGGCTCGGTATCAACCGGACCTGGGACTCGCGTTGGTTCGCCGCGCGCCAGCAGTACGGCGATCTGCTGCACGAGGACCTGCGGCTGCGTCGCTACCTGAAGAAGCATCTGCACCAGGCCGGTGTCTCGCGGATCATCATCGAGCGGCCGGCGAAGAAGGCGCGGATCACGATCCACACCGCCCGTCCGGGCGTGGTGATCGGCAAGAAGGGCGCGGATATCGAGCGCCTGCGCCAGGACCTGCAGAAGATGACCGAGAGCGAGGTCCACCTGAACATCCTCGAGGTCCGCAAGCCGGAGATCGAGGCCAAGCTGGTGGCGGAGAACATCGCCAATCAGCTGGAGCGCCGGGTGGCCTTCCGCCGCGCCATGAAGCGGTCGGTGCAGTCGGCCATGCGCCTGGGGGCCCAGGGCATCCGCATCACCTGCTCCGGCCGTCTGGGCGGCAGCGAGATCGCCCGGACCGAGTGGTACCACGAGGGTCGGGTGCCGCTGCACACGCTGCGCGCGGACATCGACTACGGCGACGCCACGGCGAAGACGGCCTATGGCACATGCGGCGTGAAGGTCTGGGTGTTCAAGGGCGAGATCCTGGCCCACGACCCGCACGCACAGGACAAGCGCCAGGAAACCACCGGGCGCAACCAGTAACCAGTGGGCCCGTGAGGCCGCTTCCGGCCGACCGGCCGGCGCTAGGTCTCCGAACCGACCGCCGGGCCCGAGGGACCGGCGGTCCAGGGGAAACCACGCTAGACGTTTGAGGATCGGCCAAGATGCTACAGCCGAATCGAACCAAGTACCGCAAGGTTCAGAAAGGCAAATCGAAGCTCCGCGGTGTCGCCAAGGGCGGCACGCAGCTGAACTTCGGCCGGTACGGCCTCAAGGCGACCTCGAGCGCGCGCATCTCCGCGCGGCAGATCGAGGCGGCCCGCCGGTCGATTACCCGCCACATGCGCCGCGTCGGTAAGCTGTGGATCCGGATCTTCCCGGATGTCCCGATCACCGACAAGCCGGCTGAGGTCCGTATGGGCAAGGGCAAGGGCACCGTTGAGTGGTGGTGCGCCCGCGTTCGCCCGGGCCGCGTGATCTTCGAGCTGGACGGCGTGCCGCAGGAGGTCGCCGAGGAGGCGTTCCGCCTGGCGTCGGCCAAGCTGCCGGTGGAGACCAAATTCGTGACGCGCTTGGAGGGCTAAGACGCGATGAAGGCCGAAGAAGGGCGCGCCAAGACCGCCGATCAGCTGAAGGAACAGCTGCTCCAGCTGCGTAAGGAGCAGTTTAACCTGCGCTTCCAGAAGGCAAGCGGGCAGCTCGAAAACACCGGGCGGGTCAAGGAAGTGCGCCGCGATATCGCGCGCATCAAGACCCTGCTCACCGAGAAGAACAAGAACCTCCCGGGCAAGGAGACGTAAGCTATGCCGCGGCGAATCCTGCAGGGGTACGTGGTCTCGGACAAGGGCGAGAAGACCGTTCAGGTCAGCGTCGAGCGCCGGGTCAAGCACCCGCTGTACAAGAAGTTTATCAAGCGCTCCAAGCGGTACTCCGCCCACGATGAGGCGAACGCCGCGAAGGTCGGCGACTTCGTCCGGATCCGGGAATGCGCCCCGCATTCCAAGACGAAGCGCTGGGAAGTGGTCGGCGACGAGCAGGCCGCGGGCTAGCTGCCTGCCGGCCGGATAGAACAGAAGGGTAGAAACCGATGATCCAGATGCAAACCCAGCTGGACGTCGCCGACAACTCCGGCGCGCGCCGGGTCCAGTGCATCAAGGTGCTGGGCGGGTCGAAGCGCAAGTTCGCCAGTGTTGGCGACGTGATCGTGGTCTCGGTGAAGGAAGCGATCCCCCGCGGCCGCGTGAAGAAGGGCGATGTCCACAAGGCCGTCGTCGTGCGCACCGCGAAGGAGATTCACCGGCAGGACGGCACCGGCATCCGCTTCGACCGGAACGCCGCCGTGTTGCTGAACCGGCAGAACGAGCCGATCGGCACGCGTATCTTTGGCCCGGTGACCCGCGAGCTGCGTGCGCGCAAGTTCATGAAGATCATCTCGCTCGCCCCCGAGGTGCTGTGATGGCGAACAAGATCAAGAAGGGCGACACGGTTGTCGTCCTGAGCGGCAAAGACAAGGGCAAGAGCGGCGAGGTCCTGCGTTTGGACCCGCGCGAGCAGCGCGCAGTCGTGCAGGGCGTGAACGTGGTCAAGCGCCACCAGCGCCAGAGCATGCAGTCCCAGGGCGGCATCGAAGAGAAGGAGGCGTCGATCCACGTCTCCAATATCGCGGTGTCCGACCCCAAGGACGGCAAGCCGACCCGCGTCGGCTTCCGCACGCTCGACGACGGCCGCAAGGTGCGCGTGGCGCGGCGCTCCGGCGAGACCATCGACCGCTAAGAACGCCCGAGCACTGGAGACACGAGCCATGGCGGCCCGACTGAAAGAGCACTACGACACCGAGGTGCGCAAGCAGCTTCACGAGCAGTTTGCGTACACCAACCCGATGCAGGTCCCGCGCCTGCAGAAGATCGTGATCAATATGGGCGTCGGTGAGGCGACCCAGGACACCAAGCGGGTCCAGAACGCGGTCAACGATCTGGGCAAGCTGGCCGGCCAGAAGGCGGTGGTGACCCGCGCGAAGAAGTCGATCGCCGGCTTCCGCGTGCGTGAGAACATGCCGCTTGGCTGCAAGGTCACGCTGCGTCGCGACCGGATGTACGAGTTCCTGGACCGGCTGGTCACGATTGCGCTGCCGCGCGTGCGCGACTTCCGCGGCGTGCCGCCGAAGTCCTTCGACGGCCGCGGGAACTTCTCGATGGGCCTGAAGGAGCAGATCGTCTTCCCTGAGATCAACTACGACGATGTCGACATGATCCGGGGGCTGGACATCGCGATTTGCACCACGGCGACGACCGACGAGGAAGCCCGTGCGCTCCTCAAGGCCTTCGACATGCCGTTCCAGTCCTGAGCGGCGGCAAGGAGAGCAAGACGAGATGGCTAAGAAGAGCGACTTCGAGACCAACAAGCGCCGGCGGCAGATGGCGGATAAGTACGCCGCGAAGCGCGCCGAGCTGAAGCAGCGCGGGCGCGACATGTCGCTGTCGCCGGAGGAGCGGTTCCAGGCCCACCTGGATCTGGCGAAGCTGCCCCGCAACTCTTCGCGCACGCGCGTCAACAACCGCTGCGAGATCACCGGCCGGGCCCGCGGGTACTACCGCAAGTTCCGGGTGTCGCGTATCGCGCTGCGTGAGCTGGCCCTGTCCGGGGAGATTCCGGGCATGGTCAAGTCCAGCTGGTAAGCAAGGGAGCGCCGGCAATGGCACTGAGCGATCCCCTCGGGGACCTGCTGACACGGATCCGCAATGGCCAGATGGCCAACAAGCGGACGATCTCGGCGCCCGGCTCGCGGCTGCACCAAAACGTGCTTGAGGTGCTGCAGCGCGAGGGCTTCATCCGCGGCTACGGGGTGCGCGATGTGCGCCCCGGTGTGCGCGAGGTCGAGATCGAGTTGAAGTACAACGAAGGCGAGCCGGTGATCCAGGAGATCAGCCGGATCAGCCGACCCGGGCGGCGCGTCTACTCCAAGATCAAGGAGCTGCCGCGCGTCTACAACGGTCTCGGCATCACCATCCTGTCGACGCCGCAGGGCGTGCTCTCGGACGCCGAGGCCCGCCAGGCGAACGTCGGCGGCGAAGTGCTCTGCCGCGTGTTCTAGAACGAGAGGCGTCGAAATGTCCCGCGTAGGCAAGAACCCGGTAGCGATCCCCAGCGGCGTCGAGATCGACGTGCGCGAAACGGAGATCCGCGTGAAGGGTCAGAAGGGCGAGCTGTCCGCGCCGGTGAACGACCTTGTGCGCACCGAGCAGAAGGACGGACAGTTCACCGTGCGCCCGGTTGATGAGGAGAATCCGAAAGCCCGCGCCATGTGGGGCACGACGCGCGCGATCGTGGCCAACATGGTGACCGGCGTGACGACCGGCTTCTCCCGCGAACTGGAGATCAACGGCGTGGGGTTCCGCGCCCAGGTCCAGGGCAGCAATCTGTTCCTGCAGCTCGGCTTCAGTCACGACATCCACTACCCGATCCCGTCGGATCTGACGGTGGAATGTCCGAAGCCGACCTCGATCAAGGTGTCCGGCGCGAACAAGCAGAGCGTCGGCCAGTTTGCCGCAGAGATCCGCGCGATGCGTCCACCCGAGCCGTATAAGGGCAAGGGTATCAAGTACGTCGACGAGACGATCCTGCGTAAGGAAGGCAAGAAGAAGTAACCATGCTCGACGCACGCAAACTGCGCCAGCGGCGGAAGTTCCGTCAGCGTCTGGCGATCCGGCGCAAGGGCGGCAACCGGCCGCGCCTGTCGGTGTTCCGTTCGAACAAGTACATCTACGCGCAGGTGATCGACGACGCCGCCGGCAACACGGTTGCGTTCGCTTCGTCGATGGACCCGGAATTGCGCGACAAGCTGTCCAGCCGCAACGACAAGAACGCGGCGATCGAGGTCGGCAAGCTGGTCGCGCAGCGCGCCAGCAAGGCCGGCGTCGACAAGGTCGTGTTCGACCGCAGCGGCTACGCCTATCACGGGCGCGTTCAGGCGCTCGCCGACGCCGCGCGTGAAGGCGGCCTTACGTTCTAGGGATTGGGAATTCGATGGCACGCGACAACAGGCAGCAAGATCGCCGAGGCGAAGACAGCGAGCTGATCGAAAAGCTCGTACACATCAACCGCGTCGCCAAGGTTGTGGCCGGTGGCCGTCGCTTCGGCTTCGCCGCGCTGGTCGTCGTCGGCGACGGCAAGGGCCGGGTCGGCTACGGCAACGGCAAGGCGCGCGAGGTTCCCGAGGCGATCCGCAAGGGCACCGACCAGGCCAAGCGGAACATGGTCCGCGTGCCGCTGCGCGAGGGCCGGACGCTGCACCACGACGTCAAGGGTCACTTCGGCGCCGGCCGGGTTACGCTGCGTGCGGCGCCTCCAGGCACCGGGATCATCGCCGGCGGCCCGATGCGCGCGATCTTCGAGGCGCTCGGCGTGCAGGACGTGGTCGCCAAGTCAAACGGGACGCAGAACCCGCACAACATGATCAAGGCGACCGTCGACGGCCTGACCAGCAGCTACAGCCCGCGCCAGGTCGCCCAGCGCCGTGGCAAGAAGGTGTCCGACATCGTCGGCCGCCGCGACGAAGCGCATACCAGCGGGGAGTAACCGTCCATGGCGACGTCGAAGAAGAAGACCGTTCGGGTCACGCAGGTGCGCGGCGGCAACCACCGCAAGCGTGCCCAGCGCGAGACGCTGCTGGGCCTGGGCCTGACCCATCGCGGGCGCACCCGCGAGCTTGAGGATACACCCGCGGTGCGCGGCATGATTGCCAAGGTCGCGCATCTGGTGAAGGTCGAGGAGGCCAGCAGCTAGGCTGACCGCCGGCTGTGGCGTGCCCCAGGCGCGCTTGCGACCTCTATAGATGACCGCCGCAGCGCCGGAGTCTGAAAGACCCCGGCGCAGAGTCAAAGCAACAGCACACCGCCAACAGTTTGAAGGCGCCCGCCGAATCAAGCGGGCGAGGGCGGTGGCGAAACGCAAGGATGGCGAGGCGATGAAGCTCAACGAAGTCCGGGACAACCCCGGTTCGCGCCACTACGAGAAGCGGCTGGGCCGCGGTATCGGTTCGGGCCTCGGCAAGACGTCGGGCAAGGGCCACAAGGGCCAGAAGGCCCGCGCGGGCGTGTCCCTGCACGCCTTCGAAGGCGGCCAGATGCCGCTGCACCGCCGCTTGCCGAAGCGCGGTTTCAACAACATCTTCGCGAAGACCTATTCCGAGGTGAACCTCGACAAGCTGCAGCAGGCCGTCGATGCCGGCAAGCTGGACAGCGCGAAGCCGGTCGACGCCGAAGCCATTCGCAACGCCGGCTTGCTCAAGCAGACCCACGACGGCGTGCGCGTGCTCGGGCGTGGCGAGTTGAAGGCGAAGCTGGACCTGCAGGTTGCTGGCGCGTCGAAATCCGCGCAGGCGGCCGTCGAAAAGGTCGGCGGCTCGGTGACGATCGTCGGGGCCGAGAAGGCCGCGCAGCGCGAGGCCGCGAAGACCAAGCGCGGTAAGAAGCAGCAAGGCTAACGGCGCGGCGCGCACGCCAGGAAATGGGCGCGCACCCCGCGTGCCGCCCCTGGCTGGCCAGGCGCCGCGACCGACGCGGCAGGCCGCCGCGACTCGACCGGTCGCGGCGGCCTTTGCCGTTCGGGGGCCGGGTCTGCTAAGACCCAAAGCCTGCCGTCCGTGCGCGACGTGAGGATCTTAAGGACACCGGACCCATGGCATCCGCCGCCGAGCAACTGGCTCAAAACATCAATTTCCGCAGTTTCGCCAAAGCGACCGAGCTGAAGAAGCGGATCTGGTTCACCCTGGCCGCATTGGTGGTCTACCGCCTGGGAACGTATATCCCGGTGCCGGGGATCGACCCGATCGCGCTGGACCGGATCTTCCAGCAGCAGTCGCAGGGCATGCTGGGCATGTTCGACATGTTCACCGGTGGCTCGCTGAGCCGCATGACGATCTTCGCCCTGTCGATCATGCCCTACATCTCGGCTGCCATTATCATGCAGCTGCTGACGGCCGTGTCGCCGAGCCTCGAGCAGCTCAAGAAGGAAGGCGAGACCGGCCGGAAGAAGATCAATCAGTACACCCGCTACGGCACGGTTGGCCTGGCGGCGGTCCAGGCGTATGGCATCGCCGTCGGCCTGGAGGGGATGAACGCCCCTGGCGGCGGCTCCGCGGTGATCGATCCCGGGCTGTTTTTCCGCTTTGTCACCGTGATCACGCTGACCGGCGGTACGATCTTCCTGATGTGGCTGGGCGAGCAGATCACTCAGCGCGGCGTGGGCAACGGCATCTCGCTGATCATCTTCTCGGGCATCGTGGCGAACCTCCCGAGCGCCTTCGCCAGTACGATGGAACTTGGCCGAACGGGCGCGCTGTCGAGCGGGGTGATCATCGGTGTGCTGGTGATGGCGGTCGCGGTGATCGCCTTCATCGTGTTCATCGAGCGCGCGCAGCGTCGACTGATCGTGCAGTACCCCAAACGTCAGGTCGGCAATAAGATGTTCGGCGGCGAGAGTTCGCACCTGCCGATCAAGCTGAACAGCTCCGGCGTGATCCCGCTGATCTTCGCGTCCTCGCTGCTGCTGATGCCGTTGACGGTCGCTGGCTTTTCCGGCCAGGGGGGACCGGATTGGCTGACCACCGTGACCGCGCTGCTAGGCCGTGGGCAACCGCTGTATCTGGCGCTGTACGTTTCCCTGATTGTCTTCTTCGCGTTCTTCTATACCTCGATCGTGTTCAACCCGGACGACACGGCGGAGAACCTGAAGAAGAACGGCGGCTTCATTCCGGGCATCCGCCCGGGGCGGAACACGTCGAACTATATCCACTATGTCCTGATGCGCCTGACTGCGGTCGGTGCGATCTATCTCGCGCTGGTGGCGGTGCTGCCGGAAATCCTTGTGGCGCAGTACAATGTGCCCTTCTACTTCGGCGGAACCAGCCTGCTGATCGTGGTGTCGGTCACCATGGACACGGTGCAACAGGTTCAGTCCTATCTGCTGGCCCACCAGTACGAGGGGCTGATCCGGAAATCGAAGCTTAAGGGGAGGCGTTCATGAACATCATCCTTCTGGGGCCGCCAGGCGCCGGCAAGGGCACCCAGGCTAAGCGCCTGGAGCGGGATTACGGCATCCCGCAGCTCGCCACCGGCGATATGCTGCGCGCGGCTGTTGCCTCTGGCAGCGAACTGGGCCAGCAGGCCAAGAAGGTGATGGACGCGGGCGAGCTGATGCCGGACGATTTGATGGTCCGGATGATCGAGGATCGGATCAGTCAGCCCGATTGTCAGAACGGCTTCATCCTGGACGGCTTCCCGCGTACGACCGCGCAAGCGGAGGCGCTCGACCAGATGCTGCGCAAGCGTGGCGCGTCGCTCGACCACGTGATCGAGCTGAAGGTCGAGGAGGAATCGCTGGTCGACCGGATCACCGGGCGCTACTCCTGCGCCAAGTGCGGGGCCGGCTACCACGACCGTTACCAGGCACCGAAGGTCGAGGGCGTCTGCGACTACTGCGGCAGCACGGAATTCAAGCGGCGCGAGGACGACAACGAAGAGACCGTCCGCTCGCGCATGCAAGCCTATCGGGATCAGACCGCGCCGATCCTTCCCTACTACCACGAACAGGGGAAGCTGAAGCAGGTCGACGGCATGGCTGACATCGACGAGGTCACCGGCCAGATCAAGCGGATCCTGGACGGCAAGGCTTAGAGGTTAGACCGGAACCGCGACTCGGGACCGGGGGCGAAAGGCTCCTGGCCTGCGGGTCTTGGTTGACAAGCGGGGAAGCGGTTTATATACGGACCGTCCCGGCGCCGACGCGTATGCGGACGACGATGCTCGTCCCGTGCCCGTATACCCGGACGGTCCGCGACCACGCTTACCGAGCGATCGCGGGCGCAGCGGGGCAGGGCCAGACGCCAACGCCGCGCACCCCGCGTGGAAACGAGAGTAGAGACACGCGCGTCCCGGCCCGTGCCAAGCGGGTCGGCCCGGCTTTGAAGCCGGCGGCATTCGGGCCGGACGCGGGCAACGAGACGGCGGAGTTCTAAGGAGACGGCCACGTGGCACGCATTGCTGGCGTCAACATTCCGACGCAGAAGAAGGTCCACATCGCGCTGACCTACATCCACGGGATCGGCCACACGCAGGCGCACAAGATCTGCGAGTCGGTCGGCATTCCGGAAGAGCGGCGGGTCAACGACCTGACCGAGGATGAGTTGGTCCGCGTGCGCGAAACCATCGACAACAACTACACGGTCGAGGGCGATCTGCGCCGCGAGACGGCGGTGAACATCAAGCGCCTGATGGACCTGGGCTGCTACCGCGGCCTGCGGCACCGCAAGGGGCTGCCGGTGCGTGGTCAGCGTACCCACACCAACGCCCGTACCCGCAAGGGGCCGGCGAAGGCGATCGCCGGCAAGAAGGGCCGCAAGTAACACCCGTGGGCGGTGCCCGGTCGGAAGGTTCGGCCGGTGCGCTGCCGGCGCAGATCGTTCGACGCGTCGAGCACCGAGCGCGATAGACCAGTCAAGGACGGCGAAACGGCATGGCAAAGGCTACCCAGGGGCGCCTGCGCAAGCGCGAGAAAAAGAATATTACCTCGGGCATCGCGCATGTGACGGCGACCTTCAACAACACCACGATCACCATCTCGGATGTCCAGGGCAACGCGATTTCCTGGGCCAGCGCCGGCCAAATGGGCTTCAAGGGCTCGCGTAAGTCGACGCCCTACGCCGCCCAGCTTGCCGCCGACACAGCCGGCCGCAAGGCGCAGGAACACGGGATGAAGACGCTGGACGTGAACGTGAAGGGCCCAGGCTCGGGGCGCGAGTCGGCGCTGCGTGCGCTGCAGGCCTGTGGCTTCACGATCACCGCGATCCGCGACGTGACGCCGATCCCGCATAACGGCTGCCGGCCGCCGAAGCGCCGGCGCGTCTAACGGCGTCTGCCGTGGTCTTGAACCGGCCGCGGATCGACGCCGATCACGGAACTCCGGACCGCCGGCCGGGTTTATGCCCGGCCGGCATCCGTGCGTTTCAGGGCCATCGACCGCAGACGCGCTCGATACCGGCCCGATAAGCGACACTTTCGAACGAGCATGGGGCACCAGCCGTGCTGCAGAAGAACTGGACTGAACTTATCAAGCCGAACAAGCTCGACATCCAGGGCGGGAGCGATCCCAAGTGCTTCGCCCAGGTTGTCGCGGAGCCGTTGGAGCGCGGCTTCGGGCTGACGCTGGGCAACGCCCTGCGTCGGATCCTGCTGTCCTCGCTCCAGGGTGCGGCCGTCACCTCGATCCAGATCGATGGTGTGCTGCACGAGTTCTCGTCGATCGCCGGCGTGCGTGAGGACGTCACCGACGTCGTCCTGAACGTCAAGGCGCTTGGCCTGAAGATGCACGGCGAGGGGCCGAAGCGCATTCGCCTGCGCGGCGAGGGCCCGGGTGAGGTCAAGGCGGGTCAGATCGAGACCGGCCACGACATCGACGTGATGAACCCGAACCTCGTGATCTGCACGCTGGACGACGGCGCGCGGATCGACATGGAAATGACGGTCGAGTCCGGGAAGGGCTACGTGCCGTCGACCCAGAACCGCCCGGAAGACGCGCCGATCGGCTTGATCCCGGTGGACGCGGTCTACTCGCCGGTGGTCAAGGTGGCTTACCGGGTCGAGAACACCCGTGTCGGCCAGGTGACCGACTACGACAAGCTGACCATGGACGTCGAGACGAACGGCGCGGTCAGCCCGGAAGACGCGGTGGCGCTCGCGGCGCGCATCCTGCAGGACCAGCTGCAGCTCTTCATCAACTTCGAGGAGCCGAGCCAGCGTGGCGAGCAGGAGAGTTCCAGCGAACTGCCGTTCAACCCGAACCTGCTGCGCAAGGTCGACGAGCTGGAGCTGTCGGTCCGCTCGGCGAATTGCCTGAAGAACGACAACATCGTCTACATCGGCGACCTCGTCCAGAAGACCGAGGCGGAGATGCTCCGGACGCCGAACTTCGGCCGCAAGTCGCTGAACGAGATCAAGGAAGTGCTGCAGCAGATGGGCTTGGCGCTCGGCATGGATGTGCCGGGCTGGCCGCCGGAGAATATCGAGGAGCTGGCCCGTAAGCTGGAGGAGCCGTACTAACGGCTGCCAGCGACGTTGCAGGCCTGCTGAGAGACTGCCCGCCGCGGGCTTGGCCTGCGGCGGGCTTTCCCTGGGCGCCCGGGGGAGATGGCGAGGGCGCAGCCGGCGTACCCGGCGGTTGAAACGACAGTCGCCGCGGCGTCGGAGTCACGCAATCGGTCTCGTACCGCGAGATCCGGCGAGTTCACGGAGGATGCGGGAACACCCGACCGGGCGGATACGCCGCGCCCGGGCACGAGTCTAGGAGAGATCTCCATGCGCCACATGAAGAGCGGGCGGAAGCTCAACCGCACGCAAAGCCACCGCAAGGCGCTGTTCGCCAACATGGCGACCTCGCTGATCAAGCACGAGCAGATCGTGACCACGCTGCCGAAGGCCAAGGAGCTGCGGCGCGTGACCGACAAGCTGATTACGATGGGCAAGAAGGGCGACCTGCATTCCCGTCGCCGCGCCGCGTCTCAGCTGCGCGACGAGCGCATGACGAAGAAGCTCTTCGACGAACTCGGCCCGCGCTACAAGGACCGTCCGGGCGGCTACACCCGCGTGCTCAAGGCCGGCTTCCGGCAGGGCGACTGCGCGCCCATGGCGGTGATCGAGCTGGTCGACCGCGACCCCAACTGGAAGGGCGCGGACTCCGGCCCGACGGCCGAGCAGGAGTACGAGATGGAGGACGAGGAGTAAGCCTCGCCCGCTCTCCAGGATAGGCGCTGTGCTTTTTCGCACGGGCGCCCGAGACGGCCGCCGCGCGTTAATCCGCGAGGCGGCCGTTTTCGTATCTAGCCCCGGCCGCTAGGATACCGTCCGTTACAGACGAAGGATGGCCCCGATGCCTCTCTCCGCCCCCGCCGAGCGTGCACATCTGCACACCCGCACCTACGCGTTCGATGGCTTCCGCCGGTCGGATGGCCTGTGGGACATCGAGGGCCGGATCGTCGACACCAAGGGCTATCCCTTCACCAACACCGAACGCGGCGAGATCCAGCCGGGCGAGCCACTGCACGACATGGAGGTGCGCCTCACAGTGGACGACCGCTTCATCGTCCGCGATGTGGAGGTCTGCACCAACGCCGGGCCGTTCGGCATCTGCCCGGCGATCGCGGCAAACTATGAGAAGCTGGTGGGCAAGCGGATCGCGACCGGCTGGCGCAAGACGTTAAAGGAGCTGTTCGCCGGTACCGAAGGGTGCACCCACATCACCGAGCTCCTGGGCGCGATGGCCACACCCGCCTTCCAGACGATTTATCCGGTCTTGCAGAAGGAGGGAAAAATCCGGTCGATCCAGGGCAGCCGGCCGCCGCTGCTCGACAGCTGTCATGCCTTCCGCAGCGATGGGTCGGTGGCCAAGCGCGAATGGCCCGAACACTACACCGGCGACTGAGACGGGACGCCCACTTTCAGCGGCGCGCCGCCCGGCCATAAAACAGACCGTGGCCGGCGTTCATGTGGCCGCTCTCCGTCGCGGCGGCGCGGAAGTAACCCATCGCGAAGACCCGCACCCGTGCGGTCAGGCCGGCGCCGCGGCCGCGCGGACTGCGGTCGATCCGGGAGACCACATCGCCCACACGCACGCCTTCGCGTTTGGCGATCTCTTCCAGCGCATCCCACATTTCCGGTTCCAGGCGTAGGCTGGTCCGCCGCCCGTTTACCGTGACATTGCGGTTGATCAACCCCGATGCCACCAGTTCACTGTCCGCCCCGTTCGCACTCATCTATCCGTTGCCCGCCCCTCGGAGAATTGCACGGAATAAGGGTGTCAGGCGAGCGTATGCCAGCGCACCAGAAATGCAACTATAGATTTTGTATATTCCGACTGTTCTAACGAAAGCGTGTATCCGGACGATGGGCGAAGTCAGCTCGTCAGCTTGGCGTCCTCGTCCGGCGTGCGGCAGGACAGTTGCAGGGCATGTACGCGTTCGCCCATTTCGGCTTTGAGCGCGTCGTAGACCATGCGCTGACGCGCAACCCGGCTGACGCCATCGAAGTCGAGCGAGACGACGACCACCCGGAAGTGTGTCTCGCCCTCGGGATGGGCGCCGGCGTGGCCAGCGTGCTTGGCCGAATCGTCGATGATCTCCAGGCGCTCGATCTCGAAGGTCTGGCGCAGCTGGTGGTCGATCCGTTGGGCGAACTGCATGGCAAGGTTGTCCTGTGTTGAACGGGGTGGGTGGTGGCCGACGCGCGCGACAGCATCGCGGGGGTGGGGGCGCTGTCAAGCAGGTGGACAGGGCAGCCGTGCGTTGGGCGGGACGCAGCATCCCGACCGCCCGCGCTTGCAGCGTGGTAGGTGGGTGATAGCGTGTATGGTGCCGTCGCGTTCGCGGCGCGATCCGAGGTTTCTTATCCCAACCGTTGCCAGAGGTCTGATGAGCGCGCGCGCCGACAGCGAACCGGCTGCCGATTCCGTCCAGAACACCGCCCCCTCTCGCGCAAGCGCGGGCAGCGGTCACCATCCGGGGACCAAGGGCGCCTATCTGCTGCTGGCGGCGGTGATCCTGCTGTGGGGCGCCAACTGGCCGGTGATGAAGCTCGGCCTGCAGTCGATCACGCCGTTCTGGTTCGCTGCGGCGCGCATGGCGATGGGGGCTGTGACGCTGTTCGGCGTCCTCGCGGCGACCGGCCGCTTGCGCCTGCCGAGGCGTGCCGACATGCCGATCGTGATCACGGTCGCGCTGTTGCAGATGGCGAGCTTCCTGTCGCTGGTGAACCTGGCGCTGCTGACCGTCGATGCCGGCCGTTCGGCGATTCTGGCCTACACCACGCCGCTGTGGGTCACGCCGGTGGCCGTCTTTCTGCTGGGCGAACGGCTGAGCGCGCGCAAAGGGGCCGGTCTGATCCTGGGGCTGACCGGCGTGGCGGTCCTGTTCAACCCGCTGGGATTCGATTGGTCGAACCCGGATGTGGTGGCGGGCAACGCCTTCCTGATGTTGGCCGCGCTCGGTTGGGCCATCGCCATCCTGCACACCCGACGCCACACCTGGACCTCCAGCCCGCTGCAGCTGGCGCCCTGGCAGATGCTGACCGCCTTGCCGGTGCTTCTGGCGTTCGCCTTCGTTTTCGAGGGGGATGCGCAGGTCACCTGGTCAAGCGAACTGATCGCGATCCTGGTCTTCAACGGGCCGCTCGCCACCGCGTTTGGGTTCTGGGCGGTCGTGACGGTGCAACGCAGCTTGCCGGCGATCTCCACCTCGCTCGGCCTGCTCGGCGTGCCGACGGCCGGCGTGATCATGAGCACGCTGTTCCTGGGCGAGACGCTGTCGGCTACCCGCCTGGGCGGCCTGGCGCTGATCGTGGGCGGCATGGCGCTCGTCAACCTGGCGGACCTGCGGGCACGACGGCGTCGCTGAGCCAGGTCGCTGAGCCAGAACGCGACGGGCTGGTGCGAGGTAGTCCGGTGGACAGCTTGCCTCACCCCGGAGCGCCGCCCATACTTCAGGTATCATGGCGCGCACCGATTCCGAGGCCCTGCAGAAACCGTTCGAGCGCATGCGGCGCTTCTTCCGTCAGGAGACGGAGGTGCGCACCTGTGACCGCCCGGGCTGTCGCGAAACCGGCCACTACCGGGCGCCGCGCAGCCGCGATCGGCTGAACGAGTACTACTACTTCTGCCTGGAGCACGTACGGGAGTACAATCGCGCCTGGAACTACTACGCCGGTATGTCGGAGGCGCAGATCGAGCAGGAGCGCCGGCGCGACAGCTGCTGGCATCGGCCCAGCTGGCCGTTCGGCTCGATTGGGCACGGCCCGCGCTGGCGTGACGACTTCGGCTTCTTCCACGAGGAGCAGCAGGACCAGGAAGGCGCCCGCCGGCAGTGGGAGGAGAACCGCCACCGGTCTTGGCAGAACGCTCACGACGGCACCGGGAAGGGCGCCGGCACCACCCATGCCGGCGAGACCGACCGCGCGCTTGCCGAGCTGGGCCTGGACCCACCGGTCACGTTCGCGGCGATCAAGGTGCGCTACAAGGAGCTGGTGAAGCGTTTCCACCCCGACGCCAACGGCGGCGACCGGACCAACGAGGACCGGCTGAAGATGGTCAACCAGGCCTATGCCACCCTGCGCAAGGCCTACCGCTAGGCGCTCGCCCCGCCGAAACCTCCCGCAGCGCGAAAACTTTGACGCGCGCAAGACGTTGATTGGCCAAGGGCTTCTGCACCCCGGCCTGCGACAGACTGCGTTGCGGGGGTACCCAAAGCGCGCCAAAGGCCTTAAATGAGAGGCCGGACAGACCCACCAATACCCGCGCAAGACCACGTCCCGATCCGCTAGCGCCACGCCGGCTCCGGCCGGACTTGGGGGCGCCGTATGGGTCACAACGGACGGAAAGGACATCGATGGCTAGTCAGACCGCGAACGCCGACACTCAACTGCCCGCGTCGGGCCCGGATATGAAAATCTCGGTTGCCCAGACGTTCGGTCTGGACGTCGACATGCAGGTGCCGGCCTTCTCCGAGCCCAGCGAGTACGTTCCGGAGCAGGACGATACCTATCGCTTCGACCGGGACACCACGCTCGCCATCCTGGCCGGCTTTGCCTACAACCGCCGGGTCATGGTGCAGGGCTATCACGGTACCGGGAAGTCGACGCACATCGAGCAGGTCGCCGCGCGGCTGAATTGGCCGTGCATCCGGATCAACCTGGACAGCCACATCTCGCGGATCGACCTGATCGGCAAGGATGCGATCGTCCTGCGTGATGGCCAGCAGGTGACCGAGTTCCGAGAGGGCCTGCTGCCTTGGGCGCTGCAGAACCCGACCGCGCTGGTGTTTGACGAGTACGACGCCGGCCGGCCGGACGTGATGTTCGTGATCCAGCGCGTTCTGGAGGTCGAGGGTAAGCTGACCCTGCTCGACCAGAACAAGGTGATTCACCCGCACAACGCCTTCCGTCTGTTCGCGACCGCGAACACGGTTGGCCTGGGCGATACCACCGGGCTCTATCACGGCACCCAGCAGATCAACCAGGGCCAGATGGATCGCTGGAACATCGTGGCGACCCTGAACTATCTGCCGCATGACGAGGAAACCAACATCGTCCTACAGAAAATGCCGCAGTTCGACACCCAGGAAGGCCGTGAGCAGGTCTCCGCGATGGTGCACTGCGCGGATCTGACCCGCAGCGGCTTCGTCAACGGCGACATCTCCACCGTGATGAGCCCGCGGACGGTGCTCACCTGGGCGGAGAACGCGGCGATCTTCAACGACGTGGGATTCGCCTTCCGCCTGAGCTTCCTGAACAAGTGCGACGAGCTCGAGCGGCCGGTGGTGGCGGAATACTACCAGCGCTGCTTCGGCACCGAGCTGCCGGAGACGGGGGTGCAGGCAACGCTGGTGTAACGCCTGACGCGCGCGGCATGCTGGCCGTCTGCGAGCTTGGTACAGAAGTGGGTCTGAGAGGATGAAGGACGACAACGAGAGCCCGTTGGAGCGCTTCCGGCGCACACAGGGCGCGACCATGCGCGCCATGGCCCGGCGGGACGACCTGCACGTGACCTTCTCCTCCAACGCGCAGGGCCTGTCGGGCAGCGAGATGCGCCTGTCCCAGCCTGGCCGCGACCTGACGCATGAAGAGGCCAGCCGGGTGCGCGGCGAGGCGGACGCGGAGGCGCTGCGCCTGCGCTACCACGACAGCAAGGTGCACACCCAGAACCGGCCGCAGAACCAGGTCGCGCGCGAGGTGTTCGACGCGGTCGAACAGGCGCGCTGCGAGGCGCTTGGCGCCCAGGGCATGGCCGGGGTCGCAAGCAACCTCGATGCCGCGATGAACGAGCGCTACAAGGCGCGGGGCTACACCAACATCGAGCACCGCGAGGATGTGCCGCTGTCCGAGGTCATGCGCGTCATGGCGCGCGAGTCGATGACCGGGCAGGCGCCGCCGCCCGCGGCCAAGGCGATGATCGACGCCTGGCGCCCGACGCTGGACGCGGAGGTCTTGCGCGAGCTGGAGCAACTGGGCCAGCACGTCACGCATCAGGACGACTATGCCCGGCAGGTGCGCAAGCTGTTGCGCCATCTCGATCTGGATACCGCCTCGGACGAGGAGGAGGCCTCCAGTGACGAGGACGAGCAGGCCGACGCCGAGCAGTCCGAGGACGATAGCGGTGACGGTGAGGCGCAAGGCGGCGAGCAGGACAACGCCGACTCCGGCAGTTCGATGGATGGCGATACTGCCGATGACGGCGAGGGCTCCGGCGTCGAGGAGCAGGAAAGCGACAGCGAAGGCCAGATGACCTCCGGCGCCAGTTCGGAGGAGCCGGGCCGTCCGGGCACGCAGCCGCGCCACCAGGACCGGCGCAACTCGACCGAAGACCTGCCTTACGCGCCTTATACCCAGGAATTCGACGAGATCACCGACGCCAGCGAGCTGTGCGATCCGGACGAGCTGGCCCGGTTGCGGCAGATGCTGGACCAGCAGCTGGCGCACATGCAGTCGGTGGTCTCGCGCCTGGCGAACCGTCTGCAGCGCCGCCTGCTCGCCAAGCAGACGCGTGCCTGGCAGTTCAACCTGGAGGAAGGCTACCTCGACACCGCGCGGCTGGCCCGGATCATCGCCAATCCGGAATTCCCGCTGTCTTACAAGCAGGAAAGCGACAGCCGGTTCCGCGACACGGTGGTGACGCTGTTGATCGACAACTCCGGGTCGATGCGCGGCCGGCCGATTACCGTGGCGGCGATGAGCGCCGACATCCTGGCGCGCACACTGGAACGCTGCGGCGTGAAGGTCGAGATCCTGGGCTTCACCACCCGGATGTGGAAGGGTGGCCAGTCGCGCGAGCGCTGGATCGCCAACGGTAAGCCCGCCAACCCGGGGCGTCTGAACGACCTGCGCCACATCATCTACAAGGCCGCCGATACGCCCTGGCGCCGGGCGCGGCGCAAGCTGGGCCTGATGCTGCGCGAGGGCATCCTGAAGGAGAACATCGACGGCGAGGCGCTGATGTGGGCGCACAACCGCCTGGTCGGCCGCCCCGAGCAGCGCCGTATCCTGATGGTGATCTCCGACGGCGCGCCGGTGGATGATTCCACCCTGTCGGTGAACCCGGGCAACTACCTGGAAAAGCACCTGCGCGAGGTGATCGATTTCATCGAGCGCAAGAGCCCGGTCGAGCTGACCGCGATCGGCATCGGCCACGACGTCACCCGCTACTACCGCCGCGCGGTGACGATCGTCGATGCCGAGCAACTGGGCGGCACCATGCTGGAACGGCTGGCCGACCTGTTCGACGAGGAATCCCTCGTGCCCGCCAACAAGGGCCGTGGCCAGCAGCGCGCCGCCGGGGGCCGGCAGTAGCCCGGCAAGCTCCTAAAACACCTGCCGAAGCTGCAACTGCGTCATCGTTCTGGGCAGTTCACGGGCGATCTGGGCGATATCGGCGGCGAGCGCCACGAGGCCTTCCTCGTGGTCGAAGGCCTGCGCATCCGCCAGCGCCTTGAGCTGGCGGGCCTCCGCGCGCGACAGGGCGAGCAGGGGCAGGCCGTCTTCCCCCTGCGCCCGGGTGCCGAGTGCAAAGGCTTCCTTGATGTCGTGCAGGTGATAGTCGCCGCCGCGGTCCTCGTGGATCAGGCGCCAGCGGTCCTCGGGGTCGAGCAGGTAGACGCCTGGGGCTTCCTTGTCTTCCGTGTCGCCGCTCATGGGACTAGGACTCCCCGATCAAGTTCAGCCAGTCGTCTTCGCTCAACAGCGTGACGCCCAGATCGCGTGCCTTGGTCGCCTTCGAGCCGGAATCCGCGCCGGCGACCACATAGTCGGTTTTCTTGGAGACCGAGCCCGAGACCTTGGCGCCCATCGCCTCCGCGCGCGCCTTGGCCTCGTTGCGGGTCATCTTCTGCATGGTCCCGGTGAAGACGATCGTCTTGCCCGACACAGGCGTGTTAGAGGCGCGGGTATCGACGAACTCCTCAACCCTGACTTCGTCCTCCAGCGCTTCCAGAATCTCGCGGTTATGCGGCTCTTGGAAGAACTCGCAGATTGCATCCGCGACCGTCATACCGATGCTCTCGATCCCGCACAGCTCCGCATAGGCCTCGCCCACGCGCTCGGGTTTCTTGGCCTCGTCCGGGGTCGCCGCGCGTTCCTCGGCCGCCTTGGACATCGCCTGATCCCAGGCCTGCAGCGTACCGTAGCTACGCGCCAACAGGCGGCCGGTGGTGCTGCCGACCTCCTGGATGCCGAGGGCATAGATGAAGCGGTCGAGCGGGATCGTCCGGCGTGCCTCGATCGCTTTCATCAGGTTCTCGACCGACTGCTGGCCCCAGCCGTCCCACTTCAGCAGCGTGTCGCGGAATTGGTGCAACCTGAAGATATCGGGCGGCGTCTTGACCAGGTCGTTCTGCCAGAACGCTTCGATGTTCTTGGTGCCCAGCCCCTCGATATCGAACGCTTCGCGGGAGACGAAATGCTTCAGCCGCTCGACCTGCTGGTAGGGGCAGGCGAGCTCGCCGGAGCAGCGGGGCACAACCTCGCCGTCCGGGCGCACGACGGCGGTCCGCAGCTCGCACGGACAGACGTCGGGGAAGTCGAAAGGCTGTGAATCCGCCGGGCGCTTGTCCTGCACGACGCCCAGCACCTGCGGGATCACATCGCCGGCGCGCTGGACGATCACGGTATCGCCCTCGCGCACGTCCTTGCGGGCGATCTCGTCGGGATTGTGCAGGGTCGCGCGGGAAACGACGACACCGCCGACCGTGATCGGCTCCAGGTTGGCGACCGGCGTCAACGCGCCGGTACGGCCCACCTGGATGGTGATCCGGTTCAGGATGGTCTGCGCCTGTTCCGGCGGGAACTTGTGCGCGATCGCCCAGCGCGGCGCGCGGGAGACATAGCCGAGTCGCTCCTGCAAGGCGATGTCGTTGACCTTGTAGACGATGCCGTCGATCTCGAAGGCCAGCTCGGCGCGTTCGCTCTCCAGCTTGCGGTAGTAGGCGAGTACCTCCTCGACGCCGCCGCACTTGGCCGCCGGCTCGTTCAACTTGAAGCCCCAGTCGTGGAAGCGCTGGCGCACCTCCTCCATCGTCTTCCCAAGCGGCTGGCTGATCTCCCCCCAGGCATAGGCAAGGAAGGACAGTGGGCGGGACCGGGTGATTTTGGGGTCGATCTGACGGACCGCGCCGGCGGCCGCGTTGCGGGGGTTGGCGAACAGCTGCTTGCCGGCTTCCCGCTGGCGCTCGTTCAGGTCCTTGAACGCCTGCCGGTCCATATAGATCTCGCCGCGCACCTCCACCACCTGGGGCCAGTCATCGCCGGGCAACCGATCAGGAACGTCGTCGATGGTCAGCACGTTACGGGTGATGTCCTCGCCCTCGGTGCCGTCGCCGCGGGTGGCGGCCTGCACCAGCCGGCCCCGTTCGTAGCGCAGGGCGCAGGACAGGCCGTCGATCTTGGGCTCCGCCATCACTTGAACGGGATCGTCGGCGCCCAGCCCCAGGAAGCGGCGGATGCGGTCGAAGAACTCGCGGACCTCATCGTCCTCGAACGCGTTGCCGAGCGAGAGCATGGGCACGGCGTGGCGGACCTTGGCGAAACCGCTTGCTGGCGGCGCGCCGACCTTGCGCGAGGGGCTGTCCGCGCGGATGTGCTGGGGGAAGCGGCGCTCGATCGCCTCGTTGCGCCGGCGCAGCGTGTCGTAATCCGCGTCGGATATCTCCGGCGCGTCGTCGCGGTGATAACGGGCGTCGTGGTAGGCGATCAGCGGCGCCAGCCGGGCCAGCTCGTCGCGCGCCTGGAAGTCGCTCAACTCTTCCACCGGCACGTCCGGATGGCCCGCTGGGATCTGCGCGGGATCGACGGGAATCTCGGCTTCGCTGCGCTGTTCCGGACGCTGGTTGTGCGCGCTTTCCTCGGCCATCGGCGTGTTACGCGGCCCCCATCAGCTTGGCCGCGGCGGCCCGGGCTTCGTCGGTCACGTGCGTGCCGGAGAGCATGCGGGCGATCTCCTCGCGGCGCTGGTCTTCGCTGAGCTGCGATACGTCGGTCACGGTGGCTTCGCCGTCGCTTGCCTTGGCGACGCGGAAGTGGTGGTCGGCGCGTGCGGCGACCTGCGGCGAGTGCGTGACCACCAGGAGTTGGCGTCCCTCGGACAGGCGGGCAAGCCGGTCGCCGACCGCCGCCGCGGCGGCGCCGCCGATGCCGCTGTCGACCTCGTCGAACACCAGGCTGCGTTCCGGGCTGACCTGGGCGAGCACCACCTTGAGTGCCAGCAGGAACCGCGACAGCTCGCCGCCGGAGGCGATCTTGTTCAGCGGCCCTGGATGGGCGCCGGGGTTGGTGGCCACTTCGAAGGACACCCGCTCGATGCCGTTCGGGCCCCAGTCGTCCTCTTCCAACGGCTGCAGGCGGGTCTTGAAGGTCGCCTTTTCCAGTTTGAGCGGCGGCAGCTCGGCATTGATCGCCGCGTCCAGCCGGCCGGCGGCTTCGCCGCGCGCCTCGGACAGCGCCTGGGCCTCTTCGTGGAAGGCCTGGCGGGCCTGATCGGCGGCGTCCGACAGCGCCTGCAGGTGGGCGCCGCCGCTGTCGATCGCGTTCAGGCGTTCCTGCAGGCGGGCATGGACATCCGGCAGTTCGTCGACCTCGCAACCGTGTTTACGAGAGAGGTCCTTGAGCGCGAAGTAGCGCTCTTCGATCTCCTGTTGCCGGCCGCTGTCGAGCTCGATCTCGGAGGAGAGGGACCGCAGGCGGGCGAGGGCATCCTCCGTCTCCGACATCGCGCGGTCGAGGGCTTCCAGGGCGGCTTGGATATCGTCGCCGGCTTGATCGGCAATCCGCTCCAGCGCGCGCCGGGCGCTCGCCAAGCTGTCCTCCGCACCGCGTCCCTGCTCGCCGCCGGTCAGTTCCGCTTCCGCGGCGTTGAAAGCGTCGACCAGCTTTTCCGCGTTCATCAGGCGGTTGCGCTGATCGGCGAGCTGCTGCTCTTCGCCGGGCTGCGGCTGTAGCTGGTCCAGTTCGTCGACCTCGTGACGCAGGTAGGCTTCGTCCTGGCGTGCCTGTTCCAGCTCCGCCTGCGCGGTGCGATAGGTGTCCAGCGCCTGGCGCCAGTCCTCGTAGCGGGCGGCGACCTGCTGGGCGCGCTCACGCAAGCCGCCATAGGCGTCGAGCAGACTGCGGTGGTTGGCGGCGTTGAGCAGCCCGCGTTGCTCGAACTGGCCCTGGATCTCGACCAGGTGATCGGCCAGGCGGCGCAGCAACGTGACCGAGACAGGCTGATCGTTGACGTATGCCCGGCCACGCCCGTCCTTCGACAACACGCGGCGCATCACCAGCTGGTCGTCGTCGATCTCAATGTCGTGCTCTGCGAGCACGTCGCGTACCGGATGGCCGTTGGCGAGATCGAAAGCGGCCGTGACCCTGGCCTGCTCCGCGCCAGGACGTAGCAGGCCGCTATCGGCCCGGTTGCCAAGTGCGAGACCCAGGGAATCCAGCAGAATCGATTTGCCGGCGCCGGTCTCGCCGGTCAGGGCGCACAAGCCTGGCGTAAACTCGAGCTCGAGCCGGTGGATCAGAACGACGTCACGGATCGCCAGACTGCGGAGCATGCGCGTGCGTTTAACTGACCGTGCCCCAGACGCGCGAGATCCAGGAATCCTCGTCGCGTTCCGGGTTCATGTCGCGGCCGGTGAGAAGCTGGTAGCTGTCGGCGTACCAGTCGCTGCTTGGATAGTTGTGCCCGAGAACGGCGGCCGTCGCCTTCGCCTCGTCGACCACGCCGAGCGCCATATAGGCCTCTACCAGACGGTGCAGGGCTTCGGGGACGTGCGTGGTTGTCTGATAGTCCTCCACGACGCGGCGGAAGCGCTTGATCGCCGCCAGATAGTGGCCCTTCTCCAGATAATAGCGACCGACCACCATCTCCGCGCCGGCAAGGTGATCTTCCGTCAGATCGAGTTTCAGGCGTGCATCGCGCGCATACTTCGTGCCCGGAAAACGGTCGACGACCTCCTGCAGCACGTTGCGCGCCTGTCGGGTCATCTTCTGATCGCGGCGGACGTCGGCAATCTGCTCGTAGTAGCTGAGCGCCTTGAGATAATAGGCGTAGGCGATGTCGCGGTTGCCCGGGTGCAGCTCGATGAAGCGGTCCAGGGCGTTCACCGCCTCGGTGTAGTTGTCGTTCAGGTAGTGGGCGTAGGCCGCCATCAGCTGTGCCTTCGACGCCCAGGTGGAGTAGGGGTGCTGACGTTCCACCTCATCGAAGGTCTCGGCGGCGGTGTCGTACTGTTCGTCGAGCAGTTGGTCCATTGCCTGATTGTACAGCTCGCCGACCGGTCGCTCGACGTATTCCGGCTGCTCATCGCTGGCACACCCGGCGAGTCCGACGGGCAGGGCGACTGCCAAGGTGAGAACGAGGCCGCGCACGACGACCGCAGTCCGGCGCTGGTTGGACGGGCGGCGACGCGTAGGCTGTGCGAAGCGGCTGTCGGAGGCGCTGAACCGAAAACGTTGGAACACGGGGTAACTATCGCCTTGCTGTCGTGGAACGGCCCGCGCGCAGCACACACGGACACGAAGCGGCCCTGGTCAGCGGGCGCCACGCGGCAGGACTATAAGAAGAAGCCCCGCGCGCCTCAAGCGGCGCACGGGGCTTCCCCACTCCCCCCGATCTTGGGCGGTCGCCGCCGCAGGTGTGCGCGCGGGGCAGACCACGCCCGAACCGGCAGATTCCGCTATGCGCGTGCCGCCACGGCGCGGGCTGGCGGGACGCTGGCGCCCGGCGCCAAGTCCGCGCGCGCCATGTCGACCCAGCACCAGGCACTGTCGTCGGCGAACAGCGCGCGCAGCAGGCGCAGGTTCATGGCGTGCCCGGTCTTTTTTCCGGTGAACCGGCCCAGAATCGGCGCGCCGGCCAGATAGAGATCGCCGATCGAGTCGAGCACCTTGTGGCGCACGAATTCATCCTCGAAGCGCAGGCCGCCCTCGTTCATCACGCCGTTGCCGTCGATCACCACAGCGTTGTCGAGCGAGCCGCCGCGGGCCAGGCCGTGTTGGCGCAATTGGTCGACTTCCTGCAGGAAGCCGAAGGTGCGCGCGCGGGCGAGGTCGGATTTGAACTGCTGGCGGTTGATGCCGCCCGACCAGGTCTGGCGGGATACCACGTCGCTGTTGAAGTCGATCTCGAAGTCGATCCAGAAGCTGCGCGCCGGCGCCAGGCTGGCGTGCCGGTCGCCGTCGTCGATCTCGACGGTCTTGAGAATTCGGATCGCCTTGCGCGGGGCCTCCTGAACCAGGATGCCGGCACATTCGACCAGGAACACGAACGGGGCCGCGCTGCCGTCCATGATCGGCACCTCGGCGCCATCCAGGTCGATTTCGGCGTTGTCGATGCCACAGGCGGCAAGCGCACTCATCAGATGCTCGATCGTCGCAACCTTGGCCTCGTTGTTTGCGACCGTCGTGCACAGCGGCGTTTCCTGGCCGTACTTATGCAGCGCGCGCACACTGGGCGCGCCGGCCAAGTCCTTGCGCCGGAAAACGATCCCACTGTCCGGGGCACCCGGTTTCAGGGTCATGGCGATCTTGGCACCGGAGTGCAGGCCGACGCCCGAGCAGTGAATCTCGTTTTTGATCGTGTGCTGGTAGCCGCTGTCACCGCCGATCACCGGGTCGCTGACGCGCGCGGTGGAGGCGCGGCGCGCGCTCTCGGTGTCCAGTGAATGTAGTCCGCGAAGTGTCCCCATAAGGGATCCCCCAACAGTAACAGGTCTCGTCCGATTGCCGTTCAACGGTCCGCCGAAGCGATCTTCGATCTGCTTTCGCGGTGCCGCGCTCCCCCGTCGTCGTCATTCTTTGTATCCGCCGCTTGCGTGTCAGGTCGTTCTGACTGGGCCCCGTTGGCCCGGCGGCGGCTTTTTGGTCTTCGGCGTTGGTCGGCGTTGCGTCTCGTGCGGTTGCTCGTGTGCGCTCTGGGCCGCCTCGCGGGCCACTCGGGTCGTTTGACCTGAGCCGTATCGGTCGTCGTTACGCGAGGCCGCCTCGCTTTCGGGATTGTACGTCCCGATTTAGGATAAATCTTGCGTATGAATGTAGGCGTCGGCGTAAGTCGCCTCAAATCACTCTTTGTTACAGCGTGTTTCAGAAAAAAGGTTTTAAAATCAATATCTTATAAGACACACGTGAACAATGGCGCCAGCTTTGCAACAGGTGCCTTCGAGCCATGCGAGAGAGCCCCACCATCGTGTGCTTGGATCGGGGCTGGGGCCCGGGCCGTGACGGCGCGCCACGGCCCGGGTCTCTAGGGGCGTCTAGTTAGCCTGCCGGCGCAGGAAGGCTGGAATGTCCAATTGGTCGTCTTCCTGCGCGGGTTCGTGACGGTCCGCCGGATCGAGACCGGACAGGCGCGGCTGACTGGTCTCGCGGTGCGGCTGCTGGGCCCGCTGGGGGTCGGCTTGCTGCGGACGGGCCTGCGCACGCGTCTCGCCGGCGGCTGCTGGTTCCGGCTGGCGGGCTGGCTCGCTCGGGCGACCCTGCGGCTCGGCCGGCCGGCCGGTTGCCAGCGTCGGCTCTTCCGCACGGCGCGGGGCGGCCGGCTGCTCGCGCTCCGGACCCTGGCCCGCCGAGCGCGCGGCACCGGTGACGCGGGCGAACAGGCTGCGGCCCTTGCGCTTGATGCCGGCGTCGCTGGCGCGCTCGTCCGCCGGCTGGGCCCGCTGATCAGCAGGATAATCGGCCTGCCGGGCCTTGGGTTGCCGCGGGGCCTGCGCGGGCGCCGGGGCGATGAAGGCGTCCTCGCGGGCGGCTTCGGGCTCCGCTGGCTCTTCCGCCGGGGCATACGCCGGTTGCGCGGCCGCCGTTGCGGTTTGCTGCGGGGCCTCGCGGGCCTCGGCGTAGCCGCCGTCGGTGCCGGTGGCGGCCATCGCCGGCATCTCAGTGGCCTGCTGGCCGCTGGCCATGGTGCTGGCCGGCTGTGGACGGGGGTCCTCGGCCACCGCCTGGGCGGCGTGCTGGGGCGCCTGGCGGGTTTCCTGGCGCGGCTGTGCGGCCTGCTGCTTGTCGCTGCCGGATACCACCGACAAGGTGACCGGCTTCGGCCGTTCGGCCTCTTCGGCGTCGATGCCGGTGGCGACCACGCTGACGCGCATGGTGCCGTCCATCGACTGGTCGAAGGTGGAACCGAAGATGATGTTCGCGTCCGGATCGACTTCGTCGCGGATCCGGTTGGCCGCCTCGTCGACCTCGAACAGGGTCATGTCGGAGCCGCCGGTGATGTTGATCAGCACGCCGCGTGCGCCCTTCATCGACACGTCGTCGAGCAGCGGGTTGGAAATCGCGGCTTCGGCGGCGGAGATCGCCCGGTTCTCGTCGTCGGCCTCGCCGGTACCCATCATCGCCTTGCCCATCTCGGTCATCACCGAGCGGATGTCGGCGAAGTCCAAGTTGATCAGGCCGGGCATCACCATCAGGTCGGTGACCCCGCGGACACCGGAGTAGAGGACGTCGTCGGCCATCTTGAAGGCGTCCGCGAAGGTCGTCTTCTCGTTGGCCACCCGGAACAGGTTCTGGTTCGGGATGATGATCAGGGTATCGACGTACTCCTGCAGTTCCTGGATGCCCTGCTCGGCCAGGCGCATGCGGTGCACGCCCTCGAAGTGGAAGGGCTTGGTCACCACGCCGACCGTCAGGATGCCTTTCTCACGCGCCGCGCGCGCGATCACCGGCGCCGCGCCGGTACCGGTGCCGCCGCCCATGCCGGCGGTGATGAACACCATGTTGGAGCCGTCGAGGTGAGCCATCAGGTCGTCGATCGCTTCCTCGGCGGCCGCGCGGCCGACGTCGGGGCGGGAGCCTGCGCCCAGGCCTTGAGTGATGTTGCGGCCGAGCTGCAGGCGCTGCGGGCACTGCGAGCCGGCGAGCGCCTGGGCGTCGGTGTTGCAGACCAGGAACTCCACCCCTTCGAGGTTGGAGGTGATCATGTTGTTGACGGCGTTGCCGCCGGCACCACCGGTGCCGACGACGGTGATCCGCGGCTGAAGCTGCTCCTCGGTCGTCGGAGCGTGCAGGTTCAAGGTCATCTTCGCCTCCGTTGGGCCTTGCGTAGTTGGCGCCGTTTCCGTGGGGGCCGGGCCGTCCTGGTCCGGTCGATCCATTTCGTGCTGCTGCGGTTGCTGCGTGTCGTGCGACGGCTGCATCGCTTGCGGCCCTGTCGCGTATTCCGGGGGGACGTGTTGTTGGTGCGCCTCTGGGGTGGTTTCGGGCGGCTGGTGTGGCCGGCGCGGGTGGTCGTGCCCCGACCCGGCGTCCGCCCGGGTGGTGTTGTTGCGGTCGTTCGGGTCAGAAGTGCTCACGTAACCAATGACCGAGCCGTCCGAGGACGTTGCCCGGCTCCCTTGCTTCCGGCCGCGAAGGTCGCGGTGCGGCCGTTTCCGCCTCGATTGCGTAGGTCAGCAGACCGGCGCAGGTGGCATACGCCGGCCCGCCCGTCGCCTCGGCCAGACCGCTGACGCGGATCGGCCGGCCGACACGGACCTGCTTGTCCAGCACCAGGGACGCGAGATCGCGGATCCCGGGAAGCTGGCTGGCACCGCCGGTCAGGACCACGCGCCTGCCGGCGATTCGTTCGGCCCCGCTCGCCTCCAGGCGCGAGCGCACCAGTTCGAAGGTCTCTTCCAGCCGGGGCTGGATGATCCCGGTCAGGAGCGAGCGCGGCACCTGTTGGGTGGCGCCGCTGTCCTCCTCGCCGACCTGGGGGACCTCGATGGTCTCGCGCTCGTCCGCTGCGGCGGCGACGGCGTGGCCGTATAGGGTTTTCATGCGTTCGGCGTGCACGCGGCTGGTCGACAGGCCGCGCGCGATGTCGTTGGTGACGTGCTGGCCGCCGACCGGAACGACGTCGGTGTGCAGCACCTCGCCCTCGCCGAAGACGGCGATCGTGGTGGTGCCGCCGCCCATGTCGATCAGCGTGACGCCCAGGTCGGTCTCGTCCTCGACCAGCGCGGCGAGGCCGGCGGCATAGGGGCTGACCACCACTGCGGCGACGTCCAGGTGGCAGCGCTCGATGCAGTGCATCAGGTTCTTCATCGGCCCGCTGGCGGCGGTGACGACGTGCATGTTGACCCCTAGCTGCTCGCCGTACATGCCGCGCGGGTCCTGAATGCCGCGGGTGCCGTCGACGGCGTAGCCGGTGGCGATCGAATGCACGATTTCGCGCCCGTGGCCGGCGTGGCCGTTCAGCGCGTGGGTCAGGCGGTGCGGCTCCAGTGCGCGCTGCAGGTCCGCGTCGTGGATGGCGTGGCCGTTGATCGACACCTCGATGCCGACGGTGTTCGAGGCCGGATTGCCGCCCGACAGGTTGACCACGACCTGTTCCAGCGTCTCCCCGGCCATCCGCTCGGCGGCGTCGACCGCGCTGCGGATCGCCATTTCCGCGGCTTCCATGTCGACCACGGCCCCTGCCTTAACGCCGCGGCTGGCCTGCTGGCCGATGCCGACGATGCGTGGACGGTTGTGTTCGTCCACGCGGGCGATGAAGCAGCAGATCTTGCTCGATCCGATGTCGAGGGCGGCGATCGTGCCGGTTTTGGCGCTGGCGAGAACCCGTCTCATCGTGGCTGGCGATCCGTGTCGCGAGAAGTGTGGTGGTTGCGTTGGGTCGGTGGTGGCGGTTGGCGGGTCAGGTGCTTTCACCCATCCCGGGCGGTTCGCTCATCGGCTTGGAGCCGGGCGACATGCGCACGACCATCCGGTCGGGCAGGCGCAGGTCGATCATGCGTACGTCGCGCTGCAGCACGCCGTGCTTGCGCTCGACCGCGGCCAGGCGGGACCAGGCGCGTGCCGGTGTCTGCGCCGGCAGCTGCACCTCCACGCCGTTGCGCAGGACGATGTTCCAGCGCCGATCGCGGACCCGCACGGCGGCCTGCACGCGGGCGTTCATCTCCGGCTCGCTGGCCAGCAGGGCGAGCAGCTTTTCCGCATGCTCCGGGGCCCCGGGACCGACCACGAGCGGCAGGTTCGTGTGGGCTTCCGGGGCGGTGCGGTCGATCCGGTGGCCTTCGTGGTCGATCACCGACAGCCGGCCGTCCAACTGCCACAGCGCGAGCGGCGTGCGTTCGGTGAGCGCGATGCGCACGGTGCCGGGCAGCCGGCGTTCGACCGTCGCCGCCTTCACCCAGGGCAGGTTTTCCAGCCGACGCTTCGCCTGGGCCGGGTCGAAGCCCAGGATCGGGCCGCCTTGCCGGATGCCGAGCGCGGCCAGGATTGAGTCCGGTTGGGTGCGCTCACGCCCGGTGACGATCACTTGATCCAGGGTTAGGCCGGCGTTGGCCGCAGCGCCCACGGCGGCGTGGGCGAACTGCTGCCCTTGGCGGGCGAGCCAGCCGGTCTGCCAGGCCCAGACGCCGCTGCCCACGATCGCCGCGATCACCGCCGCGGGAATGCCCGCGCGGGCGCCGAACCGCAGCAATGCCTTGCGCCGGGCGCGCCGCTTACGTTCGGCGCGGGCGTCGGCGGCCTTGCCGGACCGGTTGGACAGGCCGGGAAGGGGCAGGGTCAGCCGTCGCATGCCGCCTCCTCCACGCACCATTCGACCAGTTCGCCGAACGAGATACCGACGTACTGCGCCTGCTCGGGAACCAGCGACAGCTCGGTCATGCCCGGCTGGGTGTTGACCTCCAGCAGGATCAGTTCGCCGGTGCCGCCGGGCGTGTCGTCATAGCGGAAGTCCGCCCGGCTGACCCCGCGGCAGCCGAGTGCCGCGTGCGCTTGCACCGACAGGTCCAGGCAGCGCTGGTAGACGTCGTCCGGAACCGGCGCCGGCAGGACGTGCTCGCTCTGCCCGGCGGTGTACTTGTTGCGGTAGTCGTAGAAGCCCTGCTTGATGCGGATCTCGGTCACCGCCAGCGCGCGCTCGCCCATCACCGTGACGGTCAGCTCGCGGCCCGGGATGAAGCGCTCGACCAGGACGTGGTCGCCGAACGTCCACCCTTCGGCGTCGAACGGCGCCTTGTTGTCACCTTCTTGGACGATGTGCACGCCGACGCTGGAGCCTTCGGCGACCGGCTTGACGACGTAGGGGCGGGGCATCGGGTCGACGTTGGCGAGCATCGCCTCGCGGCTCACCGTCATGCCTTCGCATACAGGCAGACCGGCGGCGGCAAAGGTCTTGCGCGCCATCGCCTTGTCCATCGCCAGGGCCGACGCGAGGACGCCCGAATGGGTGTATTTGATGCCCATCAGGTCGAGCACGCCCTGCACCCGGCCGTCCTCGCCGAACTGGCCGTGCAGCGCGTTGAACACGACTTCCGGCGGCGGCGTCAGGTCGCTGACCAGCTGGCCGACGTCGCGGCTGACGTCGATCAGGCGCACCTCGAAACCGCGCTCGTAGAGTGCCGCGGCGACCCCCTTGCCGGAATTGAGCGACACCTCGCGCTCGGCCGAAACGCCGCCGTAGAGCACCGCGACCCGCGTCATGCCGCACCTCCTTCGCCTGCGGCGATGCCGATCCGGCGGATTTCCCAGTCGAGCTGGATGCCGCTGGTCTCAAAGACCCGCCGGCGGACTTCCTCGCCCAGCGCTTCCAGGTCGGCGGCGGTCGCCGCGCCGGTGTTGATCAGGAAATTGGTGTGCTTTTCCGAGACCTGGGCGCCGCCCATGGTTAGGCCGCGACAGCCGGCCTGGTCGATCAATTGCCAGGCTTTGTGGCCTTCGGGGTTCTTGAAGGTGGAGCCGCTGGTTGCCGTCTTGATCGGCTGGCTGTCGCCGCGTTGGCCCTGGATCTCCAACATGCGCTGGCCGATCGCCTCGGGATCGCCGGCGTGGCCGCGTAGGCGGGCGGACAAGAAGATCCACTCGGCGGGCAGGCTGGACTGGCGGTAGCTATAGCCCAGCTCGTCGACGCCGAAGGTCCGGATCTCGCCGGTTTCGGCATGCACCGCCTCCGCCTCGACCAGGACGTCCTTGATCTCGGTGCCGTAGGCGCCGGCGTTCATTCGCAAGGCGCCGCCGATTGCGCCCGGCACGCCGCACAGGAACTCCAGACCGGCGACGCCGGCCTGCTGCGCCGTCTTCGCGACGTTGAGGTCGAGCGCACCAGCCCCCGCCAGCACATCGTTGCCATCGGCCTGCATGTCGACGAAGCCGCGCAACAGGCGGATTACCACGCCCGGAACGCCGCCATCGCGCACCAGCAGGTTGGAGGCCACGCCCAGCACGGTGACCGGCACGTCGGCCGGTCGGGCCTTCAGGAAATCGATCAGGTCGTCGCGGTCGGCCGGACGGAACAGCACCTCCGCCGGGCCACCCACGCGGAACCAGGTAACGTCCTTGAGGGGCGCGTTAGCGCGAAGGCGGCCGCGCACGGCTGGCAGGCGGTCGATCAGGCCGGGCTGGAACACGGACGTGGGCTGGATGCGCTCGGCCGCCATCATGCCGTGCCTCCATCCGACTTCAGGTCTTCCAGCTGTTGCGGCAGTGCCTGGGCCCAGTTGGTGATGCTGCCGGCCCCGAGGCAGACAACGAGATCGCCGGATTCCGCGTTCTCGCGCACCATACGGGCCAGCTGTTCCGGCCCCTCGAGCGTCAGCACCTGCCGGTGGCCGTGGGCGCGCAAGCCTTCGGCCAGAGCGTCCCGGTTCACGCCGTCGATCGGGTCCTCGCCGGCAGGGTAGACATCGGCGACGACCACCTGATCGGCGTCGTTGAAGCAGGTGCAGAAATCCTCGAACAGCTTGGCGAGGCGGGAATAGCGGTGCGGTTGCACGACCGCGATCACCTTGCCCCGGCTGGCCCAGCGCGCGGCCTTCAGCACCGCCGCGATTTCGACCGGGTGGTGGCCGTAGTCGTCGATGATCGTGACCCCGTCGACCTCGCCGGTCTTGGTGAAGCGGCGCTTGACCCCGGCGAAGGAAGACAGGGCCTGGCGGACCTGGGCTTCCGTCATGCCCATTTCCTGCGACACCGCGATCGCGGCCAGGGCGTTGAGCACGTTGTGCTGACCCACCATCGGCAGGTGCAGGTCTTCCATCCGCACGGAAGGACGTTCGCCGCGGCCGTCGACCTCGACCGTGAAGGTCGCGCCGTCCGGCGCTTGCGACAGGTCGCTCAGGCGCACGTCGGCCTGGGGGCTGACGCCATAGGTGACGATCCGCCGGTCGCGGATCCGTCCGATCAGGGTCTGCACCGCCGGGTGGTCGATGCACAGCACGGCGAAGCCGTAGAAGGGGATGTTCTCGACGAACGTCTCGAAGGCGGCGTGCAGCGTCTCGACGTCTCCGTAGAAGTCCAGGTGTTCGGGGTCGATGTTGGTGACGATGGCGATTGTCGAGGGCAGCTTGGTGAAGGTGCCGTCGCTCTCGTCCGCCTCGACCACCATCCACTCGCCGCCGCCCAGGCGCGCGTTGGTGCCATAGGCGTTGATGATGCCGCCGTTGATGACGGTCGGGTCCTGGTCCGCAGCTTCCAGGAAGGAGGCCATCATCGAGGTCGTGGTCGTCTTGCCGTGGGTGCCGCCGACCGCGATCGACCACTTGAGCCGCATCAACTCGCCCAGCATCTCCGCCCGTCGGACGACCGGCACGAACCGCTCGCGCGCGGCGCGAACCTCTGGGTTGTCGGCTTTCACGGCGGAGGAGATCACCACGACCTTGGCGTGCGCCACGTTCTCTGCGGCGTGGCCGATGTGCACCTCGATCCCAAGCTCGCGCAGGCGCTTGACGTTGGCGCTCTCGGCGATATCGGAGCCCTGCACCTGGTAGCCCAGGTTATGCAGGATCTCGGCGATTCCGGACATGCCGATCCCGCCGATTCCGACGAAGTGGATGAGGCCGATATCGAGTGGCATGGCCCTCATGCGGCGGCCTCCTTCTTGCCGGTGGTCGTCGGCCCGGTCGCGTCGTCGCTGCGGCCGTCGAGCGCGAGGTCGGCCAGGCGCTTGGCGGAATCCGTCTGTGCGAACGAGAGCGCGCCGGCAGCCGCGCGGGTCAGCAGCGCCGGCGTCTCGAACAGCGACTGCAACCGCTCGGCCAGCGCTTCCGGGGTCAGGGTGTTCTGCGGCATCAGCCAGCCACCGCCGGCCTGCGCCAGCGCCTGGGCGTTGGCGGTCTGGTGGTCGTCGGCGGCGAACGGGTAGGGCACCAGGATCGCCGGACGGCCGGCGGCCGCCAGTTCGGTCGTGGTCGACGCGCCGGATCGGCAGATCAGCAGATGCGCCTTCGCCAGCCGCTCGGGCAGGTCGTCGAAGAAGGTTTTGAGCTCCGCCGTCACCCCTGCGGCCTCATAAGCCGCGCGCACGTCGCTGGTGTCGCTGCCGCGGACCTGCTGGGTGATCCGCAGGCGTTTGCGGGTGCTCTCCGGCAGGCGGGCGACGGCGTCGGGCACCAGCTCGTTGAACACCCGCGCGCCCTGGCTGCCGCCGGTGACGAGCAGGCGCAGCGGGCCGTTGTCGTCGGCCACCACGGCAGGCTTGCGGCCGATCGCCTGGATCGTCTCACGCACCGGATTGCCGGTCAGGACGACGCGGCTCTGCACCTCTTCGCCGATCCCCTGCACCTCGGGGAAGGAGGTGGCGATCGCGTCGGCCCGGGAGGCCAGCATGCGGTTGGCGCGGCCGAGCACGGCATTCTGCTCGTGCAGCACCAGTCGCACGCCCTTGTGTCCGGCCGCCAGCCCGGTCGGCAGGGCGGCGTAGCCACCGAAGGCCACGGTCACGGCCGGATTGGTCCGTGCCACGATCCGGCGCGCCTGCAGGTAGCCGATGGCGAGTTGGGCGATGCTGCGCAGCTTGGCGAACAGGTCGCCCCCCGCAAAGCCAGCCGCCTTGATATGATGGGTCTCCACCTGCTCGGCTAGCTCCGGACCGAAGCCGCCGGCGCGCTGGTCGGTGACCAGCACCGGTTGGAGGCCCCGCGACAGCAACTCGCGCGCCAGCGCCGCGGCGGGGAACATGTGCCCGCCGGTGCCGCCGGCGGCCAGCAGGACTCGGGTCGGCGTGCGCTTGGTCATACCGCGTCTCCCCGGTTTACCCGCCGGCGCGTGAGCGCCAGCACCATGCCCATGCCAAGGGCGAGCGCGAGCAGCGAGGAGCCGCCGTAGCTGATGAACGGCAGCGTCATGCCCTTGGTCGGGATCAGGTGCAGGCTGGAGGCCATGTTGATCATCGCTTGCAGCCCGAACTGCGTGAGCAGGCCGGTCGCCGCCAGCAGGACAAACAGGCTGTCCTCCTGCAACACGCGGGAGAAACCGCGCAGCACGATGAAGGCGAACAGGGCAATGATGATCAGGCAGGCGATCGCGCCCAACTCCTCGCCCGCGACGGCGAAGATGAAGTCGGAGTGCGCGTCCGGCAGCGTCTGCTTGACGGTCCCTTCGCCCGGGCCCTGGCCCAGCAGACCGCCGCGCTCGAAGGCCTCGAGCGAGCGTTCAACCTGATAGGGGTTGCCGTTTTGTGGGCTGAGGAAGCCATCGATCCGCTCGGAGACGTGCGGCATCGTGAAATACGCGCCGACCACCAGCATCACCGCGCCGACAGCGAGTACGATCACCCAGATCATCGGCAGACCGGCGACGAAGAACTGCACGCCCCAGATCGCCGCTACCACGAACGTCTGTCCCAGGTCCGGCTGCAGCAGCAACAGGCTGGCGACGACGACCAGCAGCGCCACCGCTATGGCGTCGCCCGGAATGCCGGTGCGCTCGCGCTGGGCGGCGAACATCCAGGCAATCGTGACGGCGAAGCAGGGCTTCACGAACTCGCTTGGCTGGATCGAGATGCCGGGGAGCTGAATCCAGCGGTGGGCGCCGTTGATCTCCGGACCGATCAGCAGGGTTAAGATCAGCAGGAACAGGCTGCCCAAGAAGCCAACCACGCCCAGCCGCCGGATCCACAGCGGGCTCAACAGCGAGACCCCGACGGTCACGCCTGCGGCCATGGTCAGATAGACCATCTGGCGGGTGGCGAAATAGAAGCCGCCCAGACCGATCCGCTCCCCGGCAGCCGGGGAGGCGGCCAGGATCAAAACCGCGCCGAAGCCCATGATCAGCCCCAGGGCGACCAGCGACCAGCGGTCGACGGTCCACCACCAGGCGCCCAGCGTGCTTGTGTCGGTGCGGGATACGGTGATCATGCCGACCCTCCCGCATCCGCGCTCAGATGGCGCCGATCGATCTCTTCGCGCGTGCCGTTCAACTGGCCGACCAGATCCTTGAAGTGGTCGCCGCGCGCCTCGAAGCTCTGGAACTGATCGAAGCTGGCGCACGCCGGCGACAACAGCACGACCGCGCCGGTCTCGCCGTCCGCCTTGGCGTCGGCGAAGGCGCGCGCCACGGCGGTGTCCAGCGTGCCGCAGACCTGCGCGGTCACCTTGCCCTGCAGGGTCTGAGCGAAGTCGTTTTCCGCTTCCCCGATCAGGTAGGCGCGGCGTACGCGCGGCCAGTAGCTTTCCGTGCCGGCAAGCCCGCCTTCTTTCGCTCGGCCGCCGGCGATCCAGTAGATCGCGCGGTAGCAGGCCAGCGCGCGGCTGGCGGCGTCGGCATTGGTGGCCTTGCTGTCGTTGACGAAGGCGACGCCATCGATCGTCGCCGCCGGTTCCTGCCGGTGAGGCAGGCCGGGGAACGATTGCAGGCACGCGGCGATCACGTGGCTCTGCACGCCGATCTGCCGGCAGGCGGCGTAGGCGGCGGCCGCGTTCTGCCAGTTGTGCTGGCCGGGCAGGCTGGCCATCTGCGCTAGGTCCAGGACGTGCGCCTGCTGGCCGTCGATGTCATCGACCAGCGCGCCCTCCGCGACCCCGACGCCGCCGGCCACCGCTTGCGTGCCGGAGATCGGAATCAAAACCTGGTCGCCAGCCGCCTGCAGCCCCGCGTAGACCTCGCGGCTGGCGTCGTCGTCGACACCGACGACGGCCGCGCGCGGGCTTGTCTGCCGGCGGAAGATGTTCTTCTTCGCGGCGATGTAGCCCGCCATATCGCCGTGCCGGTCCAGATGGTCGGCGGAGATGTTGAGCCACACCGCAACGTCGAAGGTGATCGAGGCGGTGCGTTCCAGCTGGTAGCTGGACATCTCCAGCACGTAGTAGCCCCCCGGCTCCACCGGCGCGAAGTCGAGCACCGAGGGGCCCAGGTTGCCGCCGACCTGCGCATCCTTGCCGCTGGTGTTCAGCACGTGGCCGATCAACGCCGTGGTGGTCGACTTGCCGTTGGTGCCGGTGATGCCGATGTAGCTCGCGTCCGGCACCGCCCGACCCAACAGCTCGATGTCGGAGACGATCTCGCAGCCGGCCGCGTGCGCCTTGGCCGCGAGCGGGTGTGGTTGCGGCAGGCGGTCCGGGATGCCGGGGGACAGGACCAGCGTGACCGGCTCGCGCCAGTCGATCTCGTACAGGTTCTTGAGGTTGACGCCTTCCGCTTCGGCGCGGGCACGCGTGCTCGCATTGTCGTCCCAGGCCCAGACCTCGGCATCCGAGCGCTGCAAAGCCTTGGCGGCCTGCAGGCCGGAGCGCCCGAGCCCGAGCACCGCGACGGGGAAGCCGGCCATGTAGGGAAGGGGAATCATACCAAGCGCCTCCCTACCGCAGCTTCAGTGTGGACAGGCCGATCAGCGCCAGGATCGCGGCGATGATCCAGAAGCGGACGACGATGGTCTCCTCGCGCCACCCCTTCTTCTCGAAGTGGTGATGCAGCGGAGCCATCCGGAAGACGCGCTTGCCGAACAGCTTGTAGCTGGCGACCTGCACGATCACCGACACGGTCTCCAGAACGAACAGTCCGCCGATGACCGCCAGCACCAGTTCGTGCTTGGTGATCACTGCGATGCCGCCCAGCGCACTGCCGACCGACAGCGAGCCGGTGTCGCCCATGAACACCATCGCCGGCGGGGCGTTGAACCACAGGAACCCAAGGCTGGCGCCGACCAGCGCAGCGCAGAAGACCGCCAGCTCGCCCGTGCCCTCGACAAAGTGTAGCTGCAGATAGTCGGCGAACACGGCATTGCCGACCAGATAGCTGATCAGGGCGAAGCAGCCGGCGGCGATCATCACCGGCACGATCGCCAAGCCGTCCAAGCCGTCGGTCAGGTTGACCGCGTTTGAGGCCCCGACGACGACGAACACCATCAGGGCGACGAAGAACCAGCCCAAATCGAACAGCACGTCCTTGAACAGCGGAACCGCGAGCGCGGTATCGAGCTGCGCGCCGGTCAGGTGGATCACCCAGACGGCCGCGATCAGGCTGATCGCGATTTCCACGGCCAGGCGGATTCGGCTCGAGACGCCCTTGTGGCTGCGCCGGGTGAGCTTCAGGTAGTCGTCGGCGAAGCCGACCAGCCCGAAACCGGTGGTGATGAACAGGATCACCCAGACGTAGCCGTTCCTCAGGTCTGCCCACAGCAGGGTCGAGATCGCCACCGCCAGTAGGATCAAGACGCCGCCCATGGTCGGCGTGCCCTGTTTGGTGACGAGGTGGCTCTCGGGGCCGTCGTCGCGGATTGGCTGACCCTCGCGCTGCTTCTTCTTCAACCAGCGGATCACCGCCGGACCCAGCACGAACGAGACGACCAGCGCCGTCAGCACCGCCGCGCCCGACCGGAAGGTCAGGTAGCGGAACAGGTTGAAGAAGATGAACTCGTCCGACAGCGGGGTCAGAAGGTTATGAAGCATGGCTGCCCTCCTGGCTGCCGTTCGTCTGGTCCAGCGCGTCGAGCGCGCGTATGACCCGGCCCATTTTCGCCCCGGCCGATCCCTTCACCAGCACGACATCGCCCGCGCGCACGTTGGCGGCGACAAGCGCGCCCAAAGCTTCGGAGTCCTCGGCGTGCCCGCCGCACAGCGGCGCCGGCAGCGCGGCTTCGAGCGCGGCCATTTCGGCCCCGCAGGTGAAGACGAGGTGGATGCCCGCCTGCTCGATCGGCGCGGCGAGACCGGCGTGCAGCTCCGCGCTGTGCAGGCCCAGTTCCAGCATGTCGCCCAGCGCGGCGATCCGCCGGCCGTCCGGTCCCAACTCCGCGCGCCCCAGAACGTCGAACGCCGCGGCCATCGAGGTTGGGTTGGCGTTGTAGCTGTCGTCGATCAGCTCGAATGTCCCGGCGGCCAGCTGGATGTGCCGGCGGGCGCCGCGACCGGTGGCCGAGGTCAAGGTGGCGAAACTGTCGGCTGCCTGGCGGACGTCCCCGTCCACCGCGTGCACCATGGCGAGCACGCCGAGCGTGTTGGTCACCCAATGACGGCCGGGCAGGGCAACCCGGAAGTGCAGTTCCAAACCGTGCACCACCGCGTGGACATCGCTCGCGTTGGCGTGGCAGTCCGCACTCAGCAGCCGGACGTCCGCCTCGCCAGCTTCGCCGAAGGTGGCGACGTGGCTGATCTGCTGCTCCCGTGCCGCCCGTTCGAGCCGCGCGAAATGTACGTTGTCGCGGTTCAGCACGGCGGTGCCGCCGTTGAGCAGGCCCTCCAGAATCTCCGCCTTGGCGTCGGCGATCGCTTCTTCGGAATCGAAGTTGCCGAGGTGGGCGGCGACGACCGTGGTGATCAGCGCGGCGTGTGGACGGACCTGACGGACCAGTGCGCCGATCTCGCCTGGATGGTTCATGCCCAGTTCGAACACGGCATAGGCGGCGTCCTGCGGCAGGCGCGCCAGCGACAGCGGCACGCCCCAGTGGTTGTTGAAGCTGGCGGACGATGCGTGCGTCTTGCCTTGTGTGCTCAGCGCGTGGCGTAGCGCTTCCTTCGTGCCGGTCTTGCCGACGCTGCCGGTGATCGCCAGCACTTTGGCGCGTGCCCGAGCCCGGCCGGCGGCACCCAGGGCTTCCAGCCCGGCTTGCGTGTCCGTCACCCGCAATGTCTTGGCATCGGCCGGCAGGTTGTCCGGGACGTGGTCGATCATCACCGCAGCCGCGCCCTTCGACAGCGCGTCGGCGGCGAAGCGGTGGCCGTCGAACGACGGACCGCGGAGCGCGACGAACAGATCGCCTGGCTGAATCGTGCGGGTGTCGATTGACATGCCGGTGGCGTGCCAGTCGCCGGTCGCGGTGCCGCGGGTGGCTTTGGCGGCGTTCTGGGCCGTCCAGAGCGGTTCGGTCATGGGTGTCCTGCCTTCAGTTGCGCGATGGCCGCTCGCGCGACCTCCGCGTCGTCGAACGGCAGGGTTTGATCGCCAACGATTTGGCCGGTTTCATGACCCTTTCCGGCAATCAAAAGGAGATCGCCGTCGTCCATCTCGGCGATCGCCTCGCGGATCGCGCGGGCGCGGTCGTCGACCTCTCGCGAGTCCGGTGCGGCGGCCAGGATCTCCTGGCGAATCGCAGCCGGATCCTCGCTGCGCGGGTTGTCGTCGGTGACGATCGCTTCCTCGGCAAGGCGGGCGGCGATCTCGCCCATGATCGGGCGTTTGCCGCGGTCGCGGTCGCCGCCGCAGCCGAAGATGCAGATCAGCCGCCGGCCGACGTGCGGGCGCAGCGCCTGCAGCACCGTCTCCAGCGCGTCCGGGGTGTGGGCATAGTCGACGAACACCTGTCCGCCTGACGGTGTTTCCGCGACCCGCTGCAGGCGCCCCGGGACGCCTTCCAGCGCCGCCATCCCGGCGAGCGCGGCGTCACGGTCCAGGCCGCTTGCCAACACCAGCCCCAGGGCCGCGAGCGCGTTCATCGCCTGGAACTTGCCGACCAGCGGCAGCTGCACGCGCGCACTATCGCCGAACAGGTCCAGCTCGAGGTGCTGGCCCGCCAGGGTCGGCTGTCGGGCCGCCAGGCGGATGTCGCTCGTCTTGGCCTCGCCGTAGGTCCACACCGTTAGGTTGCGCGTCCGGCACGCTTCCAGCACGGCGCCGGCGTGCTGGGAATCGGCGTTGACCACGGCCGTGCCACCGTCCTGCAGCAGATGGCTGAACAGCCGCAGCTTGGCCGCGAGATAGGCGTCCAGCGTGCCGTGGTAGTCCAGATGATCCTGGGTCAGGTTGGTGAACGCCGCGGCGGAGACCTGGAGTCCGTCGAGGCGCGCCTGATCCAGGCCATGGCTGGACGCCTCGATCGCCAAGCGGTGAACGCCCTGGTCGGCCAGCTGCGCAAGGCAGCGGTGCAGGGCCTCCGGATCCGGTGTGGTCAGTTTGCCCGGACTGTCGGCGATTTCCGGAACGAGTCCCAGCGTGCCGACGCTGGCCGCCTGTTCGCCGGCGCGCGTCCATAGCTGCCGGGCGAAGGTGGCGACGCTGGTCTTGCCGTTGGTTCCGGTGACGGCCGCGATGAAGGCGGGTTGCCGGCCGTAGAAGGCGGCGGCCATGCGGGCGAAGGCGCTGCGCACGTCCGTCGCCTCGACCAGCGTGGCGTTCACGCCCGCATCGAGCTGCGTGTCCTCGGGCGCGAGCACGGCACGCGCACCGTTCGCGACGGCATCGGCGATGAATTGCCGGCCGTCGGCGCGCGTGCCGGGGATTGCCGCGAACAGATACCCCTCCCGGACCGCGCGACTGTCCGCGGTCAGGCCGGTAATATCGATCTGTCGCGTCGTCCCGGACGCCATGTGCGTACCTGCCGTGCGGTCGATCAGATCAGTTAGATGCAACCCGCTCGTCCTCGCCCTCTGCGTTGACCAGAAGCGGGTGGTTCTCCTTTTTCGGCATATTGGCCGGATGCGGTTGGATGCCCAGCATCGGGCCCATGCGCTCGATCACGTTCTTGACCACCGGCGCGGCCACCCAGCCGCCCGTGGCATAGCCGAAGGTGTGTTCCTGCCCTTTAGGCTCGTCGACCATGGCGAAGACGACATAGCGCGGATCGTCCATCGGAAAGGCGCCGACGAAGGAGGAGATCTTCGCGTTGCTGTAACGGCCGTTTTTCTGCTTGTCGGCGGTGCCGGTCTTGCCGCCCACGCGGTAGCCGTAGGCATCGGCGTTCTTGCCGGTACCGTATTCGACCACCAGGCGCATCAGTTGGCGCATCTGCTCGCTGGTCTTGGCCGAGAATACCGTCTTCCCCGCGCCGACGTCCTCGGGATCGCGCCGAAGCAGGGTCGGGGAGTGGCGGTGGCCGCCATTTACCGTGGCGCTGACGGCACTGGCCAGCTGCACCGCGTTGACCGCGATGCCATGGCCGTAGGAGACCGTGACGGTGCTGATGTCGCGCCAGGGATGGGGCACCATGGGCGTGCCGATCTCCGGCAGTTCCAGGTTGACCGGACGGGTCAGGCCGAGGTCGCGCAGCGTGGTCTGCTGGACTTCCTTGCCCATTTGCATCGCGATCTTCGCCGTCCCGATGTTGGACGAGTACATGAAGATCTGCGGAACGGTGAGCTTGCCATCCTTCTGCTTGTAGTCGCGGATCGTGAAGCCGGCCTTGTGCAGCGGTTCGGAGACGTCGAACTTGTCGAACAGCTTGACCGAGTGGGCTTCCAGCGCCGCGGCGATGGAGAAGATCTTGAAGGTCGAGCCCATCTCGTAGATGCCGAGCGTGGCGCGGTTGAAGGTCGCGTCGTCGCTTGCCCGGCCAGGTTCGTGCGGATCGAAGGTGGGCAGGGACCCCATCGCCAGCAGCTCGCCGGTGCGCACGTCCATCACCAGACCGGCCGCGCCGATGCCTTCAAACTCCTCCATCTTGGCGCGCAGCTCCTCCATCAGGATGTGCTGCACGCGCACGTCGAGGGACAGTTGCAGGGGCTGGTTGGAATCCTTGAGCAACTGATTGAACGACTGTTCGATCCCCGCAATGCCCTTGCCGTCGACGTTGGTGTAGCCGACCGCGTGCGCGGTCAGCTCGCCGTAGGGGTAGAAGCGCTGCTCGCTCTCCTGGAACCGCAACGCCGGAATACCAAGGCGGTTGATCTTGTACTGCTGGCGCGGGGTCAGCTTGCGCTCCAGCCAGACGAAATGCTTGGTGCTGTCGAGCAGCGCCTGCAGCTCGGCTGCGGTGGACTCGGTCAGGATCGGTGCCAGAAGGTTGGCGACCTTTGCCGGATCGTTGACTTCCCGCGGGTCGGCATAGAGCGAGGCCACCGGCAGGGTGGTCGCCAGCACATGGCCGTTGCGGTCCACGATATCCGCGCGGGTCTGTGCCGGGGGCGCGCCGTCCGCGCGGGTCGCCAGGTCGCGCGCGGCGCCACCGCTCAGGACCGCGAGTTCGAGCACGCGGACGCTGATCGCCGAAAAGGCAACAGCGAACACGATACCCGCGACCAAGAGTCGGGTACGCCCGGTCTCCAGCACCTCCTTGCGGGTGCCATCCAAACGCAACGCCCGGCGGACAGGGCCCGCCGGTCGTTGGCTGTAGTCATGTGGGGCACAGGGCGCATGGCGCCGACGGCTCATTGGCGGACCCCCACCTTGATCAGAACGTCGCCGACCGCGATGGCCCGTTGTACAGGTGGGCTGGAGCGCGGCGGCGACGCCTTGGAGGTGAGTCGCTGGGACTCGTCCGACTGTCCGACCTGACCGGCCGTGTTGTTATGGCTCCGGGTGTTGTTTTGGTTCCCGGCGTTCTTGCGAGGCGTGGTCGTCTGGCGCGCGGCGACCTGTGCGGTGGCCTGCACCAGCGGGGTGTTCACGCCGCGGCGTGGCTGGCGTTGTTCGGCACGCGCATAGATCGGCTGTTCCAGCGACCAGGGCTTGGCCTGGGGCAACGGCATGGCATCTTCGCCGTTGTCGCTGCTGGCGGCGGCATAGCGCACGCGCTCCTCGGACTCGGTGATCCGTGGGGGCAGGGCGGACACGGCGGCGACCTGCTTGGCGTTACCCGGACCCATGTCGAGGTGCTTCGACGCCAGGCGTTCCAGGCGTTCCGGCCGGTTCAGGTAGGCCCACTCCGCTTCCAGCACATGCAGGGCCATACGGTCCTGACGGATGTCGTTGCGCACCTGATGCAACTCCTCCTCCAGGCGCTGCACCTCATACTTCACCTGATACAGCCCGAGCGCGACCGCGCCCGCGACGATCAGCCAAATTACCAGTGACACGCGCACGACGCTCATGCCCGGCCCTCTTCGAAGTTGGCCCAGGCCGGCGCGGCCGTGCGCTCGGCGGCGCGCAGCCGGGCGGAACGTGCCCGGGGATTGGTCTCGGCTTCGTCTGCTCGCGGCTTCTTGGCCTGGCGGAACAGAACGCGAAAGGTCGGCTCCGGCAGCCGGTCCGCCGGGTCCGGGTCGGGGCTGTGCCGGGATGCCCGTGGGACGTCGCCGCTGCGGGTGCGTAGGAACTGTTTGACCGCGCGGTCCTCCAGCGAGTGGAAGGAGACTACCGCCAGCCGGCCGCCCGGCTTAAGCGCGCGTTCGGCCGCGGCAAGGCCGCGCTCTAGCTCGCCCAGCTCGTCGTTCACGTAAATCCGGATCGCCTGGAAGGTGCGGGTGGCCGGATCGATCTCGTGCGCCTTCGCCTTGCCCCTGGCGTGGCCGACGGCGCCGCGCACGATTTCGGCCAGCTCGCCGGTGCGTTGAATCGGTTTGTCGCCGCGGGCCTGGGTGATCGCGCGGGCGACTCGTCGGGCCTTCTTCTCTTCGCCGTAGTCGCGCACGATCCGGGCCAGATCGCCTTCCGCCAGCTCGTTGACGACATCGGCGGCGGTCGGCCCATCCGATCCCATGCGCATGTCGAGCGGGCCGTCGAAGCGGAAAGAGAAGCCGCGCTCGGCAACGTCCAACTGCGGAGAGGACACCCCCAAGTCGAACGCGATGCCGTCCACCGGGGCCACGCCGCGCTCTTCCAGAACCCGGTCCAGCGCGCCGAAGCGCCCTTCGGCGAGATGCAGGCGACCGTCTTCCGCCTCCGTCATGGCCTGACCGCGCGCGATCGCCTGCGGGTCGCGATCGAGACCCCAGACGGTGCAGGCGGCAGAATCCAGGATACCCTTGGCATAGCCGCCCAGGCCGAAGGTGGCGTCGAGGTAGATGCCGCCGTCGGCTGGCTGCAGCGCGTCCAGCACCTCCGCCAGCATGACGGGGACATGGCCGCCCGGCTGGGTCGCCTGCGGCGTAAGGTGAGAGTCGGCGGGGGCGCGCGCCATCATGCTTCCGCCTCCACCTTCTGCTTCTTCTTCGGCCCGATTCCCTTCTTCGCGGCGCGCTCGCGGGCGGCCTCGCGCTGCTCGGCATAGGTTTCGGGGTTCCAGATCTCGAAAGTCAGGCCACGGCCGACGAACGCCGCCGCCTCGTCGATGCCGGCGTGTTCCATCTGGTGCTTGGGCAGCATGATCCGACCCTCGCCGTCGAACGACAGCGGCTCGGCATCGGAGAACACGACCTGTGCGAGCTCCTCGTACTCCTCCGAGAACTCGTCCAGTTCCTCCAGGTCGTTCATGTACTTCGCCATACGCTCCTCACCAAACGCCACCAGTGCCGGACGCAGGTAGTGGGCGTAGACGTAGATGCCGTGGAATTCCTGACCCGCCACGGCCTTACGAAAAGCCGCCGGAACGGACACGCGTCCCTTCCGGTCGACTTTGTTTGCCTTGGCGGAACCAATGAATGCCTGCGGCACCGGGCGACCCCCTTGTGGCGTCCCATGGGCCCAGCCGTCGTGGTCTGGGTTTTAATTGGGTTGCCATGGCCCTGCATGGGATTTCATGGGATAGCATGGGCCTATATGGGTGTCAATGCACCGCCCAAGTAAAGGAGAGCTTAAAATCAAGGATTTTCCGGTCTTTGCTGCGATGCCTTTCGGTCGACTCGACGCAAGTGACCGGCGGCGACTTTCACAACCTGGTCACAGCCGAGTTCATGTGACACATGAACGGTGTTCCTCTTATGTTCTCATAGAAGATTGCTTCCACAGCGCCCTGGGGCGGCCGTAGACGACTTGTGGTCCCGCAAGTTGTGGATATGACGCGCGCCACCCCTATCCGTCGCAAATAGGGGCAATACAATCGATCAATATTGACGCTAATAAAGCGGACCAGACGGCCTGTAAGCCGGGTTCTGTACCCGCCGGTGACACCGGCGGGCGACGGCCATTCCTCTGGGACGTCCGTTGCCGGACGCCTCGCGCGACCTACCCGGGCAGCGGTGCGGAAGCTCACCTGTCGGGGCGCAAAGGCCCCGACATGCCGCCCCTATCTGGTCTTGCTCCCGGTGGGGTTTACCGTGCCGCCCCTGTCACCAGGGGCGCGGTGCGCTCTTACCGCACCCTTTCACCCTTACCCGATGGGCACTCGGCGCCATGCGCCGGGCCATGGGCGGTTTGCTTTCTGTGGCACTTTCCCTGGGGTCGCCCCCGCCGGGCGTTACCCGGCACCGCGCTTCCGTGGAGCCCGGACTTTCCTCCCTTCCGCGCGTTCAGGCGCGGAAGAGCGACCGTCCGGCCGTCTGGTCCGACCCCGGAGGTAAGCAAGTCTGAGGCTTCGCGCAAGCGGACTTGGACGCCGTCCCATGAAATCCCATGTCGGGGCGTCCCATGGTGTCCCATGGGATGGCATGGGACGGTACGACAGGTCGGATCGGGCTAGCCTGCGTGGTCCAGAACCTGCAGCAAGCCGGTCAGGCGGGCGGCCGTGGCGGTGTCGGGCGCGCCCGTGACCGCTTCAGGGCGGAAGTGGCGCTGAAAGGCGGTCAGCAGGATGGCGGGATCGGCACTGGGGCAGTAGCCGACGCGCTCCAGGCACGCCAAGAACCACTCGAGGTCGGGGAGCCTGGACGGTTCCACCACCTCTTGTGGCCAAACCCCAAGGCCATAATCGGCGAGGCGCGGCCAGTCGAACAGCTCGCCCGGATCCTGCTTGCGGGCGGGCGCCACGTCGCTATGGCCCAGGACTCTGTGGGACGGGATGGGATGGCGCGTGCGGATGGCTTGGGACAGCTCTATCAGCGCGGCCATCTGCGCCTCCGGGAAGGCACGATAGCCGAACTCGTGACCGGGATTGACCAACTCGATCCCGATGGATCGGTCATTGATGTTCGTCTGGCCGGCCCAGCAGGCGACGCCCGCGTGCCAGGCGCGCCGGTCTTCCGGCACCAGGCGAACGATCTGGCCGTCTTCCTCGATAAGGTAGTGTGCGGAAACCTTGGCCTCCGGCTGGCACAGCCGGTCCAGCGCCGCCGTGCCGGTCAGCATTCCGGTATAGTGGAGCAGCAGGATATCGACGGCCACGCCGTCCGGCCGCGGTTCATGGTTAGGGGAGGGGTGATCGACCGGCTGAGCCATGTGCGCCTTGCGTCCCGGGCTAAGTCCGCTCCAGCGTTGGGCCGGTCACGCGCGGGCGGCGGATGGTGACGATCCCGACCCCGATCACCGTCATCGCGCCTCCGGCGAGCAGCCGCCAGGTCAGCGGTTCGCCGAGCGCGATTACGCCGCTCGCCACGCCGAAGAAGGGGACCATGAGCGTGAACGGCATCGCGATATTAACGTCGTAGCGTCCCAGAAGGGCGTACCACAGCCCATAGCCCAAGACGACCACGATCACGGACTGGTACGCCAGCACCAAGCCGACAGTCAGCCAGTCCGCGCTGGCCAGCGCATCCCACTGCCCGCCTTCCAGCAGGAAGGAGGCGAAGAACAACTGCGGGAATGCGAAGGCGGCCATATAGGCATTGAGCTGCGTGCCGTTGATATCGTCCAGGCGTTTGACCAGCACGTTTGCCACCGCCCAGACCAAGGCGGCGGAGAGCACCAGCGCAAGCGACCCATAAGCCCCGTCCAGCCGTGGTTCCCCTGCGATCACGGCTACGCCGGCGAAGGCGATCGCCATGCCGAGCGCGCGGCGCCAGCCCACCGTTTCGCCGAACGCCAACGCCGCCAGGATTGCAGCGAACGGCACCTGCAACTGGATCGAGATCGCCGCGGTGGAGGCGTCGATCCCGGTCAGACCGGTGAACATCAGCGAGAAGTGCAGAAACCCGAGCACGACCGAAACGGCAAAGACACCGAGCAGCTTGCCCTTCGGCACCTTCACAAACGGCACCAGGAGGGCGGCGACGATCATGAAGCGCAGGCCGACCAGCAGGATCGGCGGCAACTCCTGCAATCCGACCTTGGAGACGGCAAAGTTGCTGCCCCAGACGATCATGATCGCGATGAATCCGAACAGGTCGAGCGGGCGGACGGCAAGGCGCATGAAGGATCCAGAGGTTAAATGACGGTAGCGCGTGGTCGAGGATTAGCGTTATTGCCGCTGGCAGGGCGCGCGACACGGGAAGGGCTAGTCGATATCTAACCCACACCGGCGGGTACCCGGAAACCGACACGGGCGATTCTGAGATGCGTTGGGCGCAAAGGTCCTAGAACGTCGGCGATCTAGGACTAGGAACCCGTCCCCTGCGCCAGCGCCTCGCGGCGTTCCTCCAGCTCCAGCCAGCGGGTCTCGGCTTTCTCGAGGGCGCGCTGGGCCCGTTGCAGATCCTCGGTGGCTTGCTGGTAACCGTCGGGGTCGCGTTTGAAGAAGCCGGGATCGGAGAGTTTGGCCTGCAGGTCGTCGATGCCCTGTTGCAGCTTCTCGATCTTGTCCGGTAGCTCGTCGAGCTCGCGCTGTTCCTTGTAGGACAGCTTGCCCTGGCTGCCGCCGGAGCCGCGCTTGCCGGACGCCTTCTGGTCTGCTTTGCCGCCGGCCTTCTTGTCTGCCTTGGCCTTGTCGCCCATGCGCGCGCCGCCCTTGGGCCCGCGACGCTGGCTCAGCGCGTCGCTGTAGCCGCCGGGGAATTCCTCGACCCGACCGTCGCCTTCCATCGCCACGACGCTGGTCACGGTTTTGTCCAGAAAATCGCGGTCGTGGCTGACCAACAGCAGCGTGCCGTTGTATTCCCCAAGAACCTCGACCAGGAGGTCGAGCGTCTCGACGTCCAGGTCGTTGGTCGGCTCGTCCATCACGATCAGATTGGAGCGTCGGGCGAACAGGCGGGCAAGCAGCAGGCGGTTGGTCTCGCCGCCGCTCAAGGCTTTGACGGGTTGGCGCGCCTGGCCTTCCTCGAACAGGAAATCCTTCAGATAGGCGACGACGTGCCGGGCCTTGCCGCCGACGTCGATCGTATCGCCACCGCCCGGCGCCAGCGTTTGCCAGAGGGTCTTCTCGGGATCCAGGCTTTCCCGGCGCTGGTCGAAGTAGATCGGTTGCAGGTTGGTGCCATGGCGCACCTGGCCGCTATCCGGCTCCAGATCGCCGGTCAGCATCTTGATCAGCGTGGTCTTGCCCGCCCCATTGGGGCCGATCACGCCAATCCGGTCGCCCTTGCGGATGCGGGTGGAGAAGTCGCGCACGATCTCGACGCGCTGGCCGTCCTCGCGTGTGAACGCTTTGGCGATCTGCTCCGCCTCGATCACCGTCTTGCCGCTGCGCTCGGCCTCGGCAACTTCCAGGCTCATCTCGCCTGGCTTGGCCTTCAACATTTCCGCGCGGGTCTGGCGCATCTCCCGCAGCTCGGCCAGACGGCGCTGGTTGCGCTTACGTCGCCCGGAAATGCCGCCGTGCTCCCACTGCGCCTCGCGCTCGATCTTCTTGTTCAGCTGATAAAGCTGCTCGGCCTCGGCCTGGCGGACCTCCTCGGCCCAGGCGTCGAACTGCTCGAAGCCGCTGTCCATCTTGCGCAGGGTGCCGCGGTCCAGCCACAGCGTGCAGTTGGACACTGCGCGCAGGAAGGCGCGGTCGTGGCTGACCAGAATCAGCGTGCCGCTGAAGCGCTTGAGCTCGCCCTCCAGCCACTCGATCGTCGGCAGGTCGAGGTGGTTGGTCGGCTCGTCGAGCAGCAGCACGTCGGGCTCGCTGACCAGCGTGCGCGCCAGCGCGGCGCGCCGTCCCTCGCCGCCGGACAGTGTGCCCAGCCGGCGTCCGCTCTCCAGGTCCAGGCGCGCCAGCACCTGGTCGACCCGGTGGTCCTCGTGCGCGACGTCTCCCGGCAGGCCGCCGGCGACGTAGGCGTGCACCTTCTGCTCGGGCGGCAGATCGGGCTGCTGCGGCAGGTAGGCGGTGCGCACGCCCGGCTGGATGAACAGTTCCCCGCGGTCGACCTCGATCTCGCCTGCCAGGGCGCGCAACAAGGTGGACTTACCGCTGCCGTTGCGCCCGACCAGGCACGCCCGGTCGCCGCGAGCGAGCGTGACGTCGACATGGTCGGCCAGCACCTCGTGCCCGAGGGCCAGGCGGACGTCCTTGAACTGTACCAGCGGCGGGTTGGTCGCCATGCAGCGGAGCTCTTGGGGATGAGTGGCACGAACGCTCCCCGTCTCCTCCATGTCGGGGGAGAGGGCATTGAGCGCCGCGTCTTATAGCGGATCGGGCCGGGGGGCGTCCAACAGTGCTCCGGACGATCTACCGTCGCCTAGCGCCGCAAGCCGCGCTGCTTGCGAATCTGCTCGTAGGCGCCGTTGATCGCGGCGACCTTCTCGTTCGCCATGTCGATGAATTCCTGGGGCATGCCCTGGCTGACCAGGGTGTCCGGGTGGTTCTCCCGGACCAGCCGGCGGTAGGCGCTCTTGATCTCGTCGTCGCTGGCCTCGCGGGAGACGCCCAGAATCTCGTAGGGATCGTGGCCGTCGCCCTCGGCGTTGGCCGCGCGGATGCGCTCCCAGCTTTCCTGATCCAACCCGAAGGTGAACGCGACCTGTTCCAGATACTCCAGTTCCGCCTGGGCGATCTGGCCGTCGGCGCGGGCGATGTGGAACAGGCCGTCCAGGACCTCCTCCAGCACCATCGGGTTGTCCTTGAACATCCGCCCGAGCTGCTTGGCGTACGGCTCGAACCCGCGGGAGTCGCGCCGGGCCTGGTTGAACACCTTGCCAACGTTGTTGACCTCCTCCGGCGGCACCTGGAAGACCTGCCGGAAGGCCTGGATTTCGTCCTTGGTGACCACGCCGTCGGCCTTGGCCATCTTGGCGCCCAGCACGATTACACCAATGGTGAAGGCGATCTTCTTGGTGTTGTCGTCGGCGTGTTGGTCGGCTTCCGGCTGCTCGCCGGCCTGACGCTGCGGATCTGTGTCCTGGTCGGTCAGTTCGCGGGTGGAGTCCCGCATCCGGTCGACGGCATGCCCCGCCAGGCCGCCCAGGATGGCGCCCAGCGGCCCGCCCACCGCGAAGCCTGCGGTGCCGCCTACGATCTTGCCCCAGATACTCATGCTGCAATGCCCATGCCGTCGAGGTTCAACTGCGCCGCCAGGTGACTCCGGCGCGCAAGTCCTTGTGCGGCCATATTCCACGCCCGGACAAGGGCGGGCAAGACCGCTGACCGCTCCGCGCATGGCACGTTAACAGGATGCTCACTTGTGCAGCGCACAATAAGTCCTACATTTAAGCTGACACGGACGCGGATGGGCCTGGAGTCGCCATCCGCCGACACCGTTCCTGGGGAGGGACGCTGAGTGCGTGAGGGGCGGCCGGCCGCGTAAGCCACGCGGCGATCGGCAAACACCCTGACGGAAGCATCGTCTCAACCATGCCCTACATTCGTAAACTCACCCCCGCTGACCGGCCCGCGATCCGTGCGCACCTCGCCCGGCTCGACCCGGAATCCCGGCGTCGACGCTTCGGTTACCCGATCACGCCCGAGGCCGCTGCGGATCACGCAGAGCACTTGGATTTCGCCGACACGATCCTGCTCGGGCGGATCGATGGCGGCGCCGTGCGCGGCGTGGCGGAGGTCGTGCCCGCCGGGGCTTCCGGCAAGATCGGCGAACTCGGTTTGTCCGTCGAGCCGTCGTGGCGCGGCCAGGGCCTGGGTACCGAATTGACCCGTCGGGCGTTCACGATCGCCACCAACCGGCACATGCGTCAGGTGATCGTGATGTGCGTCGCCGACAACGTGCCGATGCAGCGGATTGCCCGGAAGCTGGGCGGCTACGTGCTATCGCACGGCCAGGAAACCGAGCTGGCGATCGACCTGCCGCATCCGAGCGCCTGGTCCGTGGCCCAGGAGCACGCGATCCATGGTGGCGGCTTTCTCGGGGCCGCCTTCGACCAGTGGACCCCGCTCGATGCGCGCCCGATCGGCACCGGCTGAGCCGGTCGCCGTTGACCGCGCCGGCAAAGCTTGCTCCCTTAAGCGCCACCTTTTCAGGCGTTTTCCAGGGAGATCGTGCGCATGGCCTCGCGCAGCGAGCGTGCCGGCACCCTGCCGGGGCAGGAGAGTGAGCGCAGTGCGGCCGGGGGCCGCTGGCAGTTCTGGGTCGATCGCGGCGGCACCTTCACCGATGTGGTGGCGCGCACGCCCGCCGGCGATCTGAAGACCCACAAGCTGCTGTCCGACAACCCGGAACAGTACGACGATGCCGCGCTACAGGGCGTGCGCGACTTCCTCGGCCTCAAAGCCGGCGAGGCGATCCCCGCCGATCAGATCGAGGCGGTCAAGATGGGCACGACCGTCGCCACCAACGCGCTTTTGGAGCGCAAGGGCGAGGCGACGGCGCTGGCGATCACCAAGGGATTCCGCGATCAGTTGCGGATCGCCTATCAGAACCGCCCGCAGCTGTTCACCATGCGGATCGACTTGCCGGAACTGCTGTACGGCGAGGTCGTGGAGATTGACGCGCGCGTCACCGCCGAAGGCGAGGAGCTGAAGGCGCCCGATTCGGACGCGATCCGGCGCGACCTGCAGGCGGTCTATGACAAAGGCATCCGGGCGCTCGCGGTCGCCTGCCTGCACGGCTACCGCTACCCCGAGCACGAGCGCACCGTGGCCGAAATCGCCCGGGAGATCGGCTTTACCCAGGTGTCGACCTCCCACCAGGTGAGCCCGCTGATGAAGCTGGTCAGCCGGGGCGACACCACGGTGGTCGACGCCTACCTGTCGCCGATCCTGCGCCGCTACGTCGACAAGGTCGCGGGCGAGCTGGGCGACGTGCAGCTGATGTTCATGCAGTCGAACGGCGGCCTTACCGACGCGCACTTCTTCCAGGGCAAGGACGCGATCCTGTCCGGTCCGGCCGGCGGCATCGTCGGCGCGGCGCGCACCGCCGCGATGGCGGGGATCGACAAGCTGATCTCCTTCGACATGGGCGGCACTTCGACCGACGTGGCGCACTACGACGGTGCCTACGAACGCGCGTTCGAGACGCAGGTCGCGGGCGTGCGTATGCGCGCGCCGATGATGCAGATCCACACGGTGGCCGCCGGCGGCGGCTCGATCCTGCAGTTCGACGGCACCCGCTACCGCGTTGGCCCGGACAGCGCGGGCGCCAACCCTGGCCCGGCCTGCTATCGCCGGGGCGGGCCACTGACGGTGACGGATGCCAATCTGATGCTGGGGCGCATCCAGCCGGCCTTCTTCCCCAAGGTGTTCGGCCCGAACGCCGACCAGCCGCTGGATGGCGACGCGGTGCAGACGCAGTTCCGGGAACTGGCCGAACGGATCTCGCGCGAAACCGGCGACAAGCGCGCGCCGGAGGAGGTCGCCGACGGCTTCCGGCGGATCGCGGTGGAAAACATGGCCAACGCGATCAAGAAGATCTCGATTCAACAGGGCCACGACGTCACCGGCTATACCCTGAACTGCTTCGGCGGCGCGGGCGGACAGCATGCCTGCGATATCGCCGACACGCTGGGGATGACGCGGATTTTCCTGCACCCCTTTGCCGGCGTGCTGTCGGCCTATGGCATGGGCCTGGCGGACCTGCGGGTAATGCGCGAACAGGCGGTAGAGAAAGGCTTTTCCGCCGACGTGCTGCCGGAGGTCGAGGCGACGCTGGAGGAGATCGGCGCCGACGGGCGGCAGGAAATGCAGCGCCAGGGCGTGGCCGAGAACCGGGTCGAGACGGTGCGCCGGGTGCATCTGCGCTACGACGGCACCGACAGCGCGCTGGTGGTCGACTATGGCCGTCACGACGAGCTGGTCGCGCGCTTCGAGGCCGCGCACAAGCAGCGCTTCGGCTTCGTCCTGCCCGACAAGCCTTTGATCGTGGAGGCTGTTTCGACGGAAGTGATCGGCCATACCGATCAGGCCGAGGACCCGGTGGTGACGCCTGACAAGTCGGTCGAGCCGCTGGCGCCTGTCGAGACGGTCCGCCTCTACACCCATGGCCAGTGGCACGACACACCGGTCTATGACCGCGCCGACCTGCTGCCGGGCGAGACGATCGATGGACCCGCGATCGTGATCGAGCCGAATTCGACCACCACGATCGAGCCCGGCTGGCGCGCCGAACTGACCGAGCGCAACCACCTCGTGCTCAACCGGGTGGAGGCCAAGAGCCGCGAGCACGCGGTGGGCACGCAAGTCGATCCCGTAATGCTGGAGGTGTTCAACAACCTCTTCATGTCGGTTGCCGAGCAGATGGGCTCGACGCTGGAGAACACCGCCTATTCGGTGAACATCAAGGAGCGCCTCGACTTTTCCTGCGCGGTGTTCGATCCCGAGGGCAACCTGGTCGCCAATGCCCCGCACATGCCGGTCCACCTCGGCTCGATGGGGGAGAGCGTGCGCACCGTGATCCGCGAGAACGCGGGTAAGCTGCGCAAGGGCGACGTCTACATGCTGAACGACCCCTACAACGGGGGCACGCACCTGCCGGACATCACGGTGATCACCCCGGTGTTCGACCAGGCCGGCGAGACGATCCTGTTCTACGTCGCCAGTCGCGGCCACCACGCCGACGTCGGCGGGATCACGCCGGGCTCGATGCCGCCTAACTCCACCCGCGTGGAGGAAGAGGGCGTGCTGATCGACAACTTCAAGCTGGTCGACCAGGGCGAGTTCCGGGAGCAGGCGCTGCGTGAGCTGCTGGAAAGCGGCGACTATCCCGTGCGCAACGTCACCCAGAATATCGGCGACCTGCAGGCCCAGATCGCCGCCAACGAGAAGGGCGTGCGCGAGATTGGCCGGATGGTCGAGACCTTCGGCCTGGAAGTCGTGCACGCCTACATGGGCCATGTGCAGGACAACGCCGAGGAGCAGGTTCGCCGCGTGCTGGACGCGCTGAAGGACGGGTCCTTCACCTATCCGCTCGACAACGGCTCCGAAGTCTCGGTCGACGTCACGATCGATAAGAAAGCCCGAACGGCCAAGATCGACTTTTCGCGGACCAGCGCACAGCGGCCGGACAACTTCAACGCGCCCAAGGCGGTGGCGCGCGCGGCCGTGCTCTACGTCTTCCGCACGCTGGTCGCCGACGACATCCCGATGAACGAGGGGTGCCTCAAGCCGCTGGAGATCGTGATCCCCGAGGGCTCGATGCTGAATCCCAAGTACCCGGGGGCGGTCGTTGCCGGCAACGTCGAGGTCAGTCAGACCATCACCGACACGCTCTATGGCGCCACCGGCGTGATGGCGGCCGCACAGGGGACGATGAACAACTTCACCTTCGGCAACGATCGCTATCAGTACTACGAGACGATCTGCGGCGGTTCCGGCGCCGGTCCGGACTTCGACGGCACCAGCGCGGTGCACACCCACATGACCAACTCCCGCCTGACCGATCCGGAGGTGCTGGAGTGGCGCTTCCCGGTGCTGCTGGAAGATTTCCACATCCGCCGTGGCTCCGGCGGCAAGGGCAAGCACGTGGGCGGCGACGGCACCCACCGCCGGCTACAGTTCCGCGAGGCGATGACGGCCGCGATCCTGTCCAACCACCGCAAGGTGGCCCCCTTCGGCCTGGACGGCGGCGAACCGGGCGCACTGGGGCGCAACTGGGTCGAGCGCAAGGACGGCGCGGTCGAGGACTTGTCCGGCACCGACCGCGTGGAAATGGCCGAAGGCGACGTGTTCGTGATCGAAACGCCTGGGGGTGGCGGTTACGGGAAGACGTGAGGTAGCTCACCACCAAGACACCAAGTCACCAAGCGGGCCAAAACAAGGGCGAACCACAGAGGCGCAGAGACATCCGGCGGCACGTCGTCTTGGTGCCTTCGTGTCTTGGTGGTGAATCCTTCGGCTCACCCTCGATCCTGCGCGCCTTCCATGACGTCGTAGGCGTCCGAACCCGCTTCGACCTCCGCCCGCTCGCTCGGCGACCACTCGGGCGGGCGCGGCGAGGCGGGCAGCGCGTGGAAGCTTTCCTGCAGGCTCTCGTCCGGCTGCTCGCGCTTAAGCGCGCGCCAGACGACGAAGAAGGCGAACACCGCGCCGACCGCGACGAAGAACAGCCACAGCCCGTCCGGCCCGAAGGCACGCAGCATCGCGGTGGCCACGATCGGCCCCACGGTGCTGCCGGTCGCCCAGGTCACCAGGATGGTCGAGGAGACGACGACGTAATCGCCGGCCTGCGTGCGGTCGTTGGCGTGGGCGGTGGAGACGGCGTAGATGCTCTCCGCCAGACCGCCCCAGACGGCGAACAGGCCGATCAGGGCGAGCAGCGTCACCGCCGAGCCCGCGGACAGCAACACGGCGGAGACCAGCACGATCGCGGCCGTGGCGCCGGCGATCACCAGACGCCGGTCGGTGCGGTCGGACAGCCAGCCGAGCGGCCATTGGATGGCGAGGTTGCCGAGCTGCAGCGCCGCCATGGCGAGCGCGATGTCCTGGCCGTCCAAGCCGATCGCGTTGCCGTACATCGGCCCCACGCCCAGCATGGTCATGCCAAGCGAGCCGGAGACGTAGGCGCCGACCAGCCCGACTGGGGAGACGCGGTAGACCTCGACCAGCTTGACCGAGATCCGCTCGGGCGGGGGCGGCGTCTCCAGCCGGGTGAGCGCGACCGGCACCACCGCGGCGGCGTACAGGCCGGCCAGGATCATCAGCGGCACCGAGGAGCCGGCATCCACCCGGTTCATGATCAGCGCGCCCAGGCCGAGCGCGACCGTGTAGCTGAGGTAGAACAGCGACATGATCCGCCCGCGCCGCTCCGACCAGGTGACCTCGTTCAGCCAGGACTGCGCGGTCATAAACATCGCGGTGGTGCAGAAGCCGCTGGCCACGCGGAACAGCGTCCAACTGAACGCGCCAATGTAGGTCGGCATCAGCAGCGCGGTGATCGTGCCGATCGCGGCAAACGCCGTGAACGCCCGGATGTGCCCAACCCGCCGGATGAAGCGGCCGGAATAGACGCAGCCCAGTAGCATGCCGACGGCATAGGCCGTCACCACCATGCCGACCTGATCCTGGCCGACGCCTTCGGCGTTCAGGCGCACCGGCACGAAAGTGGCCATCATGCCGTTGCCAAGCGCGGTCAGCGCGGTGGCCAGGATGACGCTTACGACGGACAGGTAAGGGTTGTTGTGCATGCCTTTGGCTAACGGACCGGGTGAGATGCAAGCTCGCCCCTCTAACCGATCTGTCGGCCGGGTGTCACGTCCTGTGGGGGACTCGTTAGACCAGCACGCTGACCACGGCGACTGCCGCGACCAGGACCAGGGCGACCCGGCGGTAGGTCTGTTCCTTGGAGCCGGTGAACAGTCGCGATCCGGCCACCGCGCCGAGCGCGAAGCCGGGATAGAGCAGGGCGCCCCTGGCCGCGATCTCCCAGGTCAGCAGGTCGTTGGCGATATAGACCGTGCCTTGCCAGACGGTGGTGAACAGGAAGAAACAGATCAGGGTCGCCCGGATCGACGCGGCGGCATCGGTGCCGGCCAGGAAGTAGATCACCACGGGCGGCCCACCCATGCCAGTCGCTCCGGCGGTTAGGCCCGATAGTCCGCCGGTCAGTACGGTGCCGTTGCGTCGCGCCGGCCCCTTGCGCCCGACGCCGAACACCAGCAGCCCCACCGCGACCAGGATCAACGTGGAGATCGCCCAGCGCATCGGTTCCGCCGGGACCAGCACCAGCAGCACGGCGCCCAGCGGGATGCCCAGCAGCGCGCCAGCCGACAGGTAGCCGACGGTATGCGGCTCCGCGCTTTTGGCGGCTTTCGGTAGCAACTGCCCGCCGACCGCCAGTTCCATGACCCCCAGCATCGGGATCGCCACCTGTGGTCCGTACAGCGCCGAGAGCGAGGGCACCAGCAGCATCGCCGAACCGAAGCCGGCAAAACCGCGCACGAGGCCCGCGACGATCGCCATCGCAGCGGCGATCGGGAAGGCGGAGTCGATCAACCCGTTCAACATGGCGCGCGCGATAGCATGCCCGCGCGCCTGGGGATAGCTCGGTTCCGGGATTGGTACGGGGCTACGCCCGGTTATCCCGGCCGATCATCCCGCCCAGGTTCGGTACAGGCGTTCGGTGCGCAGGTATTCCAGGATGCGGTGGTTGTTGGTATCGGACAGCAGCACGCGGTCCGGGCCATCGGCCCAGATGCCGGCGGGCTCGGCCGGTGGGATGCAGGCGTCGTCGGCGCAGTCAAAGCCGTCGTCCAGATCGGTGACCCGCTTGGCCGCGAGATCGAGGACGCGCGCCTTCTGGTTGTAGCTATCGGCGACCAGTACCTCGCCGCTCGCCAGCGCCACGCCCATCGGGTGCTGCAGCTTGGCCATCGTGAACGGGCCGTTGTCCCAGCCGTAGTCGAACAGTCCTTCGCCGACCAGGGTCACGACCTCGCGGTTGCCGAGTGCCAGTACGCGCACGCTGGAGGTCTCGGAATCCGCGAAGTAGAGCAGCTGCTGCCGGCGGTCGAGCGCGAGGCCGCTCGGCTGGGCGAGTTGGGCGTCCAGCGCGTCGCCGTCGACGATGTCCTCGCCGCCGTTGCCAGCCAGTGGCCGTAGCACGCGTGCCTCGACGTCCAGGCGCAACAGCTGATGTGTGCCGGCGTTGGCGATGTAGAGGATGTCGCCATCGGCCTCGATGTCCCAAGGCGAGGCCAGAGCGGCGGCTAGTGACGGCTCGTCGTCGTCGACCACCATGCCCCGCTCGCCCGTGCCGGCGAGGGTAATCGTTTTGCCGCTCTCCAGTTCGATCCGGCGGATCGCATGGTTGCCGGTATCGGCGACGTAGATGAACTGCGCGTCGGCGCACAGGCCCTGGGGCAGGTTGAAGGCGGCCCGGTTCGCGTCGCCGTCGGCAAAGCCGGGCTGTCCGGTCCCGAAACGGCGCAGCTCATGGCCCTGGTCGTCCAGCACAACGATCTGGTGATGCCCGGCATCGGCCAAGGCCCAGGTCTGGTCGCCGTCGGGGATCGGTTTCAGCTTGCCCGGAAAGGCGAACGCGCCCTCCGGCCGTGGCTGCTCAGCGCCCGGGCTGGGCGAGGGGGATAGCAGCTCCTGCGTGTCCCACTGCTCGACCAGTTCGGAGACGGCCGTGAGCAGTCGTTCGGCGTCCGGCTCGCCCGACATCTGGCCCATCACGTGCCCTTCCGGGCCGATGAACACCAGCGTGGGCCAGGCGCGCACGGCGTATTCCTGCCATAGCTCGAAGTTGACGTCGTTGGCGACCGGATGGGTGATGCCGTAGCGCTGGATCGCCTTGCGGACGTTTTCCGGGCGCTGTTCGGCGGCGAACTTGGGCGAGTGGACGCCGATCACCACCACCTCGTCCGGATAGGCCGCCTCGACCGTCCGCAGCGCCGGGAGGACGTGCATGCAGTTGATGCAGCAGGCCGCCCAGAAGTCCAGGATCACCAGCTTACCGCGCAGGTCGGCCAGCTTGAGCGGACCGTCGACGTTGAACCACTCCAACGTCGGCCGGTCGATCTCCGGCGCGCGCACGCGCGGCTGTTCGATCTCCTGCTCGGGGGGCGTCTGCTCGGGGGTCAGATAGTCGTCGTCGTGCATGGTGGCGGACTTTCGCGGGAGCGTGAGCGACGGAACCTTTCGCCCGCATATCGCACCGGCGGCGGTCCACGTCCAGGACTGCCGCCGGAATTCCCCGCTAGCGGCCCATGGCGAAGATGGGGCGCAGCTTGACGCCGAGCGCGTTGCCGGCCAAGCCGGCGACCAGCCAGAGCCAGCCGTGCAGCGAGCCCGAGGCGATGCCGGAGAAGTAGGCGCCGATGTTGCAGCCGTAGGCGAGGCGTGCGCCATAGCCCATCAACAGCCCGCCAAGCGCGGCCGCCAGCGCGGACTTCCAGGGAATCCGGCGCGCCGGTGCGAATTTGCCCGCCAGTCCCGCGGCCAGCAGCGCGCCCAGGACGATGCCGAAATTCATCACGCTGATCGTGTCCGCGAACACGCTCGCGTTGAGCGCGTCCTGCGCCCACGACCAGCCCCAGAAGGTGGTCTGCGACAGGTCGGCGCCCAGGGCGCTGGCGATCTTCGCGCCCCACAGCGCGAAGCCGAAGCTGATCGACCAGGGGAAACCGCCGACCGCGAGCACCAGCCCGTTCAGCACGGCGAGCGCCACGCCGCCCCAGATCAACGGCCAGGGGCCCTGCAGCCAGCGGATGCCGCCGGTCTCCTTCGCGCGCAGGATCGAGGCGGCTTCGCCGTGGCGGGCAATTTCCAGTCGGCGGGTGGCATAGAAGATCGCGGCGAACACGGCGAACTGGACCGCGATGGCGCCGATCAGGCCAAACTCGCTCAACACCGAGATCCGCCCCAGGGCGGGCGTGCCGGACCACCAGGGGAAGTGCAGCGACCCCGCGAGGGAGCCCACAATGAAGAAGGCGAGCGTCACCACCATGCGAGTCGACCCGCCGCCCAGCGTGAACAGCGTGCCGGAGGCGCAGGCCCCGCCGAGCTGCATGCCGACCCCGAACAGGAACGCACCCACGATGACCGAGATGCCGGCCGGTTGCACCGCGCCGGACACCCCGTGTCCCAGCACCTCCCCGTTCGCCAGCAGGGGCAGGAAGATCAGGGTTGCGACGCCCAGCATCACCATCTGCGCGCGCAGGCCGGCCCCGCGCCGCTCGGCCAGGAAGTTGCGCCAACTGCCCGTGAAACCGAAGGCGGCGTGATACAGGCTGACGCCCAGCAGCACGCCCAGCACGAACAGGACGCCCATCCGCCCGCCGGCGGTATCCAGCACGACCGCGCCGATCGCCGTCATTGCGGCGAGCGCGGCGAGCACGACCGTGCGGTTGATCCGCGGGATGCCATGGCCGGTCTGGCTGGGCGCGGTTGGAGTGGTATCGACGGCACTCACGACGATTGTTCCTATCGGTTTTTGTTGCTGGAGGGCGTTTGGGGCTGCGGGGCTATTGCCGTTGCCCGGCGCCGACTTCGACCTCGCCCTCGTTCAGGGTCCAGTCGGTCATCGACCCGTCGTACATCCGGGCCTGCTGGTTGCCGAGGATCTCGTGGCTTGCGAACCAGCCGAGCGAGGCCCAGTGGCCGGTGTTGCAGAAAGTGATCTGCGCGCCCTCGCGCTCCAGGCCGGCTTCCTTCAGCAGCTCGGCGATCTGCTCCTTGCTGGCGAAGGTGCCGCCATTGGTCAGGCGGCTCTGCGGCACGTTGCGCGCGCCCGGCAGGGTACCCGGCTTGGCGGAGGCGGGGTGCTTGGCTTCGCCGCGGTACTGCTCCGGCGGCCGGTTGTCCATCAGCCCGGTGCCGCTGCGCAGGGCGCTTGCTACCTGCTTGCGGTCGGCGATCAACTGCGGTTGCAATTCGCCCGCGAACTCGGCCGGCTCCGGCGCGGTCCAGCCCTCGGCCAGCGCGTATTGCTGGGCGTAGGCCGCGTGGCCGCCGTTCAAGACCGAGACCTGGTCGTGCCCCAGCACCTTGAAGGTCCAGTAGACGCGGGTGGCGCTGCCCATATCGAGCGCGTTCTCTCCCGCGGCCACGACGACGACATGGTCGTCGTTGTCGATGCCAAGGCTGCCGATGAGCTGCTCGAGCTCGCCGACTTCCGGCAACTGGCCGGGGACGCCGTCCTGCGTGGTGCGCCAGCCGGCCGTGCTGTAGTTCGAGTAGACGGCGCCGGGGATATGCCCATCCTCGAAGGTCTCACGGCTATCGCCGGTGATGCCGTTGCGCACGTCCAGCACGACCACATTCGGGTCGTCCTTGTGTGCGTGCACCCACGCGGCATCGACCAGCGGCTGTGCGTCGTCGGCGGCCTGCGCGCTGCCAGCAGTGATTGCGAGCGCGGCAGCCGTCGCGATCGGCGCGATCCAGCGGCGTACGAGGCTCATTTCTACGTCTCCGTGCCGTAATTTATATAATTTACATCTCTTAGGACGTTTAAATGGCATATGGCCCCATGGCAAGTGAGAGAAAAGCCCCGGCGGTTTTCCTGGAGGCGAAAGGTGGCGTGCCGACAGCGTCAGCCCGTGGTTTCGCGGCGGTCCGTTTGCTAGCCTGACGCGGGCTGCCGGGACGGCACACGTCTTCGGCTTGACGTCCATCAATGACTGCCGTGTGACCTGGGATAAGAGTTTACGGCGCCGTCCGGGCGCCGGACGCGGCCAGGCCACAACACAGACACCATAATCAGAGATCGGGGGACCCAGGCGATGGCGCTCAAGAACCTGCTGCTGCACATCGACGATACTAAGGCCTGCGCCAAGCGCATGGACTATGCGATCGAGTTGGCGCGCCTGCACGATGCGCATTTGTCGGCCGTCTACTGCATCGGTGAGTACAAGCTGCCCGGTTGGGCGGACATGCCATCCACCCTGGAGAAGGAACAAAAGGAGCGCGAGGAGAAGCGTGCCAAGGCCCGGCTGGAGGAGTTTGGCAAAAAGGCCAAGCGCGCCGGCATTAACTATGAAACGCGCCAGGCCCGCGCCCGGATCAGCGATCTGCCGGAGGTGGTGGCGATCCACGGGCGCTATGCCGACTTGGTGATCCTGGGCCAGGTCGATCCCAACGACCCGCCGGTCGGCGGCGATCGGATCGTCGAGCATGTGGTGATCTCCTGTGGCCGGCCGGTGCTGGTCGTGCCTTACGTCGGCGCCCCGGAAACCAAGGGCGTGCTGTCGGTTGCGCAGAACATCATGGTCGGCTGGGACGCCGGCCGCGAGGCGACGCGCGCGGTCAACGACGCGTTGCCGTTGCTGGAGCAGGCGAAGTCGGTCGACGTCGTCTCAGTCAATCCGAAGAAGGTCGGCAAGCACGGCGACGAGCCGGGCGCGGATATCGGCCTGCATCTCTCGCGCCACAGCGTGAAAGTGAACGTCCAGCACCTGGAAAGCCGCGATATCGAGCCTGGCGACACGCTGCTCTCCCGCGTCTCCGACAAGGGGTGCGACCTGCTGGTGATCGGCGGCTACGCCCACTCCCGCCTGCGTGATCTGGTGGTGGGCGGCGTCACCGAGACGATGCTCGAGCACATGACCGTGCCGGTGCTGATGAGCCACTAGGCCGTCGATCTTGAGACCCGCGTCCGGCCCGGATATGTCCTGGCCGGACGCGGGGTCCGGGCCCTGTGGGCCGTGTTAAGTTTCTCCGCGCATACCGGTTTTATTGGTAATTCGCGTTTCATGCGTGCGCGTGACCGAATTCCGTTCAGGTTCTTTTCGCTTATTCGGCTCCCTTAAGTGGGTGTCGACCACTCTGAAGTGTGCTTGCGATTGGTCGGCGACCGAATAAATTAATGTTTCCGCATTTGGATGTGTGCTTGGTGAGGGAGAAAACCATGAAACCCGCGCACTATACCCTAATCGCGTGCCTGACCCTGGTCGTGCTGATCGGCGGAGCCGCATTGTTTGGCTCTGACACTGTCCGAAGCAGCCTGCTTGAAGGAGTGAACCCGGTGGGGCATGCGCAAGCCAGCGACCGCTGCTCCGGCTGCTAGGCGGTCGCAAGCCGTTAGGCTGCGTAAATAAAGCCACCTCTCGCCACGAACGGCGCAGAAGCCTGCCTCGGCTGATATCTAGCGAGGGGGAAGGGGGATACCATGGCTCATGATAACGGGACGAATGTCCAACGCAGATCCTTCGGTTCGCTCTGCGCGTGGGAGTGCCTGCTGGCGGCGGTCGTGCTCTTTTTGTTTTTGGTGATTGGTGATGCCTATGCAGCGGCAGGGGGCGCAGCCTCTGAAGAAGACCAAGGCCCGTTCGACAGTGTTGAACACTGCCTGACCGTGACCGCTGGTATGTCGGATGAGGCCACCCAATTGGTAGGATTGACGGCGTCTTCTGCCGGACAGGGCGATAAATTGCAGGCGGTCCGTACCCTCTGCGAGCGGGTTATAGATGTTTGGCAAAAGCCATTCGTCGCGTCCGAAAAAACGTGTCGGCGGGACGATCGCTGTCCAGGGCAGCAGGCAAGCAAACTACGCTATCTCCGCGTCGACCTCGGCCAGAACGCCGGAAGTGGGGGTGACGGCGCGGCCAAGCAGTCCCGTGGACATCTACCTGCACGGGCGTTGGTGGCGTTGCTGAATACGGATAATCTCCTGCCTGCGACCGTAAATGGGGGGCTTGTGATCCACGGAGCGGAGATCCCAGAGCCCCTGGTTCTTGAGTATATCAGGGTAGCCACTCCGGTGATGCTGTCTGATACACGCATCCGCGCTGGGCCGGTCTATCAAGACTTTATCGGTCGCAAACCTCTGGGCAACCAGAAGTTTTGGGAGGAGGGGCCGGGGGCAGTCTCGCTTTTGATAGAGGGGGCAACGTTCGATGAGTCGCTGATAATCGCCAACGGAACTCGGTTGGAGGGGCGTATCCAGATCTTTAAAAGCCAATTTAAGGAATTTTCTATCCGGAGGTCCCATATAGAAGGAGAAATAGAAATCTGGCGTACCCGCGCTGATGTGTTTGGTATTTATGAAGCAGAAATTAATAATGGGACATATATTGTAGACAATGAGTTTTTAGGAATACAGATTCGGGATGCAGTATTTGGCCAGAACCCAGTTTTTAATTCTAATATGGTTGAGGGCCGTTTCTGGATTGGTTATACGGCGTTCAACGGCGATACAAAAAAAGTCACTGTCTACAATAATAAGGTCCTTGGTCCGTTCACATTCGTGGGTAATTCTGCATCACGTGGCGTCGATGGTCTCACATTCGGTTACAATCGTTTTGCCATGCGAAGCGAGATCGAGGTGCCGCACCTTGACGTCAAAATAAATGAAGACCCAAAGCAGACCGCAGGATATGGTATCTGGCATGGCGACGTGGATTTGACCGGTGTCGAGTCCGAGAGCGAGCTTCGGGTGCGTCCACCGTTCGGTTTTAGTCCTATCAAAGAATCAACGCGGTGCTCGCCTGATTCAACCGCAGCGCGGCGCTTTAGATCCGACGATTCAACCGTCTTGTTCAACTTTACGGCCGCGCAAGTCCGCGTCATCAACTGGAAACAAGCGAAAGACTGCAGCATGCGCTGGCACGGGCGCGGCTTCCGCTACGCGCTGTTCGATCCGGAACCTAGGGATGCCTATAATGATCCGGAGAACTCATCTGGGTCTGATCGGAATCGTCGCGGTCCATTAGACCCTCGCGAGCGCATGCGGCACGTTGAAGAATGGGCCGACGCGTTGTGGCACGCCGAAGACGAAGCGGAGCAGCCGACCGGCGAGCTGGTTGACCCGCTCACCTTTCTGGCCGGCTACTTGCGTGAGCAGGGCTATCATGCGGCGTCGAGAGACAAGCTTCAGGAGGCCAAGCACGCCGACTATCAGGCATGGGCCTTTGGTTCTATCTCGAAACAAACCCTTGCGGCGGTGCTTTGGTTCGGTGGCTATGGCGCCAAACCGGAACGGGCCCTCTTTTCCCTGCTTGTTTTGTGGCTCGTTGGGGCCATTATCTATGCGGCCTATTCCTCATTGTACCAACGTCGCTATGGGTGGGGAGAAACCGCCGGAAAGCCGTCAAGCTCCAGCTTCTGGTACGCCGACTTCGAACCCAAGGACATGTCGAACTATCCGGGGTTCCTCAGTGTGGACAAAGACCTGAGGCCAACCCGGGTGCTAGCCCTTCAGTACTCGCTGGACGCGATCGTTCCGATCTTCAACCTCCATGCCTACAATCGCTTTTATCCCGCGAACAACGTCGTGCGATATATTGCATTGTTCCAACATGTGTTCGGGATCGTCCTGTGGGGCGTGCTGATCACGACCTGGGCGATCCTGTAAGGCTGGCCTACCGCTGCAGCCCGCTGCGCGGGTCGAGCGCGTCCTGCAGGCCGTCGCCCAGGAAGTTGAAGGCGATCACGGTGATGAAGATCAGCAGGCCCGGCCAGACCGCCAGCATCGGGTTGGAATAGATCAGTTCCTGGGCGTTGGTCAGCATGTTGCCCCAGCTCGCCATCGGCGGCTGGATCCCCAGACCCAGGAAGGACAGTACGCTTTCCAGCAGGATGATGTTGCCGATCGACAGGGTGGTCGAGACGATGATCGGCGAGGCGACGTTGGGCAGCAGGTGCACCCACATCACCCGCGCATTGCTGGCGCCCAGCGCCTGGGCGGCGGTCACGAACTCGCGGCTCTTCAGCGACAGTGTCGCCCCGCGCACCAGCCGCGCGACGGTCGTCCAGCCGACCAGAGAGACCAGCAGGATCATGCGGTAGAGGCTGGCGCTTTCGGAGGTCATCAGCCCTTCGGGCAGGCCCAGCTTGGTGAAGTCGACCGCCGCCAGCACGATCAAGAGCGGCAGCAGCGGCAGGGAGATCACGCCGTCGGTGAAGCGCATCAGCGCGGCGTCGAACCGGCCGCCGTAGTAGCCGGCGGCGATCCCGACCACCGTGCCGATCACCGCCGAGATCGCGGCCGCGGCCAGCCCGACCGTCAGCGAGACCCGACCGCCGTAGAGCAGCCGGATCAGCAGGTCGCGGCCCAGCTCGTCGGTGCCTAGCGGGTTGCCGAGCGAGGGGGCGGCATTGCGCGCCATCAGGTCGACGCGGGTAGCCGACAGGCCGCTCCATGCCTCGACCAGCGGCGCGGCGAAGGACAGCAGCGCGAGCAGCAGCAGCACCAGCAGGCTGCCAAGTGCCAGGCGATGCCCCTTGAAGCGACGCCACAACAGCTGTGTGGGCGTGGCCGAGGCTTCCAGCGCCCGGGCCGCCCCGGCGCGCAGCTCGCCAGGCGGCGTTATGGCCGGGTCGCGCTCAGTCATAGCTGATCCTCGGGTCCAGCCAGGCGTAGGCCAGGTCGGCTGCCAGGTTGGCGAGCAGGGTGAGTGCGGTGGCGAACAGCAGGCCCATCAGCGCCAGATTGTAGTCGTTGCCAAGCACGGCGTCGTAGACCGTCTTGCCCATGCCGAGCCAGCCGAAGATCGTCTCGGTGATCAGCGCGCCCGAGACCAGCATGCCCATGTCGAGTGCCAGAATCGTCACCACCGGGATCATCGCGTTGCGCAGGGCGTGGGAGATCAGCACGCGCCGGCGGCTCAGTCCCTTCGCCCGGGCGGTGCGGATGTAGTCCTGCCGCAACGCTTCCATCATCGCGGCGCGGACGTAGCGGATGATCCCGCCCACGCGCGCCAGCGTCAGCGCGATCACCGGCAGCGCCAGGTGGTGCAACTGGTCCAGCAGGCCGCCTTCCCCGGGGTCGGTCATGCCGCCGGCGGGAAACCACTCCAGCGTGACCGCGAACAGGATGATGAGCAGGATCGCGAGCCAGAAGGGCGGCACCGAGATGCCGGCGAAGGCGCCCAGGTTGACCGCGTTGTCGAGCAGGCTGCGCGGGCGTGTCGCCGCGGCGATCCCGGCCGGCAGGGCGATCACGAGCGACAGCAGGAAGGCGCAGCCGATCAGGACGATCGTATTGCCCAGCCGTGGCCACAGGACATCCAGTACCGGCTGCGCGAACAGGCGGGAATAGCCGAAATCGCCTTGCAGCGCGGCGGTCAGCCAGTTCCAGTAGCGCGTGGTCAACGGCTGGTCGAGGCCGTACAGCGCCTTCAGCCGCTGCTGGTCCGCCGCCGTCAGGTCCGGATCGGCCTGCACCATCAGGTCGATCGGATCGCCCGGCATCAGACCGATCATCGCGTAGATGATGAACGACATGACGAACAGCACGAGCGCGGTCTGCACCAGCCGCTGGACGATGTAGCTCAGCATGGCTAGCCGCCCCCGTCGCTTTGATCTGTAGCGTCCGGATCGCGCACGCCCCAGTCCTCGACCCACAGGGTGGTGGTGTACTGATGCCCGGTCGGTTCCACGCCGGTCAGCCAGCGCGGCAGGACGAAGGCCTGTGCCCGCCAGTAGAGCGGCAGGGTGGGCAGGTCGCGGGCGTAGATCTTGAGCAGTTGGTGCCAAAGGTCCACGCGCTTTTCATCGTCCAGCTCGCGTTCCATTCGGTCGATCAGCGCGTCGACCCGCGGGTTGGCATAGCCCTTGTAGTTCTGGCCGCCGACCTCGCCCTTTTCGGGGATCTGCTCGGAGTGCAGGGTCGAGCGCGGCACGCTCTCCGGCGCGGACAGCCAGGCGAACATCGCCATGTGATCCCAATCGCGCCCCGAGACGGTCTGGCCGAAGAACACCCGCGGCGGCTCGTTGACGATCTGCAGGTCGACGCCGATCCGGTCCCAGTCGCTCTGCAGCACCTGCTGCACCAGCTCGCGGGTGCGGTTGCCGGCGGTGGTCATGATGGTCAGGCGCAACGGCTTGCCGTTCGCGTCGGTTCGGGTCTGGCCCGGTTCGTCGTTGGTCCAGCCCGCCGCGTCGAGCAGCGCCCGCGCCCGCTCGGGATCGTAGGGGTAGCGCTGGACGTCGTCGGTGAAGCCGGGGTCGCGCGGGTTGACGTTGTGCAGGGCCACCGGCTGTTTGCCGTCGAACAGCTGTTCGGAGATCGCCTGCCGGTTGGCCCCATAGGCGAGTGCGCGACGCACCCGCCGGTCGCCGACGATCGGGTTCTCCAGATTGAACTCGATGTGCTCGTAGACCAGACCCGCCTGGTACTTGTACTGGAGGCGTTCGGGATGGCGCGTCTCCAGCGCCAGCACCTGGTCGATCGACATGCCGGTTTCGCCCGCGATCATGTCGACCGTGCCGGACAGAAGGTTGGCTTCCATCGCCGCGGTGTTCTGGATCGCGCGCACGATGATCCGGTCGAATTCCGGTTTCTTGCCGGGCCAGTGCGGGTTGCGTTCATAGACCGCGCGCACGCCGCGCTGGACCGAGACCATCCTGTACGGTCCCAGGTAGAGCCCGGGATCGGTCGGGTCGCGGTCGAAGGCGTTCTGGTTGCGGTACTGTGCCGGGTCCTGCGCGAACGCCGCGCGGTCGATGTGGCGGGGCAGGGGCGTTGGGACGGTGGCGTTGTAGTCGTAAGTGACCCGGTCGATGTGCACGACGAAGGTGCGGTCATTGACGATCTCGATATCGCGGATACGCGCGTAGATCTGCTGCGAGACGACGCCGGTCTTGGGGTGCTTGCCGACCTGCCAGGCGTACCGGATGTCGGCGCTGGTCACCGGCTCGCCGTCGGCCCAGCTCAAACCTTCTTTCAGCGTGTAGGTGACCGCGATCCCGGTGTCGCCGTTCGGCAGCTCCTCGCGTTCGGCCAGACCGTTTTCCAGCGTGGGCAGTTCGGTGCACAGCATGCACTGAAGCTCCCAATCCGGGCCGTAGGCAACGACCGGCCGGCGGGCCAGACCGTGCAGGTAGCTTTTCGCCAGCATGGCATCGAGCATCGGATGCCAGGTCGAGGGGAACTGCGAGATCGCGATCGTGAGCGTACGCTGGTCAGGACCGCCAGCCTGCTGGTTGGCATCGCCCGTGCCGGTGTCGCAGGCGGCGAGCGTGAGCAGCCCGATTAGGGCGAGATAACGCAGGGTGAGCGAGACCAGGCGGCGTATGACGGGGCCCTCGCGAGCTTCGGAGTGGTAAGCACGTGGGACAGCCTAACGCAGGTGGCCGGGCACGTCAGGCGTTTGGTAGCGCCTTACCCCTTACGTTACATCCGCGCTGGTCTTGCCGCCGTGGGCAGCGGACCAGTCGTTGGGGGCGTGCAGGAACTGCTCGACGACGGCGATCCCGGCCGCATCCAGGTAGGCATCTTCTTCCGCGACCGCGAGCGCGTCCCACCAAGTGGCGAGCGCGTGTAGCTGCACCCCGCGTTTGTCGAGCTGCGCGATGCCTTCGGGGAAGATACCGTAGTGGAAGACCACGAAGGCGTGACGCACCTCAGCCCCGGCGGTTTCCAGCGCGTCGACGAAGTTCAGCTTGGACCCCCCATCGGTCGCCAGATCCTCCATCAGCAGCACGCGCGCGCCCTCGGCCAGGTCGCCCTCGATCTGGGCGTTGCGGCCGAATCCCTTCGGCTTCTTGCGGACGTAGACCATCGGCAGGCCCAGCCGCTCGGCCAGCCAGGCGGAAAACGGGATACCGGCGGTCTCGCCACCCGCGACGGCGTCGAATGCTTCGTAGCCCGCTGCGTCCGACACCTGCTGGACGGCCATCTCCATCAGCTTCGCCCGTGCGCGCGGATAGGAGATGATCTTGCGGCAATCGACGTAGACCGGCGACTTGCGGCCGCTGGTGAAGGTGAACGGGTCGTCCGGGCGGAACAGCACCGCGCCGATCTCCATCAGGATGCGCGCGGTGGTGCGGGCGGTGTCGGTCGGCTGGTGCGGCATCTGGGAACGATCTCCTGGCTCACGCGGTCGTCAGGGCGTGATAGCCCGGCGGACCGGCCGGGAGCAACGGGCCGGGTGCAAGGGACCAAGCGCGCGTCTGCGTGGCTTGACCCGGGCGGCTGCTGTGCGATGGTTTGCGCCGCCGCCTGGCAAAAGCGTTAACCGACAAGTGAGAGACACGAGAGCCGATGAGCGAGCCCACGCCGCGCGTTTGCGACACGCTGGCCGAGGTGCGCACGCGCAACCCGCTTGTGCATTCGATCACCAACCTCGTCGCCATGGACCTGAGCGCGAACGTCCTGCTCGCCGTCGGCGCTTCGCCGGTGATGGCGCACGCGCGCGAGGAGATCGACGAAGTCGTGGCGGCGGCGAACGCGCTGGTGATCAACATCGGGACGCTGGACGCCGGTTGGGTGGACTCGATGGAGCAGGCCGCTGCTAAGGCGAGCGAGCTCGGCACGCCCTGGGTGCTCGACCCGGTCGGGGTGGGGGCGACGCGCTACCGCAACGAGGTGGCCGCGCGCCTGACCGCGCAGCAGCCGACCGTGATCCGCGGCAACGGGTCGGAAATCGTGGCGCTGGCCAACGCGGCCAGTGCCGGCGCGACGCGGGGCGTGGATTCCTCGATCGATTCGGCCGAGGCGCTGGATGCCGCGCGCGATCTGGCGCAGGCCAGCCAGGCGATCGTCGCGGTGACCGGCTCGGTCGACTACATCACCGATGGCAGCCGGGTGATCGCGGTCGCCAACGGTGTGCCCGAGATGGCGCAGATCACCGCCATGGGCTGCGCGCTGTCGGGCCTGGTGGGCGCATGTATCGGTGTCGGCACGGAGCCGCTACGCGCGAGCGCGCATGCGATCGCGATCTATGGGGTGGCGGGCGAACTGGCCGCGCAGCACGCCCACGGCCCCGGAAGCTTGCGCATGCGCATGCTGGATGCCTTCACCCAGCTGGACAGCGAAACCTTGAACGAGATGGCGAGTATCGACCAATGAGCCGAACGCTGCCCGACTTGAGCCTCTACCTCGTCATGGGGGCGGCTGATACCGGCAAGCGCCCGTTCGAAGAGGTCGTGCTCGCCGCGATCGAGGGTGGGGTGACGGTCGTGCAACTGCGCGAGAAGGATGCCGATACCCGTGTGCTGCTGGAGCATGCGTTGCGGCTGAAGGCGCTGTTGGAGCCGCGCGGCGTGCCTTTGATCGTCAACGACCGGATCGACGTCGCGCTCGCGGCCGGGGCGGCTGGGGTGCATCTCGGGCAGGACGACATGCCTGCCTCGATCGCCCGCCGGTTGGTTGGCGAAGATATGCTGATCGGCCTGTCCGTCTCCGACCGCGTGGAGGCGGATACGGCCAACCCCGATATCGTCGACTATGTCGGCATCGGCAGCGTTTTCCCGACCGGCACCAAGGCGGATGCGGGCGAGGCGATCGGCCCGGATTTCGCGGCCAAGTTGCGCCGTCGGGTCGGTCTGCCCGCCGTGGCGATCGGCGGCATCAACCAAACGAACCTCGGGCAATTGCGCGGGACGGGCATCGAGGGCATCGCGGTTGTCTCCGCCATCTGCGCGGCGGACGATCCCAGGCTGGCAGCGCGAAACCTGCGCGCCGGGTTCCTGGCGTAGCGCGGGGCGCGCGCAGGGACTGATCCGGAGACCGCCGACGCTTACATGGGCCGCTCACATGGCCTGGGCGACCAAGAGTAGCGACAGGGCATCCGGGGTGGGTGCCTGCTCGGTTCGGGATACGAGGCCGGCGTCCGCCAGGGCGGATTCCCAGGCGGCGCGCGAGCGCGCGTACCAGGTCATGGGCACCCAGGATGCTTCGCCAAATTCCGTGAACTCTTCCGTTCGCCAGCCCTCGGCACCGGAGGCGCAGGGCGGCAAGGTCTGGATCACCACCGCCCCGCCCGGGGCGAGCAGCGCACGCGCCGCGCGCAGCGTCGGGCGGATATCGCGGTCGAACAGCGCGTAGTTGAAGACCACGACATCCACTGGATCGGCCAGCCGTTCAGCCAGTACCGGGTCCGCACGCCAGTCTTGGGCGGCCAGGGCATCGTAGGTCAGGAGATGGTAGCAGCCGTTTGGATCGGCTGCCCGGGCTGCGACGATCAGGGCCGGCGCCCCGTCGATGCCGAGGGCCCAGCAGTTGGGCATATGCTGGCGCAGCGCGCGGATCAGCCAGCCTTCGCCGCACCCGGCGTCGAGCAGCCGGCCAGGCGCCAGGCGTGTCAGCGTGGTCAATAGGGTGGCATCCGTGCCGGCAGCGCGGCTGGCGATCCGCTGTTCGCGTACTGCGCGGGTCCAGGCACGGGCGTTGGCGTCCCAGACCTCCGGGCCCGCGTGGGCACTCCCGTCTGGGCGCCCCTCGACGTCGTCCGTCCGGGTCGGATCGGTGTGGCCGCGCGTCATGGCGGGAAGCCCCCGGCCGTGGCAGGATCATCTGAGTAGTGTCGATGGCTTTGTGGGCCATGCCAAGCGTCAACCGCGATTGGCGCAGTCGCACGCGCTATTTCACCGCGTCTGACGTGTATGGGCATATTGGTTGATCGCGCCCTGCGGAGCGTTCTATCGTCTTTACCACTTGAAGACTGATCGTTCGTTTCGCGCCGCTGAGTAGAGACGGCCATCGGAATGGTCCAGCGCGTCGCGGGCAGTGCTGATTAAGTCAGCAGAACTGGGAGGGATGCCATGGCCCACTGGATCGGTCTTGTGCTTGCCGTGATCGCGGTTGCCTTTCTGATCACGGGCTGGCGCCGGCGCCAAGCCGTGCGGGCGGAGCGCGTGGCGCTTGGTTACGCGGCGGACGACGATACGCCGCAACGCCGCGACCCCTATTCCTCGATCGCGATCCTGGGCGATGCGATGCCACCACTTATCGTTGCCGCGCTGGTGTTTGTCGCTCTCAAGGCGGTGTTCTTCTACGTCGTGCTTGGCGGGGAGATCTTCACGATTGTCGATCTGGTCGGTTTCTTGATGCTGCTGGGCGGCTATGGGGCCTGGATGTGGTGGCACAGTCGGTACCGTTTCGCCGAGCCGGAGGCGGCGGTTGCGGCGACGCCGGCTGGAACGGCACCTGCCGAGGGTGATCCGGACCCCGCGCCGGACCGGCGCCACGTCGCCTGACCCATCGGTTTCCCTAGGTATCTCAAGATGACATCGATCTACGGTATCCTGTTCGAACTGCTGTTTTCCGGTGCCGCGCTGGCATTTGGAATCTGGCAGGTGATCTCCGTCCGCCGTGCCCAACGCGAAGACGTCGACCCGCCGGCACAGGACGAGCAGCCGCCGGCATCCTGATCCAAGGATGTCGGGTGGACGACGTGCCGGGGTCTAACGGCGCGCCCATCGCCATTCAGGGAGGCGAATATGCTGACTTCCGCTCGCGTTACGTGCGGCGTTGCCATGGCGAGCATGCTGGCCGCGATCGTTGCCGGAGGTACGCCGGCGGCAGCCTACGAGCCGATCGTGGAGAAGAAGACCTTCACGATGAAGGACTACACCACCGTCAACGGCGCGCCGATTCCCGAGGTGCGTGTCGGGTGGGAGGCTTATGGCAGCCTTAATGAGGCGCGGGACAACGTCATCGTCATCCCGCACTTCTTCTCCGGCACCAGCCACGCTGCCGGACGCTATAGCGAGGAGGGCGCGCGCGGCTACTGGGACAGCATCATCGGGAGCGGCAAGCCGATCGATACCGACAAGTACTATGTGATCTCGGTCGACTCGCTCGTGAACCTGAACGTCGGCAGCGCGCAGGTGGTCACCACCGGGCCCGCCAGCATCAATCCAGAGACAGGCGAGCCCTACGGCATGGACTTCCCGATCGTGGAGATCGGGGACTTCGTGCGCGTCCAAAGGCGCCTGCTCGCCAATCTCGGGATCGAGAAGGTGCATGCGGTCATGGGCGCGTCGATGGGGGCGCTCCAAGCGTACGATTGGGCGGCGCGTTACCCCGACATGGTGGAGCGGGTGATTCCAGTGATCGGCAACGGTTTCGCCGACCCCTTCCTGATCGGCTGGCTCGATATCTGGGCGCAGCCGATCCGGCTCGATCCGAATTGGAACGGTGGCGACTACTACGGCGGCGACCGGCCGAAGGCGGGTCTGGCCGCCGCGCTCAAGACGGTGACCCTGCACGCCCAGAACTGGCCCTGGGCGCAGAAAGCCTTTGGACGTAAGTGGGCGGCCAAGGACGCGGACCCTGCGAAGTCGTTCGACAATCGCTATGCGGTCGAAGCCGCCCTGGACAAGGTGGCCAAGGACCGCGCGTCATCCGCCGACGCCAATCACTTCCTTTATCTGGTCAAAGCAAACCAGCTGTTCATCGCCGGCGATGCCGAGACGCCTGAAGCGGGTCTGAAGGCGATCGACGCCCCGACCCTGATGCTGCAGGCGCAGGGCGATCTGGTGTTCTTCCCCGGTCTTGCGGATCAGACACAGCAGATGATCGAGAGTGACGGCACACCGGTGGCGCGTGCCCAGATCCCGGGCGATCGGGGACACCTGAACGGGGTGCTGAACATCCAGAGCCAGGCAGAGAAGATTCGCGACTTCCTGAACCGCACGGTTGGGGAATAGCGCGCCCCATCGAGGAACCTGGCGTGTTTGCGGCCGCGCCGCCGTCGTTGTGATCGTCGTGGCGCTTGAACGCAAACGGGGCGGCACCGCCCCCATCGGTGCCGCCCCGTTTTTTTTGGTGGTAACGGATCATCGCTCGGAGCCGTGAAGGCCCCGGCGTCCGGGAGAGACGTCTACATCATTTCCTTGGCGTGATCCGGCGCCATGACGGTGATCTCGACCTCGACCTCGCCGGCTTTGGCGAATTCCAGATGCGCGTGGAAGCTGTCGCCGGCGCGCAGCACCCGCTGAACGTTGTTGAACACCAGGTGCACGCCCTGGGGGTGCATCGTGATCGCCTGACCCGGCTTCAGGTTGACGGCCTTGAGATCGCGCATCTCCAATTCGCCGTCTTCGGAAATCGACTGCGCCTGGATCACGGCGTCGTCGGCGAACGGCAATTCCGCCCCAACCAGCTTGTCGGTCGTCTCGCCTTCGTTCCACATGGTCATGTAGACCTCGATGCCGTCGGACATCGACGCGGTGGCGACGGTCCAGCCGTGGCTGACCTTGATGCCGTGCTTGGCGGTCACTTCCCCCTCGTGGTGCGCGCTTGCCGGCGCGAGGGCGGCGAGGGTCAAAGCGGCCGCGATGATGAATTTCTTCAGCATGTCTTTTCCTTTCCGAGGCCCTCCGCCTCGCGTGTGTATTGGCTTGCGTCGACCGGCAGGTCTCCTGGCTTACGGGTCGTTGCCGCCCCTCTGCCTTCCCAAGGTCGTGTCCGGCCCCCAGCTTGCGCTGTTCTAGGACACGTGCCTCAGTGGCGTTCGCGGGAGGCGGCTCGCCGATCACAGTTGCGGGGGCAGCGCCGGCCTTGCACCGGCTTCCCTCGGATCCCCGTTGTCGGGAACCGTCGACGCTAACGAGGCTAGCCAAGCCCGACGTTATGAACAACCACGCAGAGCGGCGCGCGACACCCTTTCCAACCCGTGTTTCGAACGAAAGTCTGATCGGATAGCCGTCGGTAGGCCCATTCGGTTTGGATATTGGGTGTCATTTTGGTCCGGTCTTCGTGATTCTCAGTTCTTTATGATTCATTGGGGTGAATATAAATATTTATTGGATTAGACGTGCGCATATCATAATTATTTTGATGTTCTGTGAGCGTGGTGTGTCAGATATTGCTTTCCCGTGATTCGGGTGAAGATAAATGAATGGATTTTTGGGGGCAGGTTTCAACCTGAAAATATGATTGGAAAAATGCTAGGAATGGTCCTGATAATTGACGACAACCCGCATATACGGGGGCATCTGCGTGCGGCTCTTGAGCTGGAGGGGATGCAGGTGTGTGAGCAGGACCCCTGCGACCGGCCAACCTCAGAAGTGCTTGAGCCCGTCTACACCGTGGTCTTGCTCGATGTCGTGATGCCGGAGAAGGATGGCTTCGAATACCTGCGCGATATACGCCGTATGTGGCCCAATCAACGGCTGATCGTCTATTCCCATGGGTTGGACGAGTATCCGCAGTACGCGGTCAAGCTAGGCGCGGACGCCGGGTTCGACATCAGTCAGCCGGCCAAGTTGCGCCAACTCGTGGAGACCGCCCGCCGCATGGCGTGCGAAGCGCAAAAATCTGAGTGAGCTTGCGTGGGCGGTCTGAACAGGATGTGTCCAGCCAACCGGCTGAGTAGACCTCGATCTACCGCATCAATTGCAGGCGTCGTCCGAATGGCGGTTAAACAATGAGAAATAGATGCGTCTGCACTTTATCATGTCGCGTTTTCGCGTGACACTGGCAAGCGCCGCGCATCAATGCGGTGCCGGGACTGACCGCTAAACGGGGGCGTATCATGATTGCCGACTTCCTGCGCAAGGGGCTTGACTGGGCGCGGGCCTTCTTCTGGGTCTCCGATTCCGACGAGGAACAAGGCCAGGCCGCCCAGGGCACCGCACGCGCGCAAGGCGTAGCCGATCAATCCGCAACGTCGCACGGCAGCAGTGCGGCAAGCCGGTCAAGCGGTCAACGCCGCTCCGCTGCGGAGAAGACCTCCACCAGTAAGCGCGGTGCGACGGGCACGAAGCGTACGACGACCAAGAGTTCCGCTACGAAAAGCGGTGCCGCCAAGAGTGGCAGCGCGAAGACGGCGGCCAAGGGTGGGGCGCAAAATACAGCCAAGAGCGCGGGGTCGAGCACATCGGCAAGCGGCTCGGCATCCCCAAAGGATATTACGGACATCAAGGGGATTGGCCCGGCGATGAAGACCAAGCTGGCCCAACTCGGCATTACCAGTTTCGCCGATCTGGCTGGCGCGGATGCGGATCGCGTGGCCAAGGACCTGGACTCGCGGACGATCACCGCGGAGCGCGTGCGCGGCTGGATCGCGGAAGCCAAGAAGCACAGCTGATCGCCGCTTTCGACAGCCGATTGGTCAAAATATAACGACCCGGCACCCAGACTGGATGCCGGGTCGTTGTGCAACCGCGCGTGATCGCACCGACCTTGGAGCAAGAGCCCCAGGCAAGATGATCCAAGCTTGCCCGGTCTTGCTCTAGCCGATCCGTTCGATCGTCTTGGCTTCCAGGCCCTTGGCGCCCGGTCCCGGGGTGTAGCGGACACGGTCGCCCTCGCTGAGGCGGTCGATCCCGGCGGCTTGAACCGTGTCCTTACCGACGAAGATGTCGTCGCCGCCATCATCCGGGATGATGAACCCGAATCCCTTTTCGGGCTTGAAGAACTTCACCCGGCCCGCGGCCTTGTTGGGATCGACGCCCGGTTCGCGGCGTGGCGGTTCCAGCGGTTCGGGCGCGCGCGGAGGTTGCTGCGCCTGCGCTGCCGGTGCAGCCGAGGACTGGCTCGGGCGTGTTGGCGGCGCCTGGCGCGGGCGTTGCGCGGCCGGAGAATTCTGCTTGGCCGCGTCGATCTCGATGGCCGCCAGCGCGCGACGCACCTCGTGCACGGCCGAGGAAAGCGATTCGGACGCGGCTTTCTCATCGACCATTTGGGCACATCGCTCGGTCGCTTCCCGCAGACGGTCCGCGAGCGGATTCCCACTGCGCCGGCCGGCTTCGACGGCCACGTCTTTGCCGCCCGCTGGTCCGGCATTGGGGCTGCTCCGGCCATCGCCATCGGATGTTGCCGCAGAAACGCTGGTAGCTGGGGCGGTGGGCACGCTTGGTGCGGTCGAAGCGCCCGGCGTGCTGCTAGGCGACACGCTGTCCGTCGTGGCACGAGACCGCGTGGTCAGGGTGCGCCGCGGCGTTGCGGCATCGTTGGCGGGCGCACTCACCGATGCAGTACTCGCAGGGCCGCTCTCGGGTGCATCGCCAGCAGCAGGGGCCGCCTGATGGCTCGTTGGCGCTGGCGATTGCGCCGGCTGTGCAGCTGGAGACTGGGCGACGGAGGCAGGCTCGCTCGGGCCCTCAGCCTCTTTCGCGCTTTCACCATCCAGATCGGCAACCGGCTGGCCCTCAGCTTCGGCCCGGGCGCGTTTCAGGATTTGGCTGACGGTGCCCTGGCTCACACCGTAGTCCTGCGCGATCTGAGCCTGCGTGGCACCCGCCTGCCGGCGGGCCAACAGCTTCGGCCATTCGCTGCGATCGATTTTACGTTTACGGGGCCCAGCCGCGCCATCGCCGCTGGCCGGCTGCGCGTTCGACGACAGACCATTACTCGACATTTAGCACATCACCCGCTTAAAGCGCGGAGCCTTCCAAACAAACTGTGAGGTGGATTGATGAGCCTTCGGAACCGGCTTACCTCTTCCCCCTTAATTATCGCATTCAGTGGCCATTTCAATGGGTATTTCCGTCCCACGGGCAGGCGAGGGCGGAAATTTATTATTCGAATCGCCGCATCCCGGACGAACCTACGAGCGGGTGGTTGATCGTCGATGCTTCTGGGCAAGCGAGACGTGCTCACAAAGCCTTCCTGCTGGTTTTAATCCGTCGATATCCGGTTTTGAAGGGACGAATCGGGGGGCAACGGAATCGCGTTTTCGTCTTCCTATTGGGTGCGCTCGTGGCTCACCCGATAAGCCGGCGCGATGAACTGGTTGAGGATTGCGCCTTAACAACCGGTTCAACGGAGCTATTCGACGCGCCTGACGAGATGTCCGTGATCAGCGGCAGGGGCTACCGTAAGCAGGCGGTTTTCGTCCGTCGAGGGTTGCCGGGAAATACGATCCCGGTGCGGTGCTTCATTACGATGAGAATGATGAATCTTAAAATCCTCAAAGCAGTGTGAACTGTCTGGTCCATACACGCGAGGGTGGTGGGGTTGCGCGCTCTGTTGGGGCGAAATGGCTTGCTTAGCGGATGAAACACCGATGCCGTGTCGTGCCCACGGTAATTATCCGAGTAAATTAGTTTGATTTTGTATTTTCAGTCATAACTTATAAGATTAACATACCCATAAAGCATCACAAAGTTGTGTTAACTAAATGTTAACTAAATAATAAAAATTAACATAATATTAAAGCACACAAAAAATAAGGTTACTAGATTGTAAACGAATTTTCTTTGGGGCTTTCTCTTTGTGCGCGACGACCCGGGAGGCGAATTCGGGGCGAGTCGGAGCGTTCGTTAGTATTGATGAAAGCCGCGATAGGACCGTGGTGCACAAAGGGGTGTAGTGATGCAGACTTACGAGCAACTTAAGGGTGGTGAAGGCGACCTGGTCCATTACCGTCCAGAACGGTTCGCTGCGAAGGACCTATTCCAACAGGGCGTGCCTGATATCACCCTCGGCGGGCAGCCGCTCGTGCTGCAGGATGTGTCGATCGGCGGGATCGGTGCGGTCGATCATTGTCGGCGTGACGATAGTCGCGATTGGTCGCGGCGGATCGGCGAGCGGGTGCCGGTTCGGTTGTCGGTGCGGGGCGAGGTGATCCACGCGTCGATGGCGGAGATTCGTCACTGCACGGTTAGTGCCGGGCGCGCGACCATCGGCATGCGGCTGGTCGACCGGCACCTGGATATGACCGGTCTGGTCGAGAAGTATTGGGAAAGCGTTCTGCGTGGTGACTTGGCGTTTCACTCCGCCCCAGACATGCATTTGGTGGCGCCGGAATACCGGCGATTGGTCTCCGATACGGTTGCCTTGCTGCGCCATACCCGCCGGACACTGGCGCGCATGGAAGAGAAGATCGATACCAGCGGCCCGAACCATCAGCAGATCACACAGCGGATGCTGGAGTTTTGCGAGGAACAGGTTGTGCCACGCTGGCGCGAGCTGTGGCTCGAGGCGAATGCCATGCTGTGGCCGCTGATGGACGATCCCGCCCGGCTACGCGCGACCAAGAAATTCACCGAGGAGGTGTTGACCCCAGAGCTGGTGGGCGGACCCATCTGGCACCGCGGGTACGACAAGCCTTTCGGCTATCCGGGCGATTTCCTGCTGATGCAGCAGATCTACGACAACAAGTGGGAAGGCACCGGCGCGTACAACCAGATCTGTCACCGCTTGGGCGTGTTCATTGGTGAGTTCGTCGCCAACCGCATGTTGATGATGAAGGACGAGATCGCCGACTGTGTGTTCGATAAGAACGGCGAGGACACCACGCACATCACCTCGCTTGGCTCCGGCCCGGCGCAGGAGGTGCAGTCTTATCTCGACGCGCTCAGCCTGCCGGGATCGACCCGCTTCACCCTGATCGATCAAGACCGCCGTGCGCTCGACCTGGCGCATACGGAAAGCCGGCGGCGGGTTCTGCAACACGGCGGCCGGGCCCGTGTCGATTGCTTGTGGACCTCGTTCATGCAGTTGCTGCGCCCCGGCGCGTTCCTGGAGCAGATGCCGGCTCAGGACCTGATCTACTCGGTGGGGCTGATCGACTACTTGACCGACCGGCGTACCAGCCAGTTGATCGAGCGGCTGTATAAGCACCTGACCCCAGGCGGACGGCTTGTCCTGGGCAACGTCAAGCGGAGTGCCGAGGCCAGCCTGTGGCCGCTCGAGTTTATCGCCGACTGGAGCTTGATCTACCGTAGCGAGGAAGACATGGCGCGCTTGGCCGCCACCGTGCCGGACGCCAAGCGCGAGGTGTTCTCCGACGAAACCAACTGCGTGGTGGTGATGCGCTTGACCAAACCGGCTGCGTGACGGTCTCACCCCGCCGACACATGGGCGGCGTTGGCGAGGGGTCGCGGGCAGGAACCGCGGCCCCTTTTCCGTGACCGGGGAAGACGACTTTATCTCTTTCTCCAGTTTGGGCCGCAGCTAAACGGGCGAAACGTCGCTGGCGCTGGCGCTGGGGCGCTTCGGTCGATGTGCGTGCCCAGCATCGAATTTGACTCGAAACCTGCCGTTAACTCCTATGGGGCAAACTCACGTCGGTCGGGTTCGTTGCTGCAGGCACTGCTATGCTTAGAAGTCTTATACGCCTTTTGAAAGGCGATCTCGGATCCCGGAATCACGAAGAGGGCGCGGGAGTAACCCGGTATCAAGCGGATTCCGGTGAGCACCTGCGGGCCGTGTTGGATCAGGCGATCGACGCGGTTGTCAGCATCGATCACGAAAACTGTATCACCTATTTCAACGCAGCCGCCGAGCGGCTGTGGGGCTATGCTGCGGACGAAGTGGTTGGCAAGAACGTGAAGCTGCTTGTGCCTCGTGAGATGCAGGCACGCCACGATAGCTTCGTGAATGCGAACCGCGAGACAGGTCGCGACAAGATCGTCGGGACCAGCCGCGAAGTTCAGTTGGAACGTAGGGACGGTCAGAAGGTCTGGTGCGACCTTTCGCTTTCCAAGGTGCGTATGCCGGACGGCAAGATCGTCTACACGGCTTTCGTCAAGGATGTCAGCGAGCAGCGATCGGCGCGGACGCAGATCAATCAAACGCTCGAGCAGACGATCGATGCAGTCGTCACCATCGATGACCAGAACTGCATCACCTTTTTCAACAAAGCGGCGGAGGCCTTGTGGGGGTATAGCGCCGACGAGGTGCTTGGGCAGAACGTGAAGCTGCTCGTTCCCCCTGAAATGCGCGGTCGGCACGATGGCTTCGTCAATGCGAACCGGTCGACCGGGCAGGACAAGATCGTGGGAACCAGCCGCGAGGTCGAGATTCACCGCAAGGACGGATCGGTCCTCTGGGGACAGCTCTCTCTTTCACGCATCGAACTCGACGATGGGCGCAAGTTCTACACGGCTTTCGTCAAGGATGTGAGCGAACAAGTCCGACAGCGCGAGGATTTCCGCTTGCTGTCGCTGGTCGCTAACGAAACCGACAACTCCGTTATCATTACCGGGCCGGATCGGCGCATCCATTACGTCAACCCAGGTTTTGAGCGGCTGACCGGTTTTACGGCGGCGGAAGCCAAGGGCAAGAGCCCAGGCGAACTGCTGCAGGGCGAACTGACCGATCCGGAGACTGTGACCCGGATCCGCGAAAAACTGAACGCTCAGCAACCGTTTTATGAGGAAATCCTGAACTACGACCGGCAAGGCCAGCCCTACTGGATCTCACTCGCCATCAATCCTGTGTTCGATGCCAAGGGTAACCTGGAGAACTTCATCTCGATCCAAACCAATATCACCGCGACCAAAACCAAGCAGGTCGAGTTCAACGCGCGGCTGAAATCGATCAGTCAATGCAGCGCGATCGCCGAATGGACCCCGGCCGGACAGCTGGTCGACATGAACGAGTTTCTGCGTCAACGCTGCCGTGGCATCAGCCAGGCCTGCGAGCTGACGGAGTTCGTCACGACGGCTGACATTGACGCTGCGGGTGAGTCTGGTCTGCGTATCGAAGTGGAATGGCCTAGAGGCGATGGACAGTTTATCGTCCTGGATGGATCGTTTACGGCCGTTCGTGAGGTCGACGGTCAGGTGTCGAAATATCTGATGTACGGCAACGATGTCACCGATCGCCGCCGCGTGATCAACGAGACCGATGCGGCGCTTGGGGAGGTGCAGCAGTCCAGCCGCGAGATCACGGGGATGGCGGATGCCGTGAACGGGATCGCCGAGCAGACTAACCTACTGGCGCTCAACGCGACGATTGAGGCGGCGCGGGCTGGCGATGCTGGTAGGGGCTTCGCGGTGGTGGCGCAAGAGGTCAAGAACCTGGCGCAGAAGTCGCAGTCGGCCGCCCACGACATTCAGACGCGAATCACCCAGAACGAAGAGCGTCTTGAACGCTTGTCGGCGTCGATCCAAAGACTGGCGGGATGATACCTTTGAAGCGATCGCTCAGCAGGGCAGATCTGCTGCAGGCGCCCTCACCGATGCCAGTCGAGCGCTTGGCCGGCCTCTGGTGCGCTGGAACGCGGGCTGTCGCATGACCAGTTGCGCAGGCACTCGTTCGCTTAGGCGTATGAGAGCCTCGCTCTAACTGAATCTCCGGTCAGCCGGGCGTGGGGTTGCCCCGCGTTTAAGCACGCGGGTGCTGGGGAAACGGATGCGCACGGTGGTGCCGGCGCCAAGCTTGCTGTTCATCTCGAGCCGTCCCGCGTGGAGGTCGACGATCTTTTTCACCAGTGGCAGACCCAGTCCGGCACCGCCGTGGCCGCGGGCGAACGCCGATTCCACCTGGGTAAACGGTTCGAAGATCCGCTCCATGTCGGTGGTGTCGATGCCAATTCCCTTGTCGGCCACGGTGATTTCGTAGCCGCCCTCATGATCACGTCCGGCCGTGACCGTGACCCGGCCGCCCTCGCTGGAGAACTTGATCGCATTGGTAAGCAGGTTGGTCAGTAACTGGCGGATCAGCTGTGGATCCGCCCGCAGGTCGACCTCCGGGTCGACCGGTTTTGCCTGCAGGCGCACGCCCCGTTCGCCTGCGGCTTGCTTGACGGACGTCAGGACGGTGTCGAGCGTCTCGTCCATTGCCACGACATCTTCGTTCAGGCGCAAGGCACCGGCGTCGGCCTTCGCCAGTTCCAGGATGTCATCCAGAATGCCCAGCAGGTGTCGGGCGCTTTTCAGGATGTGTTCGCCGTAATCGCTGTATTTCGAATTATCGATCTTGCCCAACATCTGCAGCGAGATCACCTCGGCGAACCCGATGACCGCGTTCAGGGGCGTGCGCAGTTCATGGCTCATGGTCGCCAGGAACTGGCTTTTCGCCTGATTGGCGGCGTGGGCCTGACTGCGCTGGAAGTTGGCCTCGCGCATCGCGATCTGGAGCCGGTCTTCATGGGCATAGCGCTGCCGGGCGAACAGCTCGACCGTGTAGTTCGACAGCAGGCCAACCCCGACCGTGGCGATCAGAAAGGCCGTATTCGCCGTCACCATCGCCGTGCCAAGATCGTTCAGAAGGACCGTCGCCAGGACGTAGGCGATCGCCAGCAGGACGGTCACGCCGACCGCTACGAAGAAGTGCAGTCGGATCGCGCTGGTTGAATAGACGATCACCAGGCTGAGTCCGGCATAGTACCAGCCCGAGACGGGCGGTCCGGTCACCAGGGTCATCGCGATGATCCCCAATCCCGCCATCGCCATGCCGCCGCCCAACAGCAACTGCGCGAACCGGCGGAAGGTTGCCGTATTCACCGCCAAGGCCATCGCGATCAATATCGGGCATACGCCGAGGAAGCGGATCGCAAGTAGCGGGGTCAGTTTATCCGGCGCGACCACGAGCAGGTCCAGGACCCCGAACGCTCCATAGATCGCTGCGCCCAGGAACAGCGCGGCACGTAGGATGGCACGCGACCGGTTAAAGAAATCGCGCCGGAAATCGGCTTCCACTTCCGGATCGAGGAAGACCGGCGGAAACCGACGAATCGTTAATTCCTGCTCGACGGCCGCAGTTGCCCTGTCCTGCGTTCGCGCCCGGCCGGGCTCTGCCGTGGGCGTCTCCGTGTGGTCCGCGGGCGGGAGGGTCTGGGGCATCTCTGGCTGCAGGGTCGGCGCCGTGTCGGTGTGGTCGACGGAGGCGCGGGGGCGTTCACCGTTCGTTAACAGTGTGAAGAAGAGATTAATCTGCATAACGGTGTAGGCAATTCACTTTAATGTACCACCATTTAAGCATTGTCATGCCACTTTAGCTATGATGCCCGAGAAGAACGCGGGGGAGGGGTAAATACGTGTTTAAGACAGGGGGCGTTGGGAGGCACCATAACCGGTATAAACTTAATGCCGGGGAGGCGCTGGTCCTATCGATACTGGCACTGTTTTTTGCCACGGACAGGGCCGAGGCGGGCGGCTACCAACTGCGCCAGCAAGGTACGGGGGCTCTAGGAAGCGCTGTCGCGGGGGCGACTGCCGGAGCGCATGGTCTTGAGAACCTTTTTTTCAACCCAGCCGTGGCCGGACTGGTCGATGCCCCGGCGGCCAGCGTCACCGCGACCCTGATCGCGCCGCAGAGCGAGATCACGCAGGCGCGGGGAACGAACGCGGCGGGGGCTGCTGCGAATGGGCGCGCACGTGTCGGCGATGCCATGCCCAATCCGGTTGCCCCGGCGCTCTACGCGGCCATCCCGCTGGATGCGGAGGTTGCGGGCGGCAAACTGTCGCTCGGCTTTTCCGCCAGCGCGCCGTTTGGCCTGGAGACGGATTACGGCCGCGACTGGCAGGGCCGGTATCATGCCGTCGGCACGGAAGTGACGACCTACAACCTCAACCCGATGCTGGCCTTCCGCCCGAGCGACACGCTGACCTTGGGGGCCGGCGTTCAGGCGCAGTACTACCGGGGTGTTCTGTCGAATGCGGTTTTCACGCCGAGCGGAGATGGATTCGCAGAGGTCGACGCGGACGATTGGGCGCTGGGCTTCAACCTCGGCGCACTTTGGACGCCGGTTGCAGGCACCCGGCTCGGTGTTGCCTATCGCTCCGCCGTCGACCACAGCCTCGAGGGGGGTGCCGACTTTTCGGCGCGCGTGCCGTTCCCCGATGCAAATGCGCGCGCGGACGTCACCACGCCGCGCTCGGTCTCCATGGGGTTGAGTCAGCGGGTGTCGGAGCGCTGGACACTGCTTGGCGAGGCGCAGTGGACCGACTGGAGCACGTTCGACTCCCTCGAGGTCGCGTTCGACAACCCGGGCCAGCCCGACGATATTACCCGCCAGGATTGGAACGATGGCTGGTTCGCGGCGGTGGGCGTGCGCTATCGGGCGAGCGAGGCGTTGGCAGTGTCCGCCGGCGCGGCCTACGACTGGTCGCCGGCGCCGGACGACACCCTGACGCCGCGCATCCCCGACGCCGACCGGGCGTGGCTGTCGCTGGGGGTGGACTGGACGCCGGAGAGCTGGGTCCGCCTGAAGCTCGGCTACGCGCACCTGTTCATGCCGTCGCGCACCATCGACCTCGACGCCGGCGACCCCGGCAACGGGGCCCGCGGCGACCTCACAGCGACGACCGACACCGACGTCGACATCGTCTCGGTCACGCTCTCTGTCAGCTTCTGACTTGGCGGAAGAAGGGCGCCGTATCGCCGGCGGCGCTCAGTCCTTCGGGTTATGTACCGCGAGGCGCTCGTCCGTATCGGCGTCGACTTCCGTGAGCTGGACGTCGTAGCCCCACAGGAAGGCGATGTGCCGCAGCACGCGGCGGGTTTCCATCGCGTCCAGCTGGCGGCGATCCTGCACCCGGTGTTCCAGGTAAAGCTTGCGATCGCCGCGCAGGTTGGCCTCCACCACCTCGATCCGTGGCTGGGCGGCGACCGGGTCATGCGCTTCCGAGAGCGCGCGGCGCAGGCGTTTGTAGCCGGCGTCGTCGTGGATCGCCTCGACGACATAGTTATCCTCCGCGCTGTCGTCGCGTAGCTTGAACAGGCGCAACTCGCGGATCAGCCGCGGGGAGAGGTATTGCAGGATGAAGCTTTCGTCGCGGAATTCCGCCCAGGCCTCGCGCAGCGTCTCGAACGGGCGGCCGTTGCCGGCGATTTGCGGGAACCAGGCCGTGTCCTCCTCGCTGGGGTCGGTGCAGATGCGCTCGATGTCCTGCATCATCGCGAAACCGAGGGCGTAGGGGTTCATGCCCGAGAACCCGCGGTCGTCGAAGCTGGGCTGCGCGATCACGTGGGCGTGCAGATGCAGAAACTCCAGCATCGTGCCTTCGTCGATCCGGCCCTGGTCGCGCAGCCGGTTCATGATCTGGTAGTGGGTCCAGGTCGCACAGCCCTCGTTCATCATCTTGGTCTGGCGCTGCGGCTCGAAGTAGGCGGCCAGCTCGCGCACCATCTGCAGCAGGTCGCGCTGCCAGTTCTCCAGTAGCGGCGCGTGCGCTTCCAGGAAGTACAGCAGGTTTTCCTCGGGCAGGCCGAGCGCACGGCGCTGCGCTTCCAGCTGCTCGTCCTCGGGCTCGTGCACTTGGCCGCCGGCGGGTTTGGGCACGGTGCGCAGCCACAGGTCGTCGGTCGCTTCCCGCTCGGCATGGCGCTGCTGGTGCGCGCGCCGGCGTTCGGCGGCGAGGTCCGGCCGATCGCCACGGCGGTCGCGGTCGACACCTTGAGCGGAGAGCGCGTGCGCGGCGTCCAGAATCCGCTCGACCGCCTGCTGGCCGTGATATTCCTCGCACTCCGCGACCAGTCGGCGGGCATAGCGCAGGTCTTCCAGGATGCTGTCCGCATCCGTCCAGCGCTTGAAGGTCTGGTTGTGCTTGAAGAAGTGGTTGTGCCCCATGGCGGCGTGGGCGATCACGGTCGCCTGGGTCGCCATGGTGTTCTCTTCCATGATGTAGCAGAGCGAGGGGTTGGCGTTGATTACGATTTCCAGCGCCAGGCTCTGCAGCCCCTTGCGGTACAGCGTTTCCTGCTGGGCGAAACGCTTGCCGAACGACCAGTGGGAATACATCACCGGCATGCCTACGGAGGCGTAGGCGTCCAGCATCTGCTCGGAAGTGATGACTTCCAGCCGGGTGGGGTAGAGATCCAGGCCGAGCTCCCCCAGCGCGATCTCCTCGATCGCGTCATAGGTGCGCTGGATCGTGTCGAAGTTCCAGTCGGCGCCTTCGAACAGCAGTTGGCCGGACTTGACCGCGGGGGCGCCAGGTTTGCTGTCACCAGGCTTCTGCGATCCTGTCGTCGTGGCGCCTGCCTTCTGAGATTCCGTCTTGGCCCGGCTGCGGCGCTGGCCGCCGGCTTTCTTGCCGGTACCCCGACCGCTGGACTTCGGCTTGTCCGTGCTCAAGACGTCGTCTCCTCCTGCCGGAACAGGTCGTGGAACACCGGATAGATGTCGCCCGGTTCCCCGATCCGCCGCATTGTGAAGTTTTCCTGCCCCTGGCTGAGCGGCTCATAGCCGCGCCACAGATCGCTCTCGTCGCTGTCGACGAAGCCGGTGCGCAGGCGCTGGCCAGGATCGATCTCAACGTAGGCCATGTACTGCGTGATCGGCAGAATCTGCTCGCGCAGCAGCTCGACGCAGTGCTTCACGTCGCCCGGTACGTCGTCGCCATCCGAGGCCTGGGCGACATAGATGTTCCAGGACGAGGTCGGATAGCGTTCCTCGACGACCCGCAGCATCTCCTGCAACGCCGAGGAGACGATCGTGCCGCCGGTTTGCTGGCCGTGGAAGAAGGTGTCCTCGTCGACCTCGCTGGCGAAGTTGGTGTGCCGGATGAACACGACGTGGACATTGTCGTAGTGCCGCTGCAGGAACAGGTGCAGCAGCATGAAGAACCGCTTGGCGAGTTCCTTCATCTCCTGGTTCATCGAGGCGGAGACGTCCATCAGGCAGAACATCACCGCCTGGGCGATCGGCTGGGGAACGTGCTCGAAGCGGTTGTAACGCAGGTCGTACGGATCGATGTACGGCACTTTGCTGCGCTTGCGCTTGAGCTGTTCCAGGCGGGTCTTCAGTTCTTCGATCCGCGCCTCGGCGGGCCGTCCGTCCGCAGGCTGGATTTCGCCGGCCTCCAGGCGCTCAAGCTCGCGCTCGATTTCCTCGATCGCGGCCGGTTTCGGCCGGCCGAGCGCGGCCCGCCGGGCCAGCGAGTAGCGCATCGTGCGGACCATGTTGAGGCGGTTCTGCGGCCCGCTCATGGAAAAGCCGGCGCGTTTCGGCTTGGCCGCTTCCTCCGCTTTCAATTCGCGCTTCACCATGTCGGGCAGGCGGAGGTCCTCGAACAAGAGGTCGAGGAATTCATCGCGCGAGAGGGTGAAGACGAAGTCGTCCTGGCCTTCGCCATCCTCGCTGGCGTTGGACCCGCGGCCACCGCCCTGGGGCGGCCGGCGAATCTCGTCGCCCTCGCGGAACTCCTTGTTGCCTGGTAGCACGCGGCTGCGCTGGCCGATCGACGGGTCGCGCTTGAACTCCGGCTCGTGCGTACCGTCGGTGGGGATCGTCACCGTCTCGCCGGAGGAGGTGTCGGAGACGCTGCGTCGGCGAATGTTCTCCGCCAACGCTTCGCGCAGCTGCGTGCGCGTCCGGTTCACGAACCGCTGACGGTTGCCGAGGTTCTTACCCTTGGGGTTCTCCCGGCGATCGATGATCCGCATGGCGCTCAAGACCTCCCGGTCATCGCGGGATCAGGCGCGGCCCGGGCCTGTCGGGCCCGGGGCTCGGGCCGGCGGGACGGCCGCCCGGTCCGGCGCGCCACCCTAGCCGGCCTCCCGCACGCGCATGTACCATTCGACCAGGCGGCGGACCTGTCGCTCGGTGTAGCCGCGGGCAACCATCCGCTCCAAGAAGGCCTGGTGCTTACCGGCTTGCTCGCTGTCCTGCTTGCTGCCGAACGAGATCACCGGCAGCAGTTCCTCGATCTGCGAGAACATCCGCTGCTCGATCACATCGCGGATCTTCTCGTAGGAGGTCCAGCGCGGGTTGGTGCCGCCTTGCTGAGCGCGCTGGCGCAGGGCGTATTTGACGACTTCGTTGCGGAAGTCCTTCGGGTTGCGGATGCCCGCCGGCTTCTCGGTCTTCGACAGCTCCCGGTCGAGCGCGTCGCGGTCCAGGATCTGGCCGGTATCCGGGTCCTTGTAGTCCTGTCCCTCGACCCAGGCATCGGCGTAGGCGATGTAGCGGTCGAACAGGTTCTGGCCGTAGTCCTCGTAGCTTTCCAGATAGGCCTTCTGGATCTCCTTGCCGATGTACTCGGCATAGCGTGGCGCGAGTTCCTCCTTGATGAAGGCGATGTATTTCTGCTCGCGCTCCTGATCCAGCTGTTCGCGCCGGATCGCGTTCTCCAGCACGTACATCAGGTGCACCGGGTCCGCCGCCACCTCATAGGTGTCGAAGTTGAAGGTCTCCGAGAGCACCTTGTAGGCGAAGCGGGTGGACATGCCGTCCATGCCCTCGTCGACGCCAGCGGCGTCGCGGTACTCCTGCACCGTTTTGGCGTGCGGGTCGGTGCCCTTCAGGTCCTCGCCGTTGTAGACGCGCATCTTGGCGTACAGCGAGGAGTTCTCGTGCGGCTTGAGGCGTGTGAGCACGGAGAAGCGCGCCATCATGTCGAGCGTGCCGGGCGCGCACGGGGCCTTGGCGAGTTCGGACTGGGCGAGCAGTTTGTCGTAGATTTTCGCTTCTTCGTCGACGCGCAGGCAGTAGGGCACGCGGATCAGGCTGATCCGGTCCAGGAAGGCCTCGTTGTTGCGGTTGGCCTTGAAGGACTTCCACTCGCTTTCGTTGGAGTGGGCCATGATGATGCCCTGATAGGGCAGGGCGCCGACGTTCTCCGAGCCGACGTAGTTGCGCTCCTGCGTCGCCGTCAGCAGTGGGTGCAGCATCTTCTGCGGCGCCTTGAACATCTCGACGAACTCCAGCATGCCCTGGGTCGTCAGGTTCAGCGCGCCGGAGTAGGAGTAGGCATCCGGATCTTCCTGGCTGTAGAACTCCAGCATGCGGATGTCGGGCTTGCCGACCAGCGAGGAGATATCCTGATTGTTCTCGTCGCCCGGTTCCGCTTTGGCGACGGCGATCTGGCGCAGCTTGGAGGGGTGCAGGCGCACGACGGTGAACTTGGAGACATCGCCGCCGAACTCGTCCAGGCGTTTGACCGCCCAGGAGGAACACATGCCGGGCAGCCGGCGGATCGGAATGCCGTATTCGCTTTCCAGGCTCGGGCCGTCGCGGTCCGGATCGAACAGGCCGAGTGGGCTCTCATAGATCGGCGAGGTACGGTCGCCAGCCTTGAGAACGTAGATCGGCTGGTCTTCCATGAGCTTCTTCATGCGCTCGGCCAGCGACGATTTGCCGCCGCCAACCGGCCCGAGCAGATAGAGGATCTGCTTGCGCTCTTCCAACCCTTGAGCGGCGTGTCGTAGGAAGGCGACGAGCCGCTCGATCGTCTCTTCCATGCCGAAGAAGTCGGAAAAGGCCGGATAACGCCGGATCGTGCGGTTCTGAAAGATGCGTCCAAGGCGGCTATCTTTAGAAGTATCAAGCATCTCAGGCTCGCCGATCGCCTCCAACAGGCGTTCGGCCGCACTGCAATAGGCCGTCGGATCCTGGCCGCAGAGTTGGAGGTATTCCTGCAGCGACATCTCCGCATGCTGACGCGTGCCATAGCGTTCACGAAGATTGTCGAAAACCTGGCTCTGACTCATCGCGATCTCACTCCGACGTGGATCATCCGGCTGTCGGTTAAAAGATTCGTGCGCGACAGCGGGCTTGTACATAAGATTGTGGCTCACACGGTCGCCCACGCAAAGGGGCGGGGGGCGTGCCACGATGTTTCCTAGGTTGGCGTCCTCCTGGTCCGGCGCGACGGTCTCGTGCGTGCCTAAGCTAGGGGAGAGATGGGCGCACACCGCGGCGCCAAGGTTCGTTTAATCCAGGCCCTTCCTTTAAGGATGGGCGGCGCCGGCCCCCCCGGCAAGCGCGGTGTGCGGCATTCGGTTCAGATATTATGCCACCAAGTGAAGGTTGATATGAGCCTAATCGTCATCTCGCGGCTTCCGGAAAGCATCCGTCCTGGCTGCTGTGGCCTAACCGCACTGGTCAAAATTTCGTATCGATGTTTGTAAGTTTGACCTTGAAGGTCGAAGGGATCAGGAGTACCGAAAGTTGAACTTGTGCGGTTTTACCTCTTTTGCGTTCAACAAAGGGGGCGCAAATATGTGGTATAATAAGACCTGCAAGGTCTGAGGCTTGGCCGGGAGAGTTCGCATGCCCGGCGCATGACTGTCGCGACGGACAAGGTGGGACGGACGGCGCCTGCAATTCCCACCTGAAGATTAAAACGGGGACATAACATGACGCGCGCGAAGCGGGAGGCCGGCTTGTCCGTTGGACGCATCCGGTCCGAAAGCGGTGCTGTCCGAGGAAAGGTGGTGCGAACAGTGGGGCCGGGGGCCGGATGATCGTCCCAAGTGCGTCGATGGCGCTGATCGAAAATTTGCCGATCAGCGTAATCCTGCTGAACCGAGATCTCGAAGTCCTGCACACGAACCTGTTCGCGGGGAGCTATCTGACCTCGCAAGATACGCTAACGGTGAAAGCCGGTCATCTCGTCTGTAAGAATCCCGAAAATACCCAAATGATTTCCCGTGCGGTCGAGCGGGCTTGTGATGCCGACACGCCGAGCGGGGGAGCAGTGGTGACCTCCCTGCTCGATCCCAGGTCGTTGAACCGCGTGATCCTGAAAATCGTGACGATCAACGAATACTGGCTCGCGTCCACCGATACCGGGCCGAACGAGCAGGTTGTCGCGATGATGGTCGAATTCGGCCAGATTTCCGAGACGGGTGCGAAGGGGTTGATCGACACCTTCGATCTGTCGCCGGCGGAGTTCGATATCCTGAAGAAACTGGCAAGTGGGCTGGTGCCCAAGCAGATTGCCTACGAGCGCGGCAGTGAGCTTTGGACCGTGCGTACGCACATCCGCAACATCAAGGCGAAAATGGACTGCCGGACGGACAACGAACTGATCATTCTGTTTAACCGTTTCGCCCGGTTCTGACGGAGCGTCCTCGTGTCGGCGGCCCCTGAGCCCGCTGGCGAACCTGCATAGGCATGAGCGCACTTAGCCGTCGCAGAAGGACAAGGACCGGTGGGAGGGTACCGGTCCTTGTCGTGGGGCGCCGCCGATCGGTCTGCGTTCAATCTTGGCCGGTTTTGATTTCGATATTCTCGAAGGCGACCGTGACCGGCTCGGCAAAGCGCTTGCCGTTCACCCAGTCGTGCCGCATGAAGGTCGGTGCCTCGATGTGGATCTGCAGGTCGTAGGTGCCGTCGCCAGGAACCTGGATGTTCCGGCCGTAGTGATACAGGCCTGGATGCCAGAGGAAGGGCGCCTGGAACGAGGCGACCTGACCGCCGTCGGTGGCGCGCACGGTCACGTGGATGGTCAGACCAGGGATAAAGCGTTGGTCGGTCGCATCCAGCACCGCGACCTCGATATGGCAGTTTTCCTCGCCGGGATCCCGCCACTCGAGGGCACCTTCGTTGAAGACGTACATGCCTTCGGCCTCTTCTTGGGCGAAGGCGACGATATAGTCACCGGCCCGTTTGGAGCCGCCAGTGTGCGCGACCTCGCTGACCATGTAGTTGAGCGATTCCTTGTATTTCGCCCCTTCGGCCTTGGCCATCTCAAGCTGCTTGCGATCGGCCTCGTCGCTTTCCTGGCTCGGCGGCAGCGTATCGGTGTGTTGCGCTGTCATCTCGGTTTCTCCTGTCCGCGTGTTGCGTGAGCTCATGGCGCAGCGTGCGCTTGGTTGGCTCGCCGGTTTGCAACAGGTGAACGCGGGGAGAAGTTCCGCTCTTGCGTGTCAGAGCGTGCGCAGCCTGTTGCCATCCGCCGCTGCCGAAATGTCGCCAGCGGATGTACGTGCTGAGTGCGCCAGCTAGAACAGGCCGAGCCCACGCAGGCCAGCAGCCAGCGTTACAGCCGCGAAAATCGCCGGAATGCTGCGGCGGGTGAGCAGCACCACAGCCGTGGCGGTCAGTACGGCCAGGCTGGTGACGACACCGCCTTTAATCGCCAGCGCAACCACCAAAGAGATCAGGATCGAGCCGGCAAGGTATTCCAGAAATCGCTCGATCCGTGGGGTTAGGGGCACCCGCTTGGTGAGGAACAAGCCGCCGGCGCGCAGCAGATAGGTTGCCACCGACATCAACCCGATCACGGCGTAGGGGCCGAGGCCCCAGGTTTCAGCGCTCATCGCGCAACGCCCCGGTCAGTCCCCCGGCGATTCCGCCCAGGACGACGAACCACATCCCAGGCAGCAGTTGCGCGGCGATCAGTGCGGTGGCGGCGGCGACGCCCCATGGCAACGCATCGCCTGGCCCGCGCCACATGCCGGTTAGGATGATGGCAAAGAAGGCTGGCATCAGCACGTCGATGCCCCAGCGGGCCGGATCGCCGATTCCGCCGCCCAGTGCGTAGCCTGCCATTGTGAACACGGTCCAGACGACCCAAAAGACCAGGCCCGCGCCGATGATAAATCCGGCATCGTCCATCCCGTCGTCGAACTCCTTGAGCGATTTCGCCCAAACGGGATCGACCAGGAAGAACAGGCTGGGATAGACCTTCCAGCCCGGCAGGTGGGCGATCCACGGCCGTAGGGCCGCGCCCATCAGCAGAAAACGGGAATTCACCGCCACGGTGGCGAGCAGGATGGAGAACACGGGCAGCGGCTCTTGCCATAGACCGAGCGCGGCGAACTGCGAGGCGCCGGCGAATACCAACCCGGTCATCAAAGCAGCGCCGAGCGCGTCCATGCCGCCCTGCTGTGCGGCAACGCCGAACGCGACCGCGAACGGGCCGACGGCGGTTACCGCCAGCACCGCCATCTCGCGCGCCCCATAGCGCATGCCGGCCAGCCCGAACCCGATCCGCTCGCGTGCTGGACGGCGTTTGGGCTCGGCTGATTCCTGACCGCTGCTCGACATCTGTTTGATATCCAGACTGGATGATCGTTGGCGGGCGGGAAGCGGCGCAAGAGATCACACATAGCACGCAGCCGCGGTGGGACCGACGCGCCGCGCGCGTAGCTGCGTTGCGCCGATCTCCCGTCTACGGGCTGGTGGGAATTTGCGCAAGCGCGCGGCGGGTCGATTACCGGCCGATCCGGCCGGTGACCCAGTATCTGACACGGCTGCCATGTTGCGCCAGAAAGGCGTCGACAGCCGTATCAACGCTTTGCTGGTGGGCCGAGGTCACCAGCTTTTGCAGCAGCTCCGGCGGGAGGTTGATGCGGGAGAGTACCTGCGCCGCCCAGGGATGGTCGGCCGTGAACGTGCGGTGGCCGAGGATGCGGATGCGCTGTGGTCCGCCGAACGCCCGCTTCGGGTCCTCCAAGAACCGTACATTGAGAGCGCCCAAAACCCAGTGCGGTTTGCGCCCGGTCGCGATGATGGGGTCCCCACGCTTGCCCGCGCGCTTGAGAGCCAAGGTTGCGCCCGCCTGGCTTGACGGGACGAGCGACCAGTCCTTGAGGCGATAGAGCGCGCGTGCCCGTTCGGACAGACGCACGAGGCCGGAGCCGGCCTCCCCGACATGGATCCGGCCCGCGAACCGTTGCCGGATAGCTGGCGCGCGCAGGTCGTCCAGCCCGATCACGGTTTGGGTCGCGGGTATCGTATCCGGGACCAGCCAGCCGACCCGGGCGCGGTAACTCAGCGTGCCCAGTGTCTGGGTGCGACCTTCGAGACGCTTGAGGAAGACGGCGTGCGTGTCCGGTGTCCAGGCGCCCGGGAATACGTCGATCCGCTTGTTTCCCAGCGCGCTATACAGGAACGCCACGTCGGCCAGCACCAAGTGTACATGATAGCCCAGACGCTGGCGGAGCACCTGGGCGATCATCTCGGCCGTCACGGTATCGGTCACGCTAGCGGTATGGCCCAGCTCGATGGTGTTAGATGCGGCCGGATAGGCAGCACGGATGGGGGTGAGGTCGGCGTGTTCCATCTTTTCGGCCATCGCCGATCCGACAACAGTCGCGTGCGCCAACAGCAGCCCCGCGAGTCCGATGGCGCATCGACACAGACAAGGGAAACTGAGCGAGAGCAGGGGCCATGCCATGGTTCCGATATGTCGTTCGCCAGATATTACGGCAAGCGATGGATCGGTCATGCAACTGGCAGGGCCGGGATAGGCCTGATAGGTTTAGAAAGTCGAGATTGTCGCCGGCGCTGTTATACGAATGGCAGTTTCGCTTCGTGTCCGCGCGTGCTTACCCTTGTCTTGGGAGGTCCAGACCGTGATCCGAGTCATCGGCCGTCGCCGCGATCGTCACGACGCGTCCGCAACCGGGTCACGAGACGGGCGTGTGCCCGAGCGTGGGCGCTTGCATCTGCTTGCGGGTCTGGCCGGTACCGCTGGTGCCCTGTTCCTGCCCACGGGGCTGCGGGCCCAGAACTATGGGGCGGAGCAACTGCGCTTTTTCCGGATCGGGACGGCCAGTACTGCCGGGACCTACTATCCGATCGGCGGCATCATCGCGAACGCGATCAGCAATCCGCCCGGGAGCCGTTCGTGCGATACCGGCGGCAGCTGTGGCGTGCCGGGGATGATCGCGGTGGTGCAGTCGACCGAGGGGTCGGTCGCCAACGTCCAGGCGATTCACCAGGGCAGCCTCGATTCCGGTTTCGTTCAGGCGGATGTCGCCTTCTGGGCATACAAGGGCGAGGGGCTGTTTGCCGACCGCGGTCCGATGGACAACTTGCGCGCGATCGCGAACCTCTACCCGGAAGCGCTGCATCTCGTGATCCGTCGGGATGCGGGCGTGCTGGAGGTCGCCGACCTTGCGGGCAAGCGAATCTCGCTTGACCGGGAAGGTTCGGGCACCCGGGTCGACGCCGAACTGATCTTGAAGGCGTACGGTCTTTCGCCGGACGATCTGCAGGTGAGCAGCCTGCCCGCTGGTCAGGCGGCTGACGCCGTGCGGCGCAACGAGTTGGACGGCTTCTTCTTCGTCGCCGGCACGCCCGCTAACGCGATCGCCAATCTGGCGCGCGACGTTCCCATCACGCTGTTGCCGATCCGCGGCGAACCGGCGGCACAATTGCACCGTACCTATCCCTTCTTTGCCGCACATGGCATCCCCGCCGGGACCTACCGCAATATCCCGCAAACCGAGACCCTGGCGGTTGGCGCGCAGTGGCTGGTGGGCGCGGAGGCCGATGCGGACACGATCTACGAAATCACCCAGGCGCTCTGGCATCCAAGCACCCGCCGTCTGCTCGACAACGGACATCCCAAGGGATCACGCATCCGGCTGGAAACCGCGCTTGATGGCCTTGGGGTGCCGTTGCATCCGGGCGCGCGTAAATACTATGTCGAGCGCGGTTTGATCGGTACCGAGTAGCCTTCGCGCGCATCCTTCCCACCCGCAAGCAGGCTTTATCCTTGGCCCGTCCTGCGCTAAGCCGCTCTCCGGGCGCGTTCGCGTCCGAACCAATCTGTCTTTTGGCACGTACCGCTGCACGAGGCCCAAGCCGATGGACCTGACCTCTTATCTGGTCGAAGACGCCGACGAATCTACGCTGCCGCTTACCCCGCTCGGTCGGGATCAACTGAACGACTGGCTGGCCGGTCAGCCCGGCTTCGTGGCCGCCTGGGTGCAATCCAGCGGTTTCACGGGCAAGCCGGGTAGCTATGCGCTGGTGCCGGGCAACGAGGGGCCGCTCGCGCGTGTGCTGGTCGGGGTCGAGGATATCGAGGACCCCTGGGCCTTCGCCGCCCTGCCCACGCAATTGCCGCGCCGGCGTTACCGGCTGGAAGGGCAATACGACCGCGTGGCTGCGGAGCGCGCCGTGCTTGGCTGGCTGCTCGGTTGCTACGCGTTCGACCGCTACAAAGCACGTGAGAGCGAGCCGGCCAGCCTGGTCCGGCCGACGGCGGCCAGCCGGGACAGCGTGCTGCGCCTGGCGCAGGCGACAGCGCTGACCCGCGACCTGATCAACACGCCCGCCAATGACATGGGGCCGGAAGCCCTTGGCGAGGCGGTGCGTGCGGAAGGCAAGCGCTATGGCGGCAAGACCACGACGATTCAGGGCGATCAGCTGCTCAAACGTAACTATCCTGCGATTCATGCTGTCGGTCGGGCCGCGGCGCAGGAACCCCGGTTGGTCGACTTGCGCTGGAACAACGGCGGTGGGCCGCAGCTAACCCTCGTGGGCAAGGGGGTCACCTTCGATACCGGCGGATTGGACCTGAAGTCGGCCGCCGGCATGAAGCTGATGAAGAAGGACATGGGCGGCGCCGCACACGCGCTGGCGCTGGCCAAGCTGATCATGGACGCGGAGCTGCCGGTCAGCCTGCGCCTACTGATCCCGGCGGTCGAGAACAGCGTCTCCGCCGATGCCTTCCGGCCGCAGGACGTTGTCCAGACGCGCAAGGGCAAGACGGTGGAAATCGGGAATACGGATGCGGAAGGCCGGCTTGTCCTGGCTGATGCCCTGGCCGAGGCGGAACGCGACAACCCCGAACTGGTGATCGATTTCGCCACGCTGACAGGGGCGGCGCGCGTCGCGCTGGGGCCGGATGTCCCGGCGCTGTTCACCAATGACGACGGGCTGGCCGATCGCTTGGCGTATGCGTCCCGGACGGAGCGCGATCCCCTGTGGCGCCTGCCGTTGCACGAGGGCTACCGCAGTTGGCTCGACTCCAAGGTCGCTGACCTAGTCAACGTGCCGGACAACGGGTTCGGGGGGGCGATCTCGGCGGCCTTGTTCCTGCGCGAGTTCGTGCCTGACAAGACCTCCTGGGCGCACTACGACGTCATGGCTTGGAATCCGTCGGCGAAACCAGGCCGACCGCAGGGCGGCGAGGCGATGGCCCTGCGCGCGACCTTCGCTGCGGTGTGTGACTGGGTAGAGGAACGCAAGGTCTGATCCGACGGGCATCGACAGCGTCGATGCGGCTGCCTGGAAGCTAATTGCGGACCGGCCAGGTCTCCACCTTGACGTCTTGAGCCAGCTGGCGGGCATAGGCCATCGCCGCTGGCCGGGCGTCGAATTGCCCCAGCCGGACCATGTAGAGCCGGCTGCGGGTGGCGAAGGCGTGTACGATGCGCACGTCATAGCCGGCCTGGCTTAATTGCTGGGCGCGCGCGATCGCATTCTCGATCTCTCTGAATGCCCCGACTTGAACGCTGTAGCGCCCGGCTTCCGTCGTTTCGATCACGCGCGGCGCATCGCTTTGCGGGACAGCCGGCGGCAAGGGCGGGGCGGAGGACGAATTGGCGGCGTCGGTCCCCTGCGCGTCGTCCGTGCGCGCGGCGACTTGCAGGTCGGATATGGGGGGCGTGCTGATCTCGGCTGTGTCGGCCGGCGTTTCCGGTTCAGCGTCAGCGTCGTTTGTGGCCTCCGGGCCGTCCGGTGACGAAGTCAGGATGTCCTGCGCGGCCAAATGCAGGGTCCAGGGAGAGACCTCCTCGTCCACGAGATCGGCTTTGGGAGGTGATGGGGCGGGCAGGTCGCCGGTGTGCAGGGTCGCGGTTATGACCGGAGGGTGTGGCGGGGCGTCGGCATAGGCCAGCCAGCCCACGATCCCCCCACAGCAGGCCAGTACCAGCAGCCAGGCGCTGGCCAGTAGCGCATGGTCGGCTGACAGCCGACGCGCGTGGGTGTGCCGATCAGCTCCTGATTGACGTTGCGCCCTCATCCGCAAGCGCTCCATCTCCCCGCTTCATATCCCCCGGCTTTAACAAGCTCCTTAAGACAATCTGCAGTTCTGCGGAAGAAGCTGCGCGTCTTTTTTGGGCGCAAGCCTAGCATGGAAACGGCCTTGTACCGTGTCCTGGGTGTTCGTCTGAGCGCTTTGGCAAGTAGGTGTCGGCGGCCATGCTAAATCCGTTCGATCGCCAAGTTGACAGTTCTGCCTTTCCGATCGGGCGGATCGTGCCGAGAACATGTCTGTTGACAGCAGGTTGGGCGTACGGTTGGTCGGCATACTGATGTTGTACGAGGCAGGGTCGGATGCCGGCCGGTGTTGGGAATGCGCAGCTCGCCTATATTCTCTCGTGCGTGAGTTTTCTGAGGCTGCGGTCGCCTTAGGGTTTTTGCGCCGCGATCGTATGTATAGCTAGTCAGGTGTCCAAGCATACGATGAGCCGCGTACGTCTGTGCGTACGTGTCGGCGTACGGTGGGGGAACGACCACGTGACGACGAAGCAAACCGGGCGGATCCTATTGATCCTGCCGCGTGCGAAGGCCGCGCAGCTCGAGAACCAGCTGGATGAGATCGAACAGGCCTTGGGTCCGGCGGGATCGGTGATACGCGAGATTGCGGACGATCCCGACCGGATGGCGATGCGGATCGTCGAGCTGTCGAACGAGGTCGACCAGGTCGCGGTGGGCGGCGGCGATGGCACGCTGTCCAGTGTCGCGCCGGCCTTCATGCAGACCGGTCTGCCGATGGTGATCCTGCCGCTTGGCACCGCGAACGATCTCGCGCGTACGCTGGGCATCCCGCGTGACCTGATCGCGGCGGCAGAGCTCGCCCGGACCGGCCGGCTCGAGGACATCGACGTCGGGGAGGTCAACGGCCACACCTTCTATAACGCCGCCAGTATCGGCCTGAGCGTCGACGTCGCCGAACGCCTGGAGGCCGGTCCGAAGCGCTACGGGGTGTTCAGCTATCTGCTGACATTGCTGGATCTGACGCGGGCCCGGCGGAATTTCCGCGCCTACGTGACCTGTGACGGCGAGCTGGTGACGTTGAATTCGATCCAGCTCACGGTCGGCAACGGGGTGCGTCATGGCGGTGGGGTACGGGTGCACGCCGACGCCTCGATCGATGACGGACGGTTGGACCTCTACAGCCTGGAACCGCAGCCGCTGTGGCGCCTGCCGATCCTGTTCCCTGCGTTTATGCGTGGCACCCACAATGCTTGGCGCAGTGTGACGAACCTTCGGGCGCGTGAGTTCCACGTCGAGACGCCAGCCAAGCCCAAGCGGGTCAACGCCGACGGTGAGATCGTCAGTCGCACGCCCGCGACCTTCAAGCTGCACCGCAATGCGGTCTGGGTCCGTCTGCCGCCCTCGGTCGAGCCTTAGCGGCGCTGCGAGCCGGCGCGTGCTTGGGCGTTGACGCACGATCGGGACACAAGGCGCACGGCCTGGATCAGACGTGTGACGCTTTCTGGTATGCCTTGCAGTCCTGATGGGTCGCTCGTATCTATACGAATATGGACATCATTCGCATCATCTTCGCCATCCTACTCCCACCGTTGGGCGTGTTCCTCCAGGTTGGCCTGGGCGGTCAATTCTGGCTCAACATCCTGCTCACCCTGCTTGGCTATATCCCGGGCATCGTGCACGCCGTCTGGATTATCGCAAAGCGGTGACGGTGGCTGGTAACGCTGGCGTTCAGAAACCGCTTTCCCGGATCAGCACGGCGGCCGCACTGCGCCAGGCTCGGGCAATCAGGCTGCGTCCCGTGCCGTCGACCATGACGGTGCCGGGCACGACCTGCTCGGGCGCGGCTTGGTCTGCGCGTGGCGCCATCTCGACGCGGTAGACGGGCGTGTGCGGCACCAGACCGCTGCCGGCGATCTCGGCCGCGGCGTCACGGGTCTGTCGACGTTCGGTCTCGATCCCGCCGCCGTAGGTCGCGGCCAGATACGGGATTTCCAGTCGGCTGGCGTTGACCGTTTCGCGTGCGCCAACTCTGACATCGATCGGCGCGCGTGCTGGATCCTGAGGGTAGAAACGGCCTGCCGCGCCGGCCTCGAAGCGGGCGACGTCACGCGCCCGGACATAGCCGCGCAGGCGTGCCGGGCTCGTGCCGATGATCCGCCCCAGCGTCTGCTCGCGCGTGATCCACTGTCCGGTGGCCAGCTCCGGGGGCACGTCGCTCAACCTGCCTGCGATCGGTGCGCGCACCGAGAGCCGCGCTTGTTGTGCCCGCAGGCCGTCCAGCCGTGTCCGGTCGGCGGCCAACTCCTGTTCCAGCACGGTCAGGCGGCCCAGTGTCTCCGCGCTCGCCGCCTGACGTCGCAGCAGCTGTTCGGCCAGCGCGATGCGCTTTTGGGTCTGGCGCAGCGCGTGTTCCAGCTCCGGCGAGTCCAGGCGGTACAGCAGATCCCCCTGTTGAACCTGGGCGCTATCCCTGGCCGCGATGTCGACCAGACGCGCGGGCACGGGCGGGAACAGGGCAGTGTGCTGACCCGCCTGCAGCACGGCCGGCACGGGCACGCGACTTTGCCATGGCCAGGTGAGTAACAGGACCACGCCAGCCAGTGCGGCGAGCGTTGCGATGAGGTTGCGGTTCAGGCGCATGGCCCGCCTCCGTTGCCACCACTGCGCCAACTCCTGAGCGATCGGCCGGGCGATAAACCAACTCAGCTCGACCGCCATCAGGAACAGGCCCAGCACCTTGAAGAAGAAGTGGTAGACCAGGATCGCGATCCCAAGGAACAGGAAGAACCGCCAGATCCAGGTGCTGTACGCGTATAGCAGTAGCAAACGTCCGGTGCGGCGGTCCCACCGCTCCGGTGGCGGCGCGCCGAAACCGAACAGAAGTTCCCGCAGCTTCCAGCGGCCAAGCGCGAAGCCCCGCGCTTGAAGGTTCTGTACCCCTAGCCAATCGGACAGCAGGTAATAGCCGTCGAACCGCATGAAGGGGTTGAGGTTCACCAGCAGTGTCATGGTCCAGGTTACGGTCGCCAGCAGGAACGCACCCGAGCGCAGCATCCCGTCGGGCAGGAAGGACCAGGCGAAGGTTGCGAGCAACGCCAGCATCACCTCCGCCAGCATGCCGGCCGCGCCGATCATCAGCCGTTGCCGCCGCGACACCAGGCGCCAGGCGTCCGTCGTATCGGTGAACAGCACCGGATAGAACACCAGGAAGGCGACCCCCATGGTGCGCACCCGACAGCCGTAGGCTTTCGCCATGTAGCCGTGCGCCAATTCGTGCGGCACCTTGGTCACGGCCAGCGTTGCTGCGAACGCCACCGCGCCTTGCCAGCTCAGAAAGCTGACAAAGGTGTGGGTGAACGTCTCCCATTGGCGGAGCGCCAGCAGTAGGCCGATGATGCCGAGGGCCAGGCACAGCCGCATGAACCCCCGGCGCATCAGTGGGCGCACCAGGGGCAGGGTCGCGGTCAGGAAGCCGTCGGGACGTACCAGCGGGATGCGGAAAAACAGATAGCGATGCAGCAGCCAGCTCCAGGGACTGCGCTTCTGCTGCGCCAGCCGGCGCAGGTGATCCTGCAGGTCGAGTTGGCCGCCTGTCTGGACCAACTGGTTGGCCGACAGGAAACGCAGGAGTTGCTGCAGCTGGCCCGCGTCGACCTGCACCGGCGTGGCGGCGTTGACCCGTTCCAGAACGTCCCGGGGGTCGCCCAGGTCCCAGTTGGCGAGTAGCTGGAAGGCGGTATGGCCGATCCGGAAAAAGCTGTTGCGCACCGGATCGTGGATCGTCCAGCTGGGGCTGCCGTCGGCGGCCTGCGGGGCCTCCAGGAGTTCCAGGTCGGGACGAAGGGGTGGCAGAACGTCGGGCAGTTGGCCCGCCCCAGGGGCTGGACTTTGGGCACGTGGGGCTGCAGCAGCGAGGCTCATAACCCCAGCCATTGACGTGCGCTTGCAAGCGGTCTGCGGAAGAGATGGAGCGCCAGCGGCACCTCTTCGCCGTACAGTTTGGCGGTCCCCTGAAGACCGGGCCGTTGGGATGGCAGCTCCGTCGGGAAGTCGGCGTAGACGCGGTAGGCCAGGATGTTGTCCGGCGTTTTCGCGGCCTCGTAGCTTGCCTGGGCCAGTTTGGCCGGCACCCGCTGCAGCGGCGCCACGTCCAGGAACAGCGCGACCTGCGCGCCCCGGGTTAGCTGAATTGCGTCGGCGACGGGCAGGTCGATGCGCAGACGCGTCTCGTTGGGGTCGGCGATCTGCATCACCCGTTCACCCGTGCGCACCGGCCGGCCGACCCACTCGTTGGGATCGGTGAAGATCGCCACGCCCGGCCGTTCGGCAGTGACGGTCACGCGTGACAGCCGTTCCTCCGCCTGCGCAAGTTCGGCGGCGCGGAGATCGCGCTTGGTTTCCAGAACGCGCAGCTTGGCGGTCTCCTCCCGGTCGGCGAATGCGCCCTGACTGGCGCGGCGCAGCTCCGCTTCCGCGATTGCCAGGGCGCGTCGGGCGACCGCCGCTTGGCTCTCCAGCTCGGTCGCGTCGAAGGAGAAAAGCTTTTGCCCGGGCGCGATCGACTGGTTGGGACTGACGTGCACCTGCGCGATCACCCCGTCCATCGGCGCGGCGACCACCCGTGGCTTGGCCGCCACGACTTCGGCCGGGGCCAGGGCGCTTTGCGGCACCGGAATCGCGAGCGCGGCCAGCAGACCGATGCCTGCCACGGCGGCGGCCACGCGTGGCCAGCGTCGTGTGTGCCGGCCCGCCTTGCGGCCAGCCAGCGCGCGCCAGGCGTGGGCGTAGCAATCCGCCAACCGCTCGGCGAGCACGAGGTCACCATCACTCCAGGCGGCGTCCCGGGTTAGCCAGAGCACGCCCAGCATCTCGCCATCGGGCGCAATCAGCGGGACCCAAAGCGCGTGCCCGGCGGCGAATTCCGTCCAGCCGGCCTGATGCTTGGTTGGGACATCGTCAGGACCGATCCGCCGGACCTGGCGCGCGGTTGTTGCGCCCGCCAGGTCGGCCAGCAGCTTTTCGGTCCAGTGCACGAAGGGCGCGTCGCGCTCCAGCACGGAAACGCCGGAGATGGCCTGCACGCGTGGCCGGCTGGACTCTCCCCCGGCCGCCAGCACCGCTTGGCGGAAATTCAGCAGCCGACGTGTTTCGTTGACCGCAACGAAGCCGAGCGCCTCGACGCTCTCGGCATGGCGGGCCGACCGCTCGAGCTGGAGGAACGTGGAAAAGCCGCGGAGTTTGGGATCGGTCGCTTGCATTGGGCCTCTCCCGGGTAATCCCGGGGGCTTTCGGTTTCCGGCTGGGCAAATACCCGCAGCCGGAGGGGCGTCCTGGCCTAACCGTCGCTGGGTGGCGCGAACTGAGCCGTACCACTCATCCCCGGCAGGAGACCTGTCTTGGATCGGTCGTGATCGCGCAGTGTGCCCTTGATCGGCACGGTCTGGCTTACCGGATCGATGCGTGCGCCGATCGTGGTCACCTGCGCCCTGTGGGTGCTGCCGGTTTCGTCGATCGTAAGCTGGAAGCTTTGCCCGTCCGTCAGCCAGGCGAGCCAGCGCGAGGGGACGATCAGGCGAATCTTGAGATCGCCGGCGGCGATCACGCTCATCAGTTCCTGATCCTTGCCGACGGTCTCGTAGACGTTCACAGGCCGTTCGACGACCCGGCCGTCGTAAGGCGCGGTCAAGCGGCACCGGTCAATGTAGAGCTGCCGGGTTTGAACCTGCGCCTGCGCCTTGGCGACATCGGCCCGGGCGAGCGCCACCTCCAGCTGACCGACCGAGTTGAGGCGCGCCAGCTGCTCCTTGTTCTCCAACGTGTGCTGGGCCCGGGTCAGCTCGGCGCGCGCCGCGCGCAACTCGGCCTGATGGAAGCTGCAATCGAAAGCCACCAAGACGTCGCCCTTGGCGAAGCGTTCGCCCTCTTCGACCGGGAGCTTCAGAATGCGTCCGCCGATTTCGCTGGATAGGATCGCTTCGGCCCGAGGTTCGATCAGCGCGCGGGCCTCGTACGCGCCGAGTGTCCCATCTGCGCTCACGCGGCCGTCTTCCGGATCCAGCAGGCGGTTCAGCGAGGGGGTGTCGGCAAAGGTCCGCGCCTTCGTCCCTGCGCTTTCCGACGCGGCCTCCTGTGCGTGGCCAACGCCGGCCCCCGCCAGACCAAATGTGGCCGCGAGGACGAAGGCTAACAGGCCTGCGCCTAGCGGGACCGGCTTGGGGCGGGCACGGCGATCGGGCATGGAGTTCCTCTGAGAGCTATCGTCGCTACCTTGCGATAGGTGTCCGCGCCCTGGACACGTGGTCCACGCCGGCGGTGCGAGCGCGGGTCAGCTGATATCCGGCAGGCCTTGTTCGGCGCCGACATCCATGCGGGTTGAGCGCATGAACAGGTCACCGTCCTGCCAGCCGCGCATGGTCTCCCGGATCGCGGCGGCCACGGTTCCGACCTCGGCCGCTTCGATCGTCTCAGGCAGCGGATCGGCGCCGACGGTGACATAGATCTGGCCCAGCGCGTTCTGCGCCCGCGCGAAGGCGAGGTCGCGGCGGAGCTGGGCAACCAGGGCATTCAGTTCACCCCGGATCACGGCGAGTTCGCCGCCGGTCGCCGTCTGCTGACTGCTGCGCAGCTGCTCCAGGATGCGTTCTTCGACGTCGGCCACTTCCTGATTGGTGCTGTACACCTCCTCGGCCATCCGATAGCCCCGATAAGAGACGTACAGTTGGGTCAGGACGGCCATCGACAGCGCCTGCCGGCGGGCGATCACGAGTTCCTCCCGGCTCTCCGCCCGTTCCAGCCGTGCCGGGGCCGAGAGCAGGTTGAGCAGGTTCCAGGACACCCGGACGCCGTAGTCGGCCCAGTTGTTGTTCACCAGGAAATCGTTGCTGTCGTAGTGCAGCCCGCTGAACACTTCGAGGCCGGGGAGGAAGCGCACCAGCGCCTTACGGGTCTCGGCGGCCGAGACGCGCGACTGGTAATCCTCCTCCCGCAGTTCGGGGCGATAGGCGAGGGCGAGTTCTTCCAGTTCCGCCGGTTCGAGCGCGAGCGCGCCCATGACGACGTCCTCTTCGGGCATCGCCAGTGTGAAGTCCTGATCCGGCGGTAGGTTCATCAGCGTGGCCAGCTCGATCTTGGCGAGCGCGAGTTCCTGGCGCAGCGTCTGCAGTTGGCGCTTCGCGTCGAGCACGGTGCGCTGGTAGTTCAGTGCGTTGAGCGGACTGTCCAGGCGCAGCTGCTCGATCCGCTCGGAATCCGATCGTGCCTGCTCCACGCGTTCCAGCAATGGTCCGACGCGGTCTTGCAGGCGCTGCGCGGCGACCGCGCGCCAGTAGGACGTGCGAACGTCCTGGATGATGCCGTGCAGGACCTTGCGCCGCCGCTCATACGCGATCATCGCCCGGTCAGCCTGCTGCTGGGCGGTGAAATAGCTGACGCCGAAGTCGAGGATGTTCCAGCTCAGGTTGAGGTCGGCGGTGAAGCTGTCCCGCTCCTGCGAGGTCGACGGGACGAGGGATTCTTGGCCGGTCTCGATGTTTTCGGACGATGAGGCGTCGACGTTGGAGCGGCTGCGGTAACCGGCCTCCGCGACCAGTTGGGGCAGGAGATCATAGCGCGACAGGTTGAGCTGGTTCTGACTGACCGCTTCGTTCATTACCTCGACGCGGTGATCGAGGTTGTACATCACCGCCCGGGCCATCGCCTCGTACAGCGTCAGCGGGCCGTCGATCGGCTCCTGCTCGGAGAACATCACCTGCAGATCCGATTCGATCCGCGCCTGCGTTTCGCTCCCCGTCAACGGTTCCGGTTGGATCGCGCAAGCACCAAGCATTACGCCTGAAACGACAATCGCAATACCCGACCGCAGTCTTTGTCGGCGGTCCATGCTCAGAACCTGCACTTGTATATACCCTCGTTGGATTTTTCGTTCAGGTTTTCAATATCATTAATATTGTATGTTAAGGGTAAATGAATGGTGAATCATATAGGGTTTATTTCTCAAAGACCTTAACCCAAGGACTGTCAACGGACGCATTTGCTCTAACCAAGTGCGGCACCCAACCCAGCACAAGAAGGTTGCCGTAAGTTACCGATGCCATTCGAAGCGCCCGCGAGCGTCTGCAGTGGCTCTTGGTGCTTTTGTCCTAGCTCGCCACTTCGGCGAGCTGGTCGGCCAACGCAGCGGCTTCGCGGTCGAATGCGCCGGCGCGTGCGCGCAATTGATCGCTGAAACCGCCAGTTGCGCCTGGGGTCGAGTGGCTCTGTGGCGTTGTTTCCGGCGCGCCGCTGTCGAGCGGCTCAGCCGCCGCAAGGGCGGTGATCGCGGCGTCGAGCCAGTGTGCCTTGGCTGTTGCCCGGGCGGTGGCCAGGACCGCGTCGCTATGGTCGTTGCCGGTGGCTAGGCGGCCAGCCGCGAGTGGTCCTTGCGAGTCCCCGGCGGGAGCGCTGTTGTCAGCCCCACCGGTGTTCGCCGCTGGTGGCTTGGACGTGGCAAGCGCGTTGGTTGGCGTGGGGTCCTGAACTGGGCTGTTGGGCGTATCGTTCGCCGCAGATGTCTCGGCAACGTTAAACAGCTGCAGCAGTGTTTCCAGGTTCAGCGGCTGCCACTGGCCGCCATCGAAGATCAACGCCTCCCCGCTGAGGGCGTTGATGTCGGCGAGCGCCCTCCGGGTGGTGGGGTCGCCCAGCGCCGTCTGAAGCGTCTGGCTGGGTACATCCGACGCGTTGCTGGAAGCCTGCCGGAAGGTTTGCGCCAGCGGGGAGTTGCCTTTGTCGAAGGTGTTCAAGATCGCGGCCAGCGCATTGCCAGATACGGACTGGTTGCTTGTTGCGACGAGTACCGTCTCGCCGCCTGTGTCGATCACCGTCACCTGCACCGGCCCGCGGGTCAGGGGGGTGACCGTTGGGCTCACCGGGTCCCCGCCCGGTTCGACGGCGAGCGCGAAGGTAGCCGTTGCGGTTTCGCCTGTGGCATCCGTCGCGGTCACGGCCACGTTCAGCGTCCCGCTGTCGCCGTCGCCGGGCGTGCCGGAGAAGGTGCGGGTCGTCGGGTCGAAGCTCAGCCAACCGGGCAGGGGGCTGCCGTCGGCCAACTCTGCCGTCAACGTCAAGGTGTCGCCTGCGTCGCTATCGCCGAACGTATTCGCCGGCAACTGGTAGTCGAACGCTGCGTCTTCTGTGGCCGTCTGGTCGACAGGGGCGGCGTCGACCGTCGGCGCGTCGTTGACGGCTATGACGTTGATGCTGGCGCTGCCGAGGAGGACGTCACCGCCGCCGCTGCCGCTGTGGCCTTGGTCGTTGACGTTCAGGGTGAGGGTCGCGGCGCCGGTGCCGCTGGCGTCGGGCGCGGAGGTATAGGCGACCGCGCTGGCTGAGCCTAGGAAGGCGTTCAGGTCGGCAACGCTGCCGGTCAAGGTGAGGGTGTCGGAGCCGGTCCCACCGGCCGTGACACCCCCGCCGGAGGCGGCGGTCAGCGTGCCGGCGTCGACGCTGAGGATGAGCGCGATCGGGTTCGCCCCGGCGTCGATGTCGCCGAGCGTCAGGCCGGTCAGGTCGACGTTGCTGGCCACGTCCTCGGTCGCGGTGAGCGTCGTCGGGACGCCGCTGGCGGTCGGGGCGTCGTTGACGGCTGTCACCTGGACCGTCACGTCGGCGGGGTCACTGGCGCCGGCGCTGCTGCCGTCGTCCACCGTGACCCGGATCGTGCGGTCGCCGGCGCTGGGCGTATCGCCAGCCGTGTTGTCATAGCCGATCGCCCCGATCAGGGTTGCGAGGCGCGCCGGGGTAGCCCCGGCGCCGAGGGTGATCGTCATCCCCTCGCCGGAGCCGCCGGTCGCGCCAGGCTGGAGTGTGCCTACGGCCGTACCGCCGATGGAAACCGTGCTGCCCGCACTCTGGCCGGCAGACAGCGTGACCGTGCCGCTGGTGTCGATCACCAGCCGGTCCTCGGCCTGTTGGCCGGACTGGTAGGCCAAGGTCAGGCTGCCGCCGGTGAAGGTGGCGCTGTCGTTGTCGCCGAGTGTCAGGTCGCCGCCGGCGTCAAGCGCGACCGGACCGCCCTGCTCGCTGTAGCTCACGGTGTCGCCGTCCAGGTTCGCCAGCGTCGGCCGGTCGGAGACGGTGACCGTGATCGTGTCGACATCGGTGTTCGGTCCGCCGGGCGCGCTCGAGCCGTCGCTGGTGGTGACCGTGATCGTTTGTGTGCCGGTGGCGTCGACCGCCGGGCTGTAGGTCAGGCTTGCCAGCGTGGTGTTGACGTCCGCCACCGTCCCAGCGATCTGCAGGCTGTTGGTGCCGGCACCCGTCAGTGTGGCGCCGCCGCTGGCGCTTGCCTGGAAGGTTCCGTCGCCGCCCGGCACGGCAACGGTCGTGGTGACGTTGGCGCTGTCCGCGTCGGCGACCGAAATGCCGCCAAGAGCGAGCGCCTGCCCATCGGTTGCGGTCTGCGCGCCGGGGACCGTGTTCACTGGCACGGAGTCGACATCGACCGTGAAGCTGGCGGCGCTCGAGGTCGCTTGGCTGGGGCCGGCCGCTGAGTCGCTCACGTTCAGATCGAAGGTGTGGCTGCCACCGGCCGAGGAACTGTACTGCAGCGCGTGGATCAGGCTCTGAACGCGGGCCGGCGTGGCGTTGGCGTTGAAGGTGAGCACCAGGTCGTTGCTGCCCTGACCGTCGGAGCCCACGGCGACGGTCGCGACGGAGACGCCGTCGACATAGACGGTTTCGCTGGCCGCGATCGTGCCGTCGGCGGTCCCGGAGCTGGGGCCGGAGCTGACGCCGGTCGCGCCGCTGCCGGTCAGCGAGAAGTCCCCGGACAGCCCCGAGGTCCGCGCGATCGTCAGGTTGCCGCCGTCGAAGGTCGACGAGTCCGCATCACTCACGGTCGCGTTGCCGCCGACATCGATGGAGATGGCCGTGCCGTTCGCGACCGTGACGCTGTCGCCGTCCAGATTGCCGATGATCGGTGGATTGGGCGTGACGGAGACGGTGAACGAAACCGCTGTGTCCTGATCGCCGCCGTTGGCGGTGCCGTCGGCGTCGTTCAGGGTCAGATCGAAGGTACGGGCGCCCAGAGCACTTGGCGCGCCATAGGTCAGCGCCTGCAACAGGGTTTGGATGTTGCTCGAGGTGGCGTTCGCGTCGAAGGCGATGGTCAGGGCGTTGCCGCCTTGGCCGTCGGCCGTGGCGTCGACGGTTCCCAGGCTCACCCCGCCGACCGCGACTGTTTCCCCGGCGGCGATCGTGCCATCGCCCCCGGCGGTCGCCGTCGTTCCGTCGAGGCCCCAGTTGCCGTTGGTGGTGCCGCTGGTCTGCGCGATCGTCAGGAAGCCGCCGTTGTAGTCGGCGCTGTCCGGGTTGGTCACGGTCGCGGTATCGAACAGGTCGATATTGGCGTTGCCGGTCCCGGCGACGACCGAGCTGCTGGCGCCGTCCACGTTGCCGATGACGGGCGGATCGTTGACGGGCGTGAGCGAGACGGTGGAGGCGATGCTGAGCGCGGCGGTGTCGTCGCCGCCGTTGGCCGTGCCGCCGCTGTCCGTGACCCCGGTGATCGTCACCAGTCGGTTCGCCCCTGTGGTCGGGGCGTCGCTGGTATTGCGGTAGGAGAGGCCATCGACCAGCGTCTGCAAGGCTGCGGCCGACAGGCTGGCCCCGGTGAAGCTGACGGTCGCGGTGCCGCCGGTGACGGAGACATCGACGGTCAGGCCGTTGGTCGCGGTGGTGACGCTGGTGCCGTCGGTCAACACGACGTCCGAGCCATCCAGGCGCAGGATCTCGCCCGCGCCGTCGGCTAGGTTGGTTACCGTCAGGCTCAGGCCGGAGAAGCTCTGGCCGCTCTCCACAGTCGAGGCGGTCACGCCGGAGAACAGGTCCGCCCCCGGCGCGGCGTCGCCTTCCTGGAAGGCCGGGTTCTGGCCGCTCGCGGTCAGCGTGGGTGCGTCGTTGATCTCCGTCACCGTCAGGCTGGCACTGGCGCTTGTGGTGGAGAAGGCCGTCGTGCCGCCAATCACCGAGGTATCGGCGCTCTGCGGGCTGCCATTGGTCGAGGCGGTGCCGCTGGTCTGGTCCCAGGCGCGGAAGGCGAAGGTCGCCGTCTCACCGGTGTTGCCGGGCACGTAGCGGACCTGACTGCCGGACCCGAGCAGCAGGGAACTCGAGGTGTTGACCGCGCCGAAGGCCGTCCAGACGGTGCCGTCGGTGGAGTATTGCCAGGTGCCGTTCGCACTCACCCCCGTCACCGCGATGCCGCTGCTGGCGCCGGTGTCGGCATCGGCATAACCGGTATCGGTCAGGATGCTGGCGACCGTGGTGCCACCCGACGTCGTGTTCTCGTCCGTGCCGCTCAGGGTGGCGGTGCCGCCGGTCAGGGTCGGCGCGTCGTTGAGCCCGGTGACCGTGACGGTCAGGGTCGCGGTGTCGCTGGTCGCCCCGTCGGACAGGGTATAGGTCACAGCCGTCGCGCGGCTGCCGGATGCGAGATCGTCGAACTCGCCGTTCGGGTCGAAGGCGTAGGAGCCATCCGCGTTGATCGTGAACAGGCCGCCGTTGTCGCCGGCGATCTGTACCCCGGCGCCGACGCTGGTCGTGCCGTTGTTGACCGTGGTCACGCTCAGGCTGGCATTCGTGTCGCCGTCGGTGTCGTTGGGATCGATTACGCCGTTCGCCGCATTGCGGCTGATCGAGCTGTTCTCGTTCGTGGTGTCGGTGTCGTTGCTCGCGACCGGCGTATTGTCATTCTGCAGCGTCACCGAGACCGACGCGCTCTGGCCGCCCAGCACGTTGCCGGCGGTATCCTGAACGGTGAACGCGAAACTCCCCGATGTGGTCTCGCTGCCGTCGTGGACGAAGGTGATACGGTTGTTGTCGATGTCGGCCTGGGTGAAGGTGTTGCCGTTGGACAGCGTGCTCCCGTTCAGCGCGAGGGCGCCGTGGGTCGTGCCGGTCAGGTTGAACACCAGGTTGGCGTCGGTATCCACGGTGTCGCTCGCCGCCAGAGCGCTGCTGCCCACCGTCACCGTGCCGCCCTCGTTCACGCTGACGCCGGTGTTGGTCGCCACGGTCGGGGCCTGAGTATCGAGCGTGATGGTGTGCGTTTGGCTGGAGACGTTGCCGGCGCCGTCGGTCGCGCGCACGGTGATCGTCTTGGCGCCGTCGCTGGCGTAGGCCGACGCCAGGGTGGCTTGCTGCGCGCTGCCATTGCCGGTGCCGGCTGCGACGAACCCGTTGCCGTCGTCCCAGTCGATTTCGACGGTGGTACCGGTCTCGGCGGTGTATTCGACGGTCGGCGTGGTGTCGCTGGTGAGGTCGTCGCTGTCACTCGAGCCGCTGTCGCTGGCCGTGACAAGGTCGGGCACGCTCAGACTGGGGGCCGTGTTGTCGAGGGTATAGGTCTCGTCGGTTGCCGGTTCCGCGCCGCCGAAGGCGTTGCCGGCTGTGTCGGCGATGTCCTGACCGCTGGCGACGTCGAGCCCGACCGTTCCCTCGAAGGCGGCAAGGTCCCCGCCCGAGACCGTCACGTCGTAAGTCGTCGCATTAACCTGCGATACCCCGGTGACGCTCGCCGTGGACCCGCCGGAGACCGTGAAGTCGTCGGTGCTGACGTTCTGCACGCCCTCGCTGAAGGTGGCGCGGAAGGTCAGGCTGTCGGCGTTGGTCACGCCCGTACTGGGGGTCTGCCGTTCGATCGAGGTCAGCGTCGGGGCCGTGGTGTCCGACAGGCTGACGGTAATGTTGTCGATCTCGGGAACTGCGGCCGCGCTGAACGAGAAGTTGATCCGATCGACGTTGTTGAAGGCGGCGCCGAACGTGAGCGTGCCATAGTCGCCGCCACTAGTGCTGCCCTTTTGCGTGTAGGTGATGTTGCCGGTGCTGTCGGAGGAGGAGAGGTTGACGCTTTCGGCACTGACAACGGTCGAGCCGTCCCGGAGGCCCGAGATCGTCAGTGACATGCTACTCCCAGAGCCGGCTCCGAAATCGAAAGAAGAGAGGGTAAAGTCGCTGCCATCGGCAGAGGTGAAGTAGAAATCCGTCAGATTGAGCCCGTTGATGTTCCAGACAAGATTTCGGTCGCTCGCGCCCTCGTCAACATTCAGGTTGTAGGGCGCCTCTGCTTGGCTTGGCGTTGCCATTCGGTTGCTGGCGCTTGCGCCGAAAATCCAGTCGCCGATCGTGGTGCTGGGCGACGTGACGTCGATGAAACCTCGACCGTCGAAGTTTTCGTCGCTAACCGCGAGCGTTCCGGTGAACCCGCTACTGGAATCGATTAGACTAGAGGCCTCGACCGATCCGACGGCGGCTTCGAGGTCCCAGTCTCCGCCGAGGTTGGATGCGCCAGTCAGGTCTTCTGACGCCGAGACATCTGCGCCGGTCGCGTCGGCCAGCGCTTGCAGGAACGCGCTGCCTGCGCCGTCGGCGCCGACATAGCAGCCGTACAGCAGGATATCGCCCTCAGCGGAGAGGGCGTTGCCCACGGCTTCGATCTGCGCGCTGTAGTTTGATAGGCTTTCCGTGGTGACCGTTGCGCGGCCGAGCTGGAACGCGCCGACCGCGCCGTGACCCACAACATGGACCGCTTGTACCTCGGAACGGCCGCTCAGCGTGTCGGCCATGACCTGTAGGCCGTCTGCGTTCGCGTCGACCAGCACGAGTTCGGCGGACGGGTCGACCGCGTCGGCCAGCGTCTCCCAGCCCGAGACACCGGTGTCGATGAAGACAAGCTCGCCAGCGCCCTTCGCGAGGGTCTGCGCGGCCAGTTCGTCGCCGGCTGCGGCCTTAGAGGTGTGAGGGGCGTCCCCCTGGTCGACCGCGGACGTGTCTGTCGAGCCGTCACTGCCACCGCCGTCTTCAGCCGTATCAGCCGCTGTGGCGGCTGCCGCGGCGTCCAGCAGCAGGCGGGGCTCAAGGGCCAGGGCAAACAGCGCGTCAGTTTCGGCAAGGGCGTCTGGCGTATGGGACGCGACCTGCGCTGGAAGTGTGCGCCCGGCATCACGAAACACTTTCGTCATGAGCTTCGTCGTCCCGATCTCTTTGGTCGGCGCCCGGCGCCGGCAGGTCTTGAAGTCAGCTTGCTCCATGCGATGACATGAGTAGAATTAAAATGACGTAAAATTATTTTCCGATCCTGTCCGTGAAGAGACTGTGGCCGAACGAAATGCGATACCGGTGATCAGAATGCGCCGAGGTGTTGGGATTCACTGATGATGGGCGATGAACTGGATTGGCGGAAATGTTGACGTGCTGTCGCTTGGTCTTTCGCGCATATATGCCGGTATCCGCACGATTGTGGCCGTTCAAGGCACAGCAGAAAACGGCTCTGTAGAGTCTACGCCTCATAGTGCGCGGACCTGTCCGTTCTAACTGCGTGAGGGGTACAGCCCGCTTAGGGCGATCTGGAAGCGGATCGGAAGATAGGGCGACATCGTTTCTACTGGCTGTCCACCACCGGTATTATCGACGGTGACGCTCGCGTTCTCGAGGCCTTTCACACTGGTGGTCCCGCTGCTGGTGTCGGTCGTATAGAGCTTGCTGAGGCCAGCCCCGGCCCCAAGGTAGGTGTTCGAGCTGGGAGCAACGCTGCCGTTGGCGGACGACACCGTCAGGTTGCCCGCCATCTGCGCCGCGTGGTTGTGCGGTGGCATGTGACCCACCGTGAGGCCGACCCTCTCGGTCCCGCCGGGGGTACCTTGGTAGAAAGTGCTGCCGCCTGGCCGCGTTCCCGTCTGGACCGGGGCCCGTCCGCGCAGGTCTGGAAGTTTGAAAGTCGATCTTCCGTCGCCGCCGTAGATCGTGCTTAGCAGCGAATACAGTGCGGTGTTCTGAGGTATTGTGAGCGTGCCGCCGGCACATTCGGCGAAATTCAAAATCGTGAAATTGCCGCCGAACAGAATGATTTGCCCTGTATAAACATCCGTCAAAGCGTTTCTCCCCTTAGAACATGCCTATTGATGTCCTGCTGTGTGGTTGCAGGCGATAGCCTTGGTGGGGGCGGCGCCGGAATTAATCGACCGAGGCGTGAAGGTGGCGCTTAGCCTCTCGTCGCATCTAAGCAGGAGAGGCTAGCCGGCTGCCTATCCGACTTCCGTTGGTCGCGCTGTATTGTCTGGGGTGACGGTAAGGTTCAGCTTTCTCGTGACAGGCGAGTGGTATTCAAGATATACCGCGCATGACGTTGTAGGCAAACTGAAAGTTCGCGCGAGACTTGTTTTTATTGGCTGGCGGAAACGGCGCCAACGCTGCTGGCGAAATGGACAGGTCTTTCACGCTAACAGCATTGCCAATGATCGGCAGGTCAAGAGGGCCAAGAGGGGAAGGTATGGGCGATCGAACGACAATCGGGGGCGGGCCTTCCGCGCAGGATCGAAGCGTCGAGGCAACGCACGACGACACGGACGCGCTTGCGCTGGAAACGTTGTCGGCCGACGTGTTCCGCCCATACGAAGGTGCCGCAGTCGTCCTAACTCTGCTTGATCTGGTTGATGTCGAGCGAGAGGCGCCCGGGGCGCACCCGGTCGAGGCCACGTTGATAGAGGTTACCGAATGCCCCGAGAGTACGCCTTCCTGGGCCAAGCGCACCGGCTTTTCGTTGCTATTCGCCGGACCTCAGGAGCCGCGTTTGCCGCAGGGGCTGTATGCGATCCACCATCGTGAGATCGGCCGGATCGAGCCCATGCTGCTTGTCGCTGTGCAAAATCCGAACGGGCCGTTCGATCCACAAATCTATTATCAGGCAATCCTCAATTGAGGGTTTGCCCGAGACATGGAGGTTGGTCGATCCAGAAGGCTTTATCTCGCGCGCCGAACGAATACGCGCGCTGCAGCTACACCGGCGTCGAAAGGGGAGCCCCGTCTGCGGGCCGAACTGCAAGCGGATGCCAGATCATTTCCAGGAATGCCGCGTTTTGCTGCCGGTCTGCCGGGTGGAAGCCTAGTTTACGGTAGCACTTCAGTGCCGCTGCGTTCTGCACGAAGACACACAGCGTGATGGCTACGGGTATGCTATCGGCGACCTTTTGCAGCGCCCGCACAACCGTCTCCGCAACCCCCTTGCCCTGCGCTTCTGGAACCAGGGCGAGATCGACCAGTCGCAAGCCACCCGCGTGGAAGTCGATGACCATCCGACCGCAGGCCACGCCGGTGCGCTCGATGATGTAATAACACGCCTCCGGCCGTTGTGCTCCGTAGCCGGCGATCTGCGCGCGCTCTTGCATCTCGATCAAGCCATGGATCTCGTCCACCGGCGCCTCGGCGCACCACAGGTCCTGGCGGCGGGCGGCGTGCAGCATCCTCTCAAAGTCGCGGTCGCCGGGCTGGGTGGGGCGCAAGGAGAGGCCATTCGGCAGGTCGGCACGGGCGAACATCATACCCTTCCTCCAGCAGACTGCGTCCGCCAGACGGACGCCGGGGGCTTGCCATTCAGGCTGTTGCTTAGGCGGCACTCACCGTACCGACCATGACCCGGCTGGCAGCCCGTCCGGTCGGAAGGTCGCTGAAGCGCCCCGTGAACAGTTGCCCCGTCACCTTGACCGGTCCGGAGACGTCCTGAACCGGACCATTGGTCGGGTAGACGCGCACCGCGTGTGATGGCCAGGCAGCCGGTTGATCGTGCGCGGGATCGGCGACTGGGCCGTCCTCGCTAACCACGATGTAATGGCCGGGTCCATCAGCCGCGGGCGTGGCCCAGCCGGTCAGGGTCACCGCGCGTCCCGTGCCGCCTTTCTTGGCCAGTCGGCGGGCCAGGAGGCCCGGTGTGCGCGGCGTGGTGTGTATGCTCGTTTGGGCGCCAAGCCCGGTAATCGCCGCCCCCGACAAGGTGACGGCGGCGGTCGTACCGGCGCCGGCGAGAACGAAGCTGCGTCGGTTCATGCTGTCATTCCCCTGATGGTGCGGATGTCAGGTGTATGCTGATCTCGGACGCAATCTTCCTGAAGGTCGGTTCGAACCCGGCGCTTTTGCCTCTTAACAGCAGGATAGCTGATTTTCCTGAAAGGTCACGCCCGTTAGTGGCGTTGGCCATGGCCGGCTCGCGTCTAACGACACGAGAGGGGGCGTTCCCGTCAGGCTCTGGACGCGAGGCGCGTAGCGGTGCGTGCGGCTTGCCCCTAGACATCCGGGCCCCGAACCCCACACTTTGGATGCGGTTTGGCGAGCCCGGGCGTGGTGCTGTCCGGGCCAGCGCATCAGGGAGTTTCCATTGATCGCATCGACATTGTCGTGCCGGCTGGCGGGCGCGCTGCTGGCAGGCGGGCTGGCGGCTGGAGCGCTGCTGGGCGCAACCGTGCCGGCGCACGCACAGGACGGGGGCCCAGACCTGGACGCACTGGCGCGCTGCCTTGCCAAGGACGGGCGCGTCGAGGTCCCGTTCCGGGAGGAGCGGCTGGTCACCAGCGTCGACGAGATGTTGGAGAGCACCGGCCGGTTGATCTACGTCCCGCCGCGCCGGCTAGAGAAGATCGTCGAGGAGCCGCGGCGCGAGCGCGCGGTCGTCGAGGGGGACCGGATGAGCGTGTTCGACGCCTCGGGCAACGAGGTCGCCACCTTCGACCTCTCTGAACGTCCGGGTCTGAAAGCGACCTTCGACGCAGTCCGGGCCCTGCTCAAGGGCGATGCGGCGGCCCTTCAGGGCGGGTTCAAGGTGAGCTTGTCCGCCGATCCCGACGGTGCCGCCGCCGGGGCTTGGGACATGCGCCTGAATCCGCGTGGCGATGATGTGGGCTACACCTTGTCCCATATCGATATCGATGGACAGGGCGCGCCCGGCCTGGTTGGCGATGGCGGGAACACGCCCTGCCAGGTGCGCACGATCGACGTGCGCCTGCGCGACGGCGGCCGACGGATCATCCATTTGCGGCCCGGGGCCTAGGGCAGGGTGCGTGCCGGAATCCAGGCGTTCGTCCGGGCGGGGGCGCTGGTCGCGTTGCTGCTGGCGGCAACGGCCGGGGTGTTCGCCTTGCTGCCGCTGCGCGCCGATCTGACGGTTCTGCTGCCGGATCAGCAGAGCGAGGATCTCGCGATCATGAACCAGGCCCTGCGCTCCGGTCCGGCCGGGCGCACGGTGCTGATCGCGCTTGAGCCGGGCGACGGTACGGCGACGCCGGAGCGCCTGGCCACCCTGTCGCGCGCCTACAAGGCGGCGCTGATGGACACCGGCTATTACGCCCAGGTGATCAACGGCAGCTTCGCGCTCGACGCCGGTGCGCTCGACCCCTTCCGGACGTTTCGCTACCGCCTGAACCCGCCGCTCGACCCCGCCGACTACACCGCCGAGGGGCTGTCGCAGAAGCTGGAAGAGCTGCTGCTGGAGCTGCGCGGCCTGGGCTCGCCGGTGATCGAGGACCTGATGGCCGACGATCCCACGCTGCGCACGCTCGAGGTGGCGCAGCTGTGGCGCGACAGCGGTGGCCCGCGCAAGCAGAACGGCGTCTGGATCGGCCAGGAAGGCGCGCGTGCCGTGCTGGTCGCCCTGTCCGAACGCGAGGGCTTCGATGTTGCCCAGCAGCGGGCCGTCGTGGCCGCGCTCGACGATGCCAAGGCGGCCGTTGAAGCTGAGCACGGCCCGATCCACCTGACCACCGCTGGCCCGCCGGTGATCACCGTCAAGGGCCGCGCGGCGGTGAACGCGGAGACCGGCCGGCTGCTCGCCCTGTCGCTGCCGGTGGTCGGGGCCGTGCTGCTGCTCGCCTTCTCTCGCCTGTCTGTCGTATTGGCCGCGGCGGTGCCGCTGATCGCCGGCTTTGGCGCGGGGGCGGCGGCGGTGGCCGGGGTGTTTGGCTCGGTGCACGTCACCACGTTGGGCTTCGGGGCGACGCTGGTGGGCGTCACGGTCGATTACCCGCTGCACCTGTTCGCGCACACCCGTCCCCGGTATGGTCCCTGGGCGACCGCGCGGCGGATTTGGCCGGCGCTGCGCCTGGGCGTGGCGACCACCGCAATCGGTTTCGTCCCGCTGGTTTTCTCCTCCTTCCCCGGGGTGGCGCAGCTCGGTTTGTTCACCCTGGTGGCGCTGGTCGTGGCAGCACTGGTGACGCGTTACGCGTTGCCCTGGACGGCGCAACCGATTGAATTGCCGCCGGCCCGGCGTGTGTGGGATTGGATCGCGCCCTGGCACCATAAAAGTGCCCGGCTGCGCTGGCCTGCGCTCGTGCTGGCCTTGGCTTGCCTGGCGCTGATGAGCGCCAAGGGCGATGCCTTGTGGGAAGCGGACTTGCGCGCGCTGTCGCCTACCCCGCAGGAGCTTAAGGCGACGGATAAGGCGTTGCGGGCGGATCTGGCGGCGACCAATCCGCGCTTTTTGGTGGCGATCCAGGGAGGTGACGCGCAACAGGTGCTGGAGCGCGGGGAGGCGCTGCTGCCGACCCTACGGAGTCTGCGCGAGGCCGGTGTGTTGGCCGGCTTCGATACGCTGGCCCGGTACCTGCCGAGCCGCGACCGGCAGACCGAGCGGCTGGCTGCCTTGCCGGCACGCGAGGTGCTGGAGGACCGGCTGGCGCAGGCGACCGATGGTCTGCCGTTCGAGCCCGGCACTTTCGATCCGTTTGTCGACGACCTGACGACGGCTAAGCAGGCCGGTCCGGTCCTGCCCGGCGACCTGCAACACACGGCGTTGCGCAGCCGGGTCGCCAATCTGTTGGTCGACACCCAGGATGGTGCGCGGGGCTTCGCTTTTATCCGGGGACTGCGCGATCCCGCGCGGCTGGAGCAGGCGCTCGCCAAGACGCAGGTTCCAGGCGTGCGGCTGCTGGATCTGAAAGCCGAGACCGAGGACCTGCTGCGCGGCTATCGGACCGAGACCCTGACCTGGATCGGTTTTGGTGGGTTGCTGGCCGCGCTCGCGCTTTGGATCGGTCTACGCCGGGCACGGCCGGTGGTGCTGGTCAGCGGGGCCGTCGTCGTTTCGGTACTGGTGACGGCCGGTGTGTTGGTGGCCGCTGGCACCTCGATTACGGTGTTTCACCTGCTGGGCTTGATGGTGGTTGCCGGGCTTGGCCTGGACTATGCCATCTTCCTGCGCGAGGCGGCGGAATCCGAACGCCCCGGCGACGCCGAGAAGGGCGAGGAGGGCGATATCCATGGCCGCGATGCCCGGCGGTCGGTGGTGATCTGCGCGATCACCTCCACGGCCGTGTTCGCCATCCTGGCCGGCGCTGAGTTTCCGATGCTGGCGCAGTTGGGCACCACGGTGGCGGTCGGTGCGGCGCTGTCGCTGCTGTTCGGCCTGATCTTCACCGGCCGTGACGGTCGGCGGGCCGGAGGCGTTGGATGATGGACATGGTAGCGCCTGACTTGGCGGGCGCACGAGCGAGGTAGAAGAACCATGGATCTGGGTGGCTGGACGCTGCTGGTACTCGTCGTGCTGTATTTCGTGCCGCTTACCCTGGCGGTCTGGCGCGGACACCCGAAAGCGATGGCGATCCTTGCCATCAATATCGCTTTCGGCTGGACGGTTGTGGGCTGGGTGATCGCGCTGGTCTGGTCGATGACCGGTCCGAACTACCGCTATGCCCCGAAAACGCAGTATCAACAGAACGACGGCGAGCATCCGGGCGCGTAAAGCAAGAAAGCCCCGGCGGTATCCGCCGGGGCTTTCTTGGGCAGAGCTTGGGGGCTCTACCTATTCCGCGGCATCGCGTTGGGCGGCGAGGGTGCGCATCCGCTCGAGCAGGGCGGCATGCGCTTTCATGCCGTTGTCGAAGCAGGCCAACTCGAATTTCTCGTTCGGGCTGTGCATGCGGTCGTCGTCCAGCCCGAAGCCCATCAGCAGCGTGTCGATGCTCAGGACGTCCTTGAACTCGCCCACCACCGGGATCGAGCCGCCGGAGCCGATGTTGACGGGGGTTTTGCCATAAACGTCGGCCAGGGCATCGCGTGCGGCCTGCAGGTAGGGGCTGTCGGTCGGCACCTTGATCGCAGGCGACCCGTTGTGGGTATGCAACTCGAAGCTGCAGCCCGGATGCAGCCGCTCGGCGATGAAGGTGCGGAAGCCGGCCAGCACGGCATCTGGGTCCTGGTCGGGCACCAGGCGGAAGCTGATTTTGGCAGCGGCTTGTGACGGGATCACGGTCTTCGAGCCCGCGCCGGTGTAGCCGCCCCAGATACCGTTGATGTCGGCCGTGGGGCGCGACCATAGGCGCTCCAGGAAAGGGCGGTCCTGCTCGCCGCTGGAGGCGGGCACGCCGATTCCTCCCAGGACAGCTTCTTCGTCCAGGCCAAGCTCGTGCCATTGGCGCAGGGTCTCGGCATCCGGATCGGCCACGGCGTCGTAGAAGCCGGGAATCTGGATGCGCCCCTGGGCATCGTGCAGTTCGCCCAGAACGCGCGTCAGGGCGTTCGCGGGGTTCGGCGCCACGCCGCCATAGAGGCCGGAGTGCAGGTCGTGGCTGGGTCCGGTTACCGTCACTTCCGTGTACAGCATGCCGCGCAGCTGCGTGGTGATCGCCGGCGTGTCGACGTCCCAACTGCCGGTGTCGGAGACCACGGCGACGTCGGCCTGCAGCTCTTCGGCGTTTGCCTTCAGGAAGGGCACCAGCGAGGGGCTACCGGTTTCCTCCTCGCCTTCGAAGAAAGCTGTCACCGCGACGGGAAGCGTGCCGTGCACCGCCTGCCAGGCACGGAACGCCTCGACGAAGGTCATCAACTGGCCCTTATCGTCGACCGCGCCGCGGGCGACCATCCGCCGGCCGCGTGGACCATCGACGATCTGCGGGTCGAACGGCCCGCTGTCCCACAGTTCCACCGGATCGGGCGGCTGCACGTCGTAGTGGCCGTAGTACAGCAGGTGCGGCGCGCCGCTGGCGTCTCCGGGGCCGGGGTGGTGGGCAACCACCATCGGATGGCCGGTGGTGTCGCGCAACTCGGCCGTGAAGCCGATCTCGGTCAGTTGGTCGACCAGCCACTGGCCGGCCTCGCGCGCCTTGTCGTTGTAGGCTGGATCGGTCGAAACGCTGGGAATGCGCAGGAAGTCCTGCCAGCGCTTCAGCGCGTTGTCGAAATCTGCGTTCAGATGGTCCAGCACCGGCTGCAGCCGCGTGCTCACGCCGTCGCTCATCAGATATCGTCCTCCCGGCCTTCGCGCTCGCGGCGGCGCTGCTCCCGCCAGGCATCGAATGCCTTGGCGTCCGCGGCATTGGAGAAGCTGAAATACATCTCGCGGCCGGTGCGGGGCACGTCAGCGCCGTAGCAGATGTCCCACTGGCCCGCGCAGTGCCACTCGCACCAGCTGATCTCGGGGCCCATCAGGGACTCGTCCTGGACCGGGCGGGTGGCGTGGCCGACGAACACGTCGTTGCCCCGCCAGCCGTGCAGGCGCTTGCTGTTCCAAACCTTGTGCGAGGCCGTGCGGATGTCGCACAGCCGCTGGTCATCTCCCTGTCGGCGCACGGGCGTCGTGGTCGCCGCGCCGGGCGCGGCGGTCGTGGGAAGTCGCGGGGCCATGGCGGTTCTACCCTTCCATTGTGGTCGCGCTCGCGAACAGGCAGGGCGGGCCGCAGAGTCGGAGAATCGCTGCGGCCCGCGTCCGGCTACTGGGCGGACCGTAACGTAAAGAGGCAAGGCTGGCGAGCCGGCCAACGCGTCTGCGCGCCCGAAAATGGCCGGCTCACCGAAAGCGCCAGTCGAGGCCAGTTCAGGCCAGGGCCGTGGGACGTGTATCTTGCGCGACCGGCGTGACCGGGGCGTCCTCGGCGACGTCACATAGCTGGTCCAGCAGCTCGACTGCGCGGTCCCAGTACCAGTTCCGCCGGGTTGGCCGCGCCACACAGGCAACGGCGGCGATCAGGACACGGGCGACCGACTCCGCCTGCTGCACGCCATCGCCGTCCCGCCGCGCGGTGAGCGCGTTGCGTAGAGGCCAGATCAAGGCTGCACGGTCCCACTCGATGTCCTGGGCGATGCGCAGTTGCTCCACGTCATCGCCGTGGGTTAGCTGACCGGTCAGTTCGGCCGTTAATTCGGCGGCCTGAGCTTGGTCCTGGGTCCGTGCGCTGGCCTGCAGGTCGGTCACGATGGCCGGCAGCAGCATCTCGATCAGCGCCGCGTGCAAGAGTGCCTGCCGCTGGTCGTCCAGCCGATCCGCCGTGCCCACGATGCGCGGGGCGAAGGGGCGCAGGCGCTGGCGTGTCTGGCGGTCCATGGCGTCGTTCACCGCCCGCGCGAAGGCCGCGATCACCGGCGAGGCGCAGCGTGGCTGGTCGCCGTGGGCTTCCTGGGCCAAGCGGGCGACCAGGGACATGACGCACAACTTCATCTGTGCGGGGTCGCCGCGGCTGCGCACCAGTTCGACATGCTCGATCAGGCGTTCGGTATGCGGCTGTTCCGTCATTGGGTCTTGCGCTCCTTCACTGACCGCCCGGTCGGCGCACACATCGCGTGCCGACCAAGGCGCCGGACTTCGCGGCCTCCAGGCATCTGGACGCCGCGTGCGTCGTTCGCGCCGCCGGGCCTGCCGGTCCCGTCGTTGGGACACAGGCCTTCGATAACAGTGGCGCAGGCAGGCATGATCGCCAACCCACTAAACGTGCGAACGGCCGCGAAAGGTTCCGCAAGATCCGGAATCAACCGGAATATAGGCAGCCAGATGGTGCCCGGCTGCGTTCAGGACGCCGATGTTAAAGCTTGTTGGCGCTGGAACGCTGCTTCCACGGCTTCGTCGATCTCACGCGTGTCCTGTGCCGGGCCGCCGATGGCAGACAGTTCGGCTTCAAGGGCCTGAAGAAGGTGATGGGCGACCTCGGCCTTGCCCTGGGTACAGGCTTGTTCGTGGGCCGCGATGATCTTGTCGCTTAAGCGTTGCATGAGCTGCTTTCTCGAAGAGGCTGCGGAGTAGTGGAGCACCGTCAACTGTCGGCTGGAAAGGGTTAGCGGCTGGTAAAGAATGACCGGCGGCCCTCGTCGATGGCCCTGCGCGTTAACGTCCTGCTTACACCTGTCCACGCACAATTCTTCAGGCTGCTGTCAGCACCAAGGGCGGGTTGGGAGCGAGAGCGTGCACGATGACAACGAGCCTAAAGCGGGCGGCACCCTCTCGAGACAGGATCGGCGGGCGCATCGTCGCTCGCGGGTGCTTTGGGGCGCCACGCTGATGGCCGACGGGGTCGATGGTGAGGTTACCTGTACGGTGGTGGATATCTCCGCCGGCGGGGCGAAGCTGATGCTGAACGAGAAACTGATCGGCCGCGACCCTGACCTGTTGAGCGTGGTGACGCCGGGCGAACGGGTGACGTTGAGCGTGCGCGCGTCCGGTTCCGTTCCGGCAGAGGTGGTCTGGCAGGAAGGTGACCGCGCAGGACTGCGTTTCCTGATCGACCCGGCCGACGTGCGTGCCCGTTTCCCCGGTGTGGTACCGCCGGATTAACCGGGGTATCGTACGGCCTTGCAGTCATTTCCGTACCGTCGCAGGCTGTGGGCTATGTGCGTCTTTCCGACCCTGTCACGTCATCGTGTGCCGGTGCAGGCGCTGGCGTGTGGTCTGCTGGCTGTCGCGATCTCGACGCCAGCCGGGCCGGCACGTGCACAAGAGCCCGGCGATCCGCAGCATGGGCGCGAGGTGTTTCAACGGGCCTGCCAGCCTTGCCACGACGCTGTTCCGGGATCGCATCAGGTCGGGCCCAGTTTGTACGGCGTGATTGGCCGGACCGTCGGTACGGCCCAGGGCTACCGGCGTTATTCCAAGGCCTTGAAGCAGGCCGAGGGGGCTTGGACGCCCGAGCGCCTGAACCGCTACCTGAGCGACCCGCAGGCGATGTTCCCGGGGCAACGCAAGCAATACGACGGCCTGAAGATCCCGCAAGACCGGGTGGACCTGATCGCCTATCTGCACCACCTCGCAGAATAAGCCCGCAGCCTATCCGTCTGTCGGGCAGAACGGGGTGGCGCTGAGAGCAGAACCGCAGGCGCCATCTTGGGCGATCCAACGTGGCCGGGCAGCATCTTCTCACACGTTCCACGCTTCCTGGCTTCGAGGTGACGCCAGCCGCAATCGGACAAAGGGCAGCGCAGATGAGCGACATCACCTCCGAAGAGACGCTCACCGGCACGCGCCGGAACCTGAAGATCGGCACCACCGCCGGCTCGCTGCTGTGGAACGGTCTGCGCTCCTCGATCGGCTTCACCGGCGACCGCGACCGTCAGGCGCAGGCGTTGAAGGAGGCGCTGGGCAGCCTGCGGGGGCCGATGGTGAAGTTTGCTCAGCTCCTGGCTTCGATCCCTGAACTGCTGCCGCCGGAATACGCCCGCGAGCTCTCGGAGCTGCAGTCGAACGCCCCGCCGATGGGCCGTCCCTTCGTCAAGCGACGGATGACGAACGAACTGGGCGCAGGCTGGCGCAAGCGCTTCGCCGAGTTTTCGCTGGAGCCGGCTGCGGCGGCGTCGCTGGGGCAGGTGCACCGGGCGACGCTGCACGACGGACGTGAGGTCGCCTGCAAGCTGCAATATCCGAGCATGTCCGAGACGGTGGAATCCGACCTGAAGCAAGCCGGCTGGATGATGGCGCTGTTCGAGCGTTACGAGGGCTCGATCCGCACCGGTCGAATTGTCGAGGAACTGAAGGCGCGCATCCTGGAGGAACTCGACTACACCCTCGAATACCGTCGGATGGCCATGTACCGCGAGATGCTGTCGGACGAGCCCAACGTGCACGTCCCTGAGCCGGTCGCCGAGTTATCGACCGACCGTCTGCTGACCGCCGACTGGCTGCATGGCGAGCCGATCACGGCCGCGTTCGACCTCGAGGCTTATGACCAGGAGACGCGCAATGGGATCGCGATGAACGTGTTCCAGCTCTGGTATCGGCCACTCTACAGCTATGCGGTGATCCACGGCGACCCGCATTTCGGCAACTACACGATCCGCCCGGACAACGCGATCAACCTGCTGGATTTCGGCTGCGTGCGTGTCTTTCCCGCGAGCTTCGTTGAGGGGGTGATCCGGCTGTACGAGGCGCTGCGCGACGACGACCAGGAGAAGGCGGCCTATGCCTACCGCTGTTGGGGGTTCGGCAAACTGACCCACGGTCTGATGGAGGTCCTGAATGAGTGGGCGCGCTTCGTCTACGCGCCGTTGCTGGACGACAGCGACCGCCCGATTGGCCATCGCGAGCACGTTTCGGAAGGGCGTACGCGTCTGTCCGAGGTGCGCAAGAAGCTCTCGGAAGCCGGCGGGATCGAGTTGCCGAGCGAGTTCGTCTTCATGGACCGGGCCAGCGTCGGATTGGGTGCGCTGGCCTTGCGCCTTGACGCACGGGTCAACTGGCACCGTATGTTCAACGCCATGATCGAAGACTTCGACCGGGACGTCGTCGAGCAGCGCCAGGCCGACCTGCTGTCCCGCCACGGCCATCCGGCGGTCGACGCCAGTCAGCGCAGCCTGGTCTAGATGCTGGGGCGTTTGTTGAAGCGTGTGCGCGGTGGCCCGCCGGCTGAGGCCGCCCCCGATCCCGCTGCCGAGAGTCGGCGCGATTTTGTCGAGCGGTTCCGCGCGGCGGTGCAGGAGGTCGCAGCGAGCGACATCCTCACCCAGCTGTCGGCAGGTTATGGCGTGAAGAGCGCGGTGAGCGCGTTCCAGGCCCGCTATGGCGGGGTCGATGGATTCCTCGCCCAGCCGCTCGACGCGCGTCGCGGCTATCTCGACGAACTGGCCGAGGACAAGCGTCAGATGACCGAGAACGGGCAGGTGGAGGCGGTCGGCCACGGCCTGTTCAAGACCGCCCTCACCCTGCTCGCCACCGACTCTCCGGACCGTGCCCTGTTCCGCGAGTGTTTGGAGATCCTGGCGCTGCTGTCGCCCAAGGCGACGGAGCTGATCCCGCGGCAGGCGTGAGTCGCACCCGTTTATCCGCTGACCGAAGCTGTGGCCGCCATGGGGGCATCATCGCGGTGGCGGGCTCAAACGGCGCGGCTTCGTGCCAGCCAGTCCAGGAAAGCCAGCGTTTCACGACCCGGCCGCTTGGGCGCCAGAGCGACATAGGTCTGCCCGCTTGGCTCGAAGCCGAAAGGGGCCCTCAGACGGCCCGCCGCCAGGTCGTCCCGAACCAGGACCTCGGGGGCGATCGCAACCCCCAGCCCGGCCGTTGCGGCCTCCAGCATGAAGTAGAAATGCTCGAATTCGCGGCCGCCTTCGGGGGCCGGGAGATCCTGGCTTCGACACCAGTCTTGCCAGGCTGCAGGCCGGGTTTTGGTGTGCAGCGCCGGAGCATCGCGTAGGGGGTCTTCGACACGCTCTGCCAGCATCGGGCTGAGCACCGGACCGACCTTGTCCGGGAACAGCTCGATCACCTCGCCCTCGGTCCAAGGGCCGTGTCCGACACGGATCGCGACATCGAGAGATTGTCGCGCGAAGTCGACCGGGCCATCGTCGGCGGAAAGCCGGACCTCGACGCCGGGGTGCTCCGCGTGAAACCCGAACAGGCGCGGAATCAGCCAGCGCATCGTCAGCGTCCCCAGACAGGAGACGTCCAGGACGCGGCGGTCCCGGTCGACCAGTCGGGCGACCGCCGCTTCGATACCGTCGAAGGCCTCCTGCAAGGCAGGGTGGAGGTCGACCGCCGCACGCGAAGGTGTCAGCCGGTTGCGCGGACCTTCGAACAGGGGCACGCCGAGCGTTTGCTCGAGACCGCGCACCTGGCGGCTGACGGCCCCGTAGGTCACACCAAGCTCCTCGGCGGCGAGGCGCATCTGACCATGTCGCATGGTGGCCTCGAAGGCCCGGAGTGCGTTCAGTGGTAAAGCGCCTCTCTTCATGTGCGAAATACTCACTTATCGCGTCAGGAAAGATCGTTTTTCTGCTGGAATCGTATCGCCGATAAGAGAGTGGCACACATGAAATCGCCTCCCTCCCGGCTCCAGGGACCGGCCAGGTCCATGCAACCGGCCCCCGCGCCGGTATGCCTGAAGCCAGGTCTCTAGGGATCGCGGCGCTTTTCCGGAGACAGGTTCTTGGAGAATCAGGTCTTTGCGGCGGTACTTCTGGCCGCGCTTTTGCACGCTGGCTGGAACTCGACCGTGAAAGTCAGCCTGGATCGCGTCTCGACCATGTTGCTGCTCGCCCTGGCCCAGGCGGTCATCGCGCTTTCGCTGCTGCCCTTCGTCCCCCCGCCGCACCTGGACGCCTGGCCGTGGATCGCTGGAGCCGCGGCACTGCATGCGAGCTACAAGCTATTTCTGATTCAGGCCTACGCTCATGCAGATCTGAGTCAGGCTTATCCGGTCACGCGCGGGACCGCGCCGCTGTTGGTGACGCTCTTTTCCGTCGTGGCTCTGGGCGCGCACTTCGATATGGCGGCTCTGGTTGCGGTCTGCGCGATCTCGGCGGGTGTTCTGTTGATGGCGGTAAAAGGGGCCGTGTCGGGATGGATGGGTGGGCGGGCGCTGGCCTTCGCACTCGTGACAGCCGGGTTCACGGCCAGCTATACCCTGGTCGACGGTGTCGGTGCCCGTGTCGCCGGAACCCCATCCGGTTTCATTTTCTGGATGGTCATCGGCGATGCCTGCGTGATGGTCGTGTATGTGCTGGCAACGCGTGGCCATGCGGCTTTTCTGGCACTGCGACCGAGTTGGAGGGGAGGTGCCACTGCCGGGGCGATGTCGTTCGGTTCCTATTGGATCGCCGTCTGGGCTTTCACTCGGGCGCCGATCGCCCTGGTCGCGGCATTGCGCGAGAGCAGCATCCTGTTCGCGACGCTGATCGCGTTTTTCATCCTTCGCGAATCCGTGAGCGGCTGGCGATGGGCATCGACGGGCCTGATCGCCGCTGGCGTGGTACTGATGAAATTCTGAGGCGATCCGGCCCGGACACAAGCGCGCCCGGGCCGGGGTCAGGGTGATCGGCGTTCCTGCTTACACGTCGATGTCGATCACGACCTTGCCGACGGCCTTGCCGCTTTCCAGCCGTTCGTGCGCCTTTGGCACGGTCTTCAGAGTGAAGTGTTCGACGTCCAGGTGCGGGCGTAGCCGGCCGTCTTCGGCAAGCGCGCGGGCGTTTTCCAGGATCTCGGTATGGGCTTCCTTGCCCTGGCCGGTCAGCATCGGCAGCAGCATGAACACCGCGTGCAGCGACAGTCCCTTGGCGTGCATCTGCGACAGGTCGGTGGTGTAGGTCGTCACGATGGCGGCGATCTGGCCGTTGACCTTGGCGAACGCGAAGGCGCCCGACAAATCGTCGCGTCCGGTGGCGTCGAGCACCACGTCGAAACCGGCCCCGTCCGTCTGCTCCTGAACGATCGCATCCATCGACAGCTGGTGGTAGTTCGGCGCGGCGTCGGCGCCCAGTTGATGGGCCATTTCTGCTTTTTCCGGGTTGGAGACCGTGGCGACGACATACGCGCCGCGGGCCTTGGCAAGCTGGATCGCGACGTGGCCGACACCGCCGGCACCGCCACGGATCAGGACCCGTGTGCCTTCGCCCACGTGGCAGCGTTGCAGCGCCTCCGCGGCCGTGATCGTGACCAATGGCAGGGCCGCGGCCTCACGCATGTCGAGCGTGCTTGGCTTGGGGGCGATCAGGCGCTGGTCGGCCAGGATGTACTCGGCGTAGGTGCCGCCATGGCCCTTCACGCCGCCCATGCAGCCGAACACCGTATCGCCTTCCTGGAACCGGCTGACGCCTGGGCCGACCGCGACCACCGTGCCGGCGCCGTCGCAGCCCAGCACGGTGGGCGGTTCCGGCGCGATCTCGCGGCCGCCGCCGCGCAGCTTGGTGTCGACCGGGTTGACGCTGGCCGCGGCGAGCTTGATCAGCACTTCGCCTTCGCCGGGCTGTCGGGGATCGTCGACTTCGGCCAGCTTGAAGGCATCGGGACCGCCGAAGGCGGTGAGGGTCTGGGCGCGCATTGCGGAGTCTCCTGAATCGAATGTGATTTCCGCGCCGACACGTGTGAGCCGAGGTCATCCCTGGCAAGGGTGGGGCCGAAAGGCGGACACATCGCCTTGACGCCCTGCTGCCTTTCGCGGAAGGAATGCGCGCGTCATGTCCGTCGAACCCAATTCCCAAGACCGTGCCATCAAGCGGATCACCAGCCCGGGCAACACCCAGGTCAAGGCGATCCGCGCGCTACACCAGAAGAAGCACCGCGAGTCCGAGGGCCGCTTCCTGGCCGAGGGGCTGCGCATCCTGGCCGAGGCGATCGATCAGGGGCACGCGATCGAGACGCTGGTCGTGCTGCCCGAAATGCGTGACCACCGGGTCGGTGCGCGGCTGGTCGCGCACACGCTCGATAACGGCGGCAGCGTGCTGGAGGTGAGCGAACCGGTGCTCGCCAAGATCGCCCGCAAGGACAATCCGCAAGGCGCGGTCGGCGTCTTGCCGCAGCGCTGGGAACGGCTGGAGACGGTCGACGCGACGGGCGATCGCTGCTGGGCGGTGCTGGAGGGCATCCGCGACCCCGGTAACCTGGGGACGATCCTGCGCACCCTGGATGCGGTCGGCGGGGCGGGGGCGATCCTGCTGGACCAGTGCTGCGACCCCTATTCGATCGAGGGGGTGCGCGCCTCGATGGGTTCGCTGTTCTGCCAGCGGCTGGTGCACACGGATTTCCAGACCTTCCAGGCTTGGCGCGCGCGCCAGGGCGGGATGCTGGTCGGCACTTCGCTGAAGGCGACCCGCGATTATCAGCAGGTGACCTACCCGCGGCCGACCTTCGTGTTCATGGGTAACGAGCAATCCGGCCTGCCGGCCGAGTACGAGGCCGGCTGCGACGAGCTGGTGCTGATCCCGATGCGTGGGCGCGCCGATTCGTTGAACGTCTCGATCGCCGCCTCGGTGATGCTTTACGAGGTGCTGAACCAGGACCGCCGCCGGTCGGGAGGGCAGGAATGAGTGGTGTCAACTTGACCCATCGCCTGCCGCTGCTAACGACGGCCGACGGCTGGGAGGACTACGCGCTGCTGGACTCCGGCGCCGGGCGCAAGCTGGAGCGCTACGCCGATCACACCGTGATTCGCCCGGAGCCGCAGGCGATCTGGCAGCCGGCGCTTGCGGACGAGATCTGGCAGGCCGCCGACGCCTGGTTCGAAGGCACCGACGACAGCGCCAGCCGCTGGGGGTTCAACGGGGCGCCCGCGCAGGCCTGGCCGATGCGTTACGCCGATGTGGCGTTCGAGGCGCGCTTCACCCCCTTTCGGCATCTGGGCGTGTTCGTCGAGCAGGCCGCGCAGTGGGACTGGTTCCGGCCACTGATCGAGGCGCGCACCGCCGCGGGGCGGCCCGTGCGTGTGCTTAACCTGTTCGCCTATACCGGCGTCGCCAGCCTGATCGCCGCGCGGGCAGGGGCGGACGTGACCCATCTGGATGCGTCCAAGAAGGCGATCACCTGGGCCAACCGCAACCAGGAGCTCGCTGGCCTGCAGGACGCCCCGATCCGCTGGATCGCCGACGATGCGGTCAAGTTCCTGCGCCGCGAGGTCAAGCGCGGGCGCACCTACGACGGTGTGCTGCTCGACCCGCCCAAGTACGGCCGGGGCACCAAGGGGGAGGTCTGGCAGCTCTACGAGGGGCTGCCCGAACTGCTGCAACTCGCCACCCAGGTGCTGAGCGAGGACGCGCTGTTCCTGGTCGCCACCGTCTACGCGATCCGGATGTCCAGCACGTCCCTGCACTACGGGCTGGCGGAAGCGCTTGCCGAACGCGCAGGTATGCTGGAAAGCGGCGAGATGGGCGTGTGCGATCAGGCGGGTCGTACTTTGGTCAGTGCCATCTTCGCGCGCTGGCAGGCGGAGTGAGCGCGTACGGCCCGCTCCTTCCCCTGGCGTAGAGCCACGCGCCCCCGGCGTAGGACCCACGCGAACGAAGGGGTTAGTGCTCCTGCGCAAGTGCCAAAATTACGCCAAGCGCGCATTCTATCCTCCTCACGTTCGCGTAGAAAACGGTCGGACTCCTGGCGGGGTCGCCGTGGTGCGGGGGATGGATAGATGCAGAACTACGAAGTCTATTGCCGACCGCTGGGCAGCCGGGACCTTCCGGCGACGATGATGTTCGTCGTGGAAGGGCCAGATCACAACGGAGCATGGCGCCAAGCCGCGCAGAGCTGCTTCGATGGTGGCGTGGTGCAGGCCCGGGACGGCAGCGATCTGTGGTTGCGTCCACGGAACTGGACGGTCTGCCGGGTCCGGCCCTCCGTGCCCGCCGTCGAGGGGCAGCCGGACGAGGACGATGGCTGGCCCCGTCCTGATCCCGAATTCGCCAGTCCGGCAACGCGCGAGATGGCGATGTCCCGCGTCTATGCCGGTCGGTGCTATGAGAGCCTGCCGATCCGCCGCAGTCGGACGGTCTTGGCGTTTGCCGGCAACAGTCGCCCGGTCGCGCTGCGGTTGGTCTAATCGCGCCTGGCTGCTTGGCGCCGCTTTGTCGTTTCCCTGAGCTGATCTGGCGGCCATCCCATGGGTGGTCGCCTTTTTGTTCCTATGCCACAGTCACTCGGCTGCGCGATTGCGCGGCGCGAAGGGGGACGGTCGGTCGGCACACCATGTAGCCACCAAAAAAAGACGACCAGAACGGCTACCTGAGGATCGTTGCCCTCATGGGTAGCGGTTCTGACCGTCCCCGGGTGCTTTTATCATTGTTCGAGTTTAATCGACGGACTCTGCCGGTTCGGTGCGTTTGTGCCCGGCTGATAACGTCTTACCGTAGCGTTTGGCCGTGGTCCGTGCTGAGGTTCTTGGGATCGATGTTGATTTCGCCTGCGTTCATGCCCCGGTTGAGCGCCCAAATCGCGGCCTGCGTGCGGTTGCGGACCTGAATCTTGCGCAGGATGCTCTTGAGATGGACCTTTACGGTCGCCTCGGTGACGTGCAGGCGGTTGGCGATCGCCTTATTGCTGTCGCCGGCGACCAGGCACTGCAGGATCTGCGTTTCCCGTTCCGAGAGCGACGGCGAGCCCGCCTGCAGTTTCGGGGACGAGACGGCTGCACTGGCGCCGCCGGCCAGCAGCATGGTGACCAGCTGCGAGGGGAAAACCCGCTCGCCCGCCATGACTAGATGGAGCGACTTCAGCAGGGCGCTTGAGGAGACGTTCTTCGAGACCAGTCCGTCGATCGGAGCGCTGAAGCAAGCAACGAGGAAGGTTGGATCCTCACTGGCGCTGAGGACGACGATCTTGGACGTCGGATACCAGCCGCGCAGCTGGTCGAGATTGCGGCGGGCAACTTCCGGATCGTGACCGCAGTCGATCAGGATCAGGTTGGGCTCGGCGTCTTCGGAGCCCTGTGTACGCAACTCATCGAGCGTGGAGGCTTCTTTTGCAACTGTCAGGTCGCCGCGACTTAGAATGGCGATGAGTCCTTCGCGCGATAGGCGATTGGCATCGATAACGTAGGCATTAATCTCGGTCATAGCGGCATATCCCCATGGGCGGGTTGGCCGGTTCTTTTTGATCTGCGACCTGACCCGATCGGTCTTTAATCAACCGGCTGTGAACGTACCCGTCTCGTCAGCACCACCGTGTTCCCCGATGGGCTTCCCAAGTTCGGTGTTGGATTTTTGTTTTACCGATTCCGCGCGCACATCACACTACCTAAAAAGAATGAAACGTTCGCTTGATTTCGTCATTGATGTTTTTTGGCTAACAAAGGAATCATACTCCTTTCCGTCATGCCCCGCAGAAGTTCTATATCCAAACTCCTTTTGGTGAATCCCCGCTGCGTCCTGTGAATGCTGATCGTTCGGCGGGCTGAGAAGGGGGCAACGGGCCGGATACAACAAGGTCGGACCGGGGTAGCCTGCGCATAATCGCACCCCCATGCCGTAGCGTTTCGCACCGGTCATTACTCTCACGCGGCTTGGCTGATCGCACATGCGCGCGGTCCGTTACTGCTTGTGCTATATATGGGGCATGGGTCTCTCCGAGCGAGTGCCGACATCTGAGATCCTGGACAAACTCGCCCGGGACGCCACGTCCGACGAGGTGACTCTCGGGTGGATTATCGGACGCCTGAGCGAGCGTTCGTTCGGCATCGTGATGCTGCTCATCGGGCTGGTCGGTCTGCTGCCGGGCGTCTCCACCTTCGCGGGGGTTCTGCTGGCGATACCGGCGATTCAGATGATGCTCGGTCGCGACGAGCCCGTCCTCCCAGCGCGCGTCGCGCACCGCCGGTTTTCCACGCGACGTCTTGGCCGTTTGATTGCCCGGGTGACGCCGACCCTCCGCTGGATCGAACGCGCCGTTAGACCGCGCTGGAACACGCCGTTTGAAACCAGGAAGCGCGTGGTCGGACTGATCGCGTTTCTGCTCGGCGCAACGCTGCTGATCCCGGTGCCGTTCAGCCATTTGTTGCCGATCGCTGCGATCATGCTGCTGGCCTTCGCTTTCTTGGAAGAAGACGGCCTGATCCTGGCGATCGCCATCGCCGTTTCCTTACTCTCACTCGCCGTCAGTGCAGCTGCACTCTGGGGGGTCATCGAAGTCGGCCTTCTGATTTAACTCCCTCTGAGCGGCTCCATTGAGGGCTCCAGAGATCGCGGTGTCGGGCTCACCGGATTGGCCATTTAGGGAATAAAAGGCGATAGAGATGCCGGGGCTTGCCATGGCGGCGGCGAATGACCAAGCACGCGGCGTAAGGCGCGATGCGTGGCCAGTGGACGCTTTACTCGGCCGGATCGCGGTCGGGCAAGGCGGTGCGGGTCAGGCCCAGGCGCTCGGGCAGGCGGCGGAGGTCATCGAGGACCAGGTACAAGCACGGGGTCAGCAACAGCAGGATCGCGGTGGCGAACAGGATGCCGTAGCCAAGCGACAGGGCCATCGGAATCAGGAAGCGCGCCTGCCGGCTGGTTTCGAAGATCATGGGCGCGAGCCCGCCAAAAGTCGTCAGCGTCGTCAGCAGGATCGGCCGGAAGCGACGCACGCCAGCCATATGCATCGCGGTGAAGGCATCGTGGCCTTCGTTCAGGCGTCGGTTGGCGTAGTCGATCATCACCAGCGCGCCGTTCACGACCACGCCGCCCAGCGCGATCATGCCCATGATCGAGATGATCGACAGCGCGTAGCCCATCAGCAAGTGGCCCAGGATCGCACCGACCACACCGAACGGGATCGCGGTCATCACGATCAGCGGCTGAACGTAGCTGTGCAACGGGATCGCCAGCAGGGCGAAGATCAGGAAGAGCCCCGCGGAAACGGTGTAGACGAAGGAATCCAACGCTTCGCGCATTGACGCCTGGCGGCCTTCGAACGCGTAGTCCAGTCCCGGGTAGTCCGCGGTGAGCTGCGGCAGCATCTCCGCGCGCAGCGTTGCGGTGACACGGCTGGTAGCCTCGATCGGGGTGACGTTGGCGGTCACCGTGACGGTTCGCCGGCCGTCGCGTCGGGTGATCTTGGTGTAGGCACGGTCGCGGTTGATGTTGGCAACCTGGGTCAGGGGCACGGTGCCGCCGCCCGGGACCTGGATCAGCATGTCCTCGATGTCTTCCAGGCCGTCGCGCTCAGATTCCGGTGCGCGCACCAGCGCGGTGACCTCGTTGCGCCCGCGTTGCTGCTTGACCGCTTCCAGGCCGTAGAACTGTCCGCGCACCTGACGGCCGATTTCCGCCGCCGACAGACCGAGCGCGCGCGCTTCCTCGGTGAGCGTAATGTCGAGCTGTGGCTTGCCGTCGCCCGTGCCGTCGTCGACGTCCTTGACCGGCGCTAGACCGGACATCCGCTGGGCGAGGTCGGAGGCCGCGCGTTCCAAGGTGTCAACGTCCGGGTGGCTCAGTTCCACCGACAGCGACGGTCCGCCGCCTGGACCGCCCTGGCTGGAGTAGCGGATATACTCGACGCCCGACAGCTCGCCGACCTGATCGCGCCACTTCTCGGTGAACGCGCGGGTGGAGATCGGCCGCACATCAGGTGGGCTTAGGTAGACACGGACCTCGATCTGGTCGGACTCGATCTCGGCATAGGTGCCGTCGCCGAGCTGCGTGCCGCCGTTTTCCGCCAGCACCGTTTCCGCCGCCGCGACGAGCGTTTCTCGAACCTTTTCCCGGCGGCTGTCCGGCGCGCCGACGGGCATCACGGCGGTCGCCTCCGCCACGCTGGCCTCGACCTCCGGCATCAGGATGAAGCCCATGCGTCCGCTAACCGGGATCGCGACGACGACCGCGAGGATCGCGATCGCGGCGGCGATGGTCAGATAACGCAGGCGCATCGCAACCGCGAGCAGCGGGCCGAAGCCGCGTTCGGTCACGCTCTGCAGACCGTCGGCGAAGATGCGTTGCCAGGCGTGCAGGCGCGCGCCGATCCCGGTCGTCGGATTTGGCCGGACGTGGCCCAGGTGCGCGGGCAAGATCAGCATCGCCTCGACCCAGGAGATCAGCAGCGCGGTCGCCACGATCGCCGGGATGACCGCCCAGATCTGCCCCCAGGCGCCCGGGATCAGCGCCATCGGCAGGAAGGCCACCACGTTGGTCAGAATCGAGAAGGCGATCGGGACCGCGATGTCGCGCGCGCCGTGGATCGCGGCCTCGATCGCGCCCATCCCGCGCTGGCGGTGTTCGTAGATGTTCTCGCCCGCGACAATGGCGTCGTCGACCACGATGCCGAGCGCCAGGATGAAGGCGAACAGGCTGACCATGTTGATGGAGACGTCCAGCACCGGCATGAAGATGAAGGTGCCAACGAACGCCACCGGGATGCCGACGGTCACCCAAAACGCCAGCTTGAACTCCAAAAACAGGCTCAACAGCACAAGCACTAGGCACAGGCCCATGAAGCCGTTCTTGAGCAGCAGATCGATACGCTGCTGGTAGACCTCCGAGGCATCGTCCTGGATCGTGACGTCGATCTGCGGCGGCAGTTCCGAGAGCACCTCGGGCAAGGCGTCATGCACGGCTTGCGAGACCCCGGTGGGAGTCTCGTTCCCCACCCGGAAGACCTCGACCCCGATCGCGGGCGTGCCGTTGTACCAGGCAGCTTCGTCGGTTTCGGAGAAGCCGTTGCGCACCTCCGCGATGTCGCCCAGGCGGACGATCGAACCGGATTTACTGGTCACCACCGGGATCTGGGCGAATTCGTCCGCCCACTCCTTGCGCTCCTTCAAGCGCACCAGGAACTCGCCCTTGCCGGTCTCCAGGCTGCCGCCCGCGCGGTCCAGCGCGGAGTCCGCCACAATTTGGCGCACCTCCTCCAACGTCAGGTCGTAAGCGCGCAGGGAGTCCTGCGGCACGTCGATCAACACCCGGAACTCCCGAATGCCCTCGAGCCCGACCTGGGTTACGCCGTCGGCCTGGATCAGGCTGTCGCGCACGCGCTCGGCCGCCTCGCGCAGGACATCGCGGTCGACGTCGCCGAAGATCTGCATGTCCAGCACGTCGCGCCGCCACTTCTTGGAGCGCAGATCCGGTTCTTCGGCATCGTCGGGAAAGGTGGTGATGCTGTCCACCGCCTGTCGGACGTCTTGGTAGACCCGCTGGTAATCGGCGCTCTGCTGCACCTCCGCGGTGATCGTCGCGCTGCCTTCGCGCGCGGTCGAGGTCACTTCCTCGACGCCGATAATCCCCTGAACCGCCTCCTCGACCGCCAGGATGACCCCCTGCTCGACTTCCGATGGGCTGGCGCCGGGGTAGGGCACCTGGACGATCACGCTGTCGGCCTGGAACTCGGGGAAGACCTCCTGGCGGATCTGCGTGGTCATCAGCAGTCCGCCGATCAGTAACACCGCCATCAGCAGGTTGGGCGCCACCCGATGCCGGGCCATCCAGGCAAGCGGGCCGCGCGCGTCCGGGTCCGGGCGCTGGGCCCGGCGCGCCTGGATGCGTTGCAGCGGACTCTGCGGATCGTTGTGGTCGCTCATACCGCCCCGCTGCCCGCCGCGTCGTTGCCTTGCTGCCCCTCGTCGCCGCGGGTGCGGAGCTTCATGCCGTTGGTTGGTGTCGCGATCTCGCTGGTGATCACCCGGTCCCCGTCACCGAGGCCGACCGAGACGTAAACTTCCTCTGGCCCGCGGTATGCGATTTCGACCGCCCGGATTTCCAGCCGGCCGTCGCCGGTCATCACCCAGACGCTGTCGCTTTCACGCAGATAGGCGCGATCCAATGCCACAACTTGCTCCAGCCGGTCGCCGGCGATCCGGCCGCGTAGGTAGCTGCCGACCAGCATCGGCGGCTGCTGGTCCAGCGGGTCGGTGACCTCGACCAGCACACGGGCCATCCGGCCCTGTTCGCTCAGGTCTGGGCGTACGCGTACCACTTCGCCCGTACGCGTACGGCCTTCGCCCCAAACGCTCGGGTTGGCCAACTGGACGCGGGAGCCGGGCCCCCGGCTGCTTTGGCGCGCTTCAATCCATCGCAGCTTTGCCGCCGGCACGGCCAGTTCGACGAAGTAGCGGTCGGTGGCGATCAGCTCGGCGATCGTGGTGCCCGCGGAAACCTGGCTGCCGACATCCACCGAGACCGACTGCACCACGGCGTCGAACGGGGCGTGTACCCGCGTGCGCTGCAGGTCGAGCTCGGCGTCCTCCACCGCCGCCTGGGCGGCGTCGACGTCGGCGCGGGCCTGTTGCAACTGTGGCTGGCGCAGGACGAGGTCGCGTTCCTGCTCGCTGAGCTGCTGGTCCAGCAGCTCGGCCTCGGTTTCCGCGACCTTCTGGTTGCCCTGTTCGATCCTGAGCGCCGCCCGGGCCTTGGCGAGTTCCGTTCGCGCCTGGCGCAACGCGACCTTGTAGTCGCTGTCGTCGACGCGGGCCAGCACCTGGCCTTTGCGGACCCGGCCGCCGGGTTCGAGGTCGTCGGCCACGTCGACGATTTCGCCGCCGACCCGCGGGGCGACCTGAACGGAGTCGGCTGGAATCACCTCGCCCCAGGCCTGCACCGTCGCGGTGCGATCGCTGCGGGTGACCGTGACCGTTTCGACCAGACGCGCGGGTTCGCTGCGCTCGGGCGCGCGCTCGCTCGACGGCTGGCTCGACATCAAGGTGTAGACGATGGCCGCGGCCCCAGCCAGCACGGCAAGCGGCAGGACCCCCTGCAGTAGCCCCCGCAGCAGACGGCGGCGCCAGGTCGCGCGCGGTCGGTCTTGCTCGTCGGCGCTCACGTATCGGTCTCCTCGTCCTTGGCCGCGGCCTGGCCACTGTCGGGTGTTTGCACCGGCGCCAGCACCTCGAACGCCTCCCCGGTTGGACGCGGCGGGTCGATATCGCCGGCGAGGGCTCGGGCCAGCGCAACCCGCGCGGCCAGGCGCTGGCGGCGGGCCTCGATCAGCTCGCGTTCCAGATTTTGTACCCGGGTCAGGGCGTCAAGCACGTCCAGGAAGTCGACGTTGGCGTTGACGTAGCGGCTGCGTAGGCGCGCCACGGACTGGCGCGCCAACTCGATCTGCCGGTTCAGGCGTTCGACACGGCGGCCCTGCTGGTCGATCCGGGTCAGGGCGTCCTCGACCTCCTGCAACGCGGTCAGGGCGGTGTCCTCGAACTGCGCCAAGCGCTCGGCGACCACTGCTTGGCTCCGGTCGACCTCGGCCTTGCGCTGCCCGGCATCGAACAGCGGCACCGAGAGCTGCGCGGCCAGGTTGGAGGTCCAGCTGGTGAACAGGTCGGCCGGCGCCGTGGCGGCCGTGGTCAGGCTGCTCGTCAGGTCGATCCGCGGGAAGCGTTCGGCGATGGCCGCGGCGACGCGCTTATCCGCGGCTTGGACGCGCAGCAGCGCCTCCTGCACGTCCGGTCGGCGCGCGATCAGGTCCGCGGGAACCCCGGTGCGCGGCAAGGCCGGTCCCTGGGGCAGGTTGCGCCCGTCGGGCAACGCGCCCGTCCGCGGCGCCCGGCCCAGCAGCACGGTCAGTTCGTTTTCCAGCAACTGTACCTCGCCCCGAGCGGCGTCGATCTGCTGCTGCGTCTGCTGGATCAATTCGCGCTGGCGCAGCAGATCGGCAAGGCCGGCCTGTCCCTGCAGCACGCGCACCTCGACCACGCGTTCGACCGTCCGGTTGGTGTCGAGCTGGCGCTTCAGGAGATCCAGCCGCGCACGTTGGGCAAGCAACTGGTACCAGGTATCCGCCACTTCGCCGGTGAGCGAAAGAGCGGCGGCGTTTAGCTCCTGTCGGGTGGCCTGCGCGTCCAGTCGGGCGGCATCCGCCTGGGCGTCGACCCGGCCCCACAGGTCCAATTCGTAAGACGCCGACAGACCGAGGCTGTAGTTCTCGCTGACATTGTCGTTCGTGAAGCTGCCACCGGTGCCGCTTCGAGCCCGGTCGTTGCTGTCATCTCCACGCAGTTCACCGGTCTGTCGACGGCTTGCCTCTCCGGTGCCGGACAGGCTGGGCCAGCGGTCTGCAGCGGTGCGGCCGGCGACTGCGTGTGCCTGCGCCAGCCGGGCCCAGGTCGCGCGCAGGCTCGGCCGGTCGTTGAGCGCGCGGGTGATCAGCTCGTCGAGCGCGGGATCATCGAACGCTTGCCACCAATCGTCCGGGCGTGGGGCATCGCCGGTGTCGGAAAAGCCGTCTGGCAGCGGGGTGCGGGTCTCGACCGGCGCTGGCTGGGGCGCGCAGGCGCCGAGGAGCAGCAGCCCGGCGGCGGCAAGCAGCAGGCGCGGCCTGTTGGCGCGTCGCGGTGTCGGCATCAGTCCTCGTCGCAGGCGGGCAGGACCGCCGTCTTGCGCAGCCCAAGCGATCGGCGGCGGTTACCATGCACGTCGCGCGCGGGCATGCACGGCGAAGCCGGTGCGGCTTGTGGGAACCTAAGTGGCATTCAGCCCCGCCGGCGTCCAGCAAGATACCGCTGGCGCGCGCATCAGCCGCGCAGAATGTCGAGCGCCAGCGCGCCGCCGCTGGTCGTCCCGGTGGCGAAAATCGCGCCGGCCAACAGGGCCGCCAGCAGGAAATAGCCGATCAGGGCGGCGGCGACGGTGGCCTTGCGCATCGGGGTGCCGGTTCCGGCACCGTGACGGAACTCGCCGTAAAACTCCAGCATGCCGATACCAAGCAGGATCGCGAGCATCGGCATGCCCAGCACGAACAGACCGATCGCGGTCGCCGCGAGCGAGACCGCCATCGCCCCCAGCATGGGCCCGCGCCCTGCGGAAGCGAACAAAGCGCGTAGCACCCGGCCACCGTCCAGCGGGAAGATCGGCAGCAGGTTGAACAGGTTGACGAGCGCGACCATCGCCGCGCTGGCTCCCCAGAAATCGCTGCCAGTTGCGCCGTAGGCAGCTAACAGCGGCGCCACCGAAGCGAGCCCGAACACCGGGCCCATCATGGCGATCTCGTAGTTCTGTGCCTCGCTCAGGCGGTTCTCGGCATCGGCCTGACCCACCGCCACGCCGCCGACGAAGGGGAGCAGGTAGATGCCTTTTACGGGCATGCCGCATCGGCGCATCGACCAGACGTGCCCCAGTTCGTGGATGAAGATCGCCGCGACCAGGAGCAGGGCGAACTGCCAGCTGAATAGGGTGGAGTAGGCGGCCACGCTCGCCCCGGCGAGCGCAAGCTTGGTCACCTTCGGTCCGAGCTTGAGCCCGAGGAAGCCGAGCCCGAGCCAGCCGGTGCGTCCTCGGCGCCGCGCCTTTGCGGGTTGCGGCTGTTCGTCGTGCGGATCGGGCGGGCCCGCTTCGGTTCGCTGGTCGTGTCGCAGCGTCACGGCGTCCTTCCCAGCGTGCGGCTCACGCGAGCTTCCATGTCACCCAAGGGACTTGGGCTGTGCGGGGCTGGTGTCACATGGACACTTGGCCCAAGCGGTTGCTGTTGCAACAGGACGGGCACCGGCACCGCGCTATCGCCACCGCGGTGTCAGGCAGCCTGCTTGGAGTCCGTGGACTGGCCGGCCGGTTTGCCGCCGGGGTTCAGCTGCCAGATCCGATGGTTCAGAACCGCCGCGAAGCTGACCCACACCAGGTAGGGGAGCAGCAGCAAGGCCGCCGTCGTGCTGATTGGAAGGAAGGCCACGATGGTCGCGACGATCGAGGCCCAGAGTCCAACGACCTCGACCAGGCCCCAGCCGGGGCTCTTCATACCGAAGAAGACGGCCGACCAACCGGCGTTCAGCAGCAGGTGCACGAAATAGATGCCGAGCGCCGTGCCCGCCCCGGCGAAGCCCGCGGCTTCGTAAACCATCCAGGCAGCGACCGCCATCATGCCGTAGAGGATCATCCACACCGGTCCGAACAGCCAGTCCGGTGGACGCCACGGAGGCTTGGCGAGCGCCTTGTACCAACTGCCGGGTTTGAAGATCGCCCCTGAAGCTGCCGCTGCGAGCGCCAGCACGACGGAAACGATGAGCGGTATCGCGGAATCCAGGGTCATCATATTCCCTAAGTAGGGGGCGGAGCAGTGCGGATCAACGCCCGTGATGCGCGCTGGCGTCGGTCAGGCTTAGGCGGTGGTGGTCTCACCGAAGAACGTTGGGCGCCGCACGTCCCGCGCGCGGCGCCCGGTGGTCTTGGCAGTTTGGCTATGGCTCAGGACGCAATGACGATGATCAGGAACAGAAACAAAATGAACGCGACCAGCCCGCCGGCCGCTTTGTCCATAGACTCGGGAGAGCCTGGAGTATCAGCCATGGATGCCTCCTTCAGCGGTGTGTGACGCACGGGGTGCAAGGTTAATATTTTGCCTGTATCCCGGCAACTCTCCGTCGCGTGCCGCCCAGGTCGGCAAGAGTTGGCAGCACCGGATACCTGTAGCCCGTTGGCGTGTTCCTCCAGTCCTCCTCAAAGGCGGTGGCGCGTGATGAGGGCAGGTGCGGCAACGTAACCCAGCGGTGTCGTCTCGGATTGCGGGACGGCGAACCAGCAAGGACCGTCGACAACCGCACCCAAACGTCAAGGATAGTTGACGTCAAGAAAAGTAGACACATCGCTTTGGCGCGCCTATGCTTGGCTTTGTAACGCGCCTGAAGTGGATGCCAAGGCTTCGCGAGCCGGCACGGATGGCCCGCGCGCCGGATTTCCGTCTGGATGAGCGCGTTGACGCGGGCTTCTGCGGCTGGGAGGACAAGCGATGACGCAACAGGCCGAGCGAAACCGTCCCTTGCTCGATCGTGTGGCGACGCCAGCGGATCTGCGACGGCTGCCCGAGACCGACTTGCGCCAGCTCGCTGACGAGTTGCGCGCGGAGGTCATCGATGCGGTGTCCGTAACCGGTGGTCACTTGGGCGCCGGGTTGGGCGTGGTCGAGCTGACGACGGCGATCCACTACGTTTTCAACACGCCCGATGACAAGCTGATCTGGGACGTTTCGCACCAGTGCTATCCGCATAAGATATTGACCGGACGCAAGGACCGCATTCGCACCTTGCGCCAGGGCGGCGGCCTCAGCGGCTTCACCAGCCGGGCGGAGAGTGACTACGACCCGTTTGGGGCGGCGCATTCTTCCACCTCGATTTCCGCTGGCCTCGGCTTCGCCGTTGGGCGCGATTACAAGGGCGCGCAGAATCAGGTCATTTCGGTGATCGGCGACGGGGCGATGAGCGCCGGCATGGCCTACGAAGCGCTGAACAACGCCGGCACGCTGCGTTCGCGCATGGTTGTGATCCTGAACGATAACGACATGTCGATCGCGCCGCCGGTGGGGGCGATGAGTGCCTATCTGTCGCGGATCCTGTCCTCGCGCTCCTACCGTTCGGTGCGCGGGGCGATGCGCGATCTGAGCCACCAGTTCCCGCGTCCGGTGCGCGAGGCCGCGCGGCGGGCGGAGGAGTACACCCGTGGCCTGTTCACCGGCGGCACGCTGTTCGAGGAGATGGGCTTCTACTACGTCGGACCGATCGATGGTCACAACCTCGACCACCTGCTGCCGGTGCTGCGCAACGTCCGCGACACGGAAGGTGGGGCGCCGATCCTGATCCACTGTGTGACGCAGAAGGGCAAGGGGTACGAGCCGGCGGAAGGCGCGGCGGACAAGTACCACGGGGTGGCCAAGTTCGATGTGGTCACCGGCAAGCAGGCGAAGCCAACGCCGCAGGCACCGAGCTATACCGGCACCTTCGCGCAGGCGCTGATCCAGGAGGCCGAGGCGGACGCGCGGGTGATGGCGGTGACCGCGGCGATGCCGGGGGGGACTGGGCTGGACAAGTTCGCCCAGAAGTTCCCGGACCGGATGTTCGACGTCGGCATCGCCGAGCAGCACGCGGTGACCTTCTGCGCCGGTCTGGCGTGCGAGGGCATGAAGCCGTTCGCGGCGATCTATTCGACCTTCCTGCAGCGCGCCTACGACCAGGTGGTGCACGATGTGGCGATCCAGAACCTGCCGGTGCGCTTTGCGATCGACCGGGCGGGCATGGTCGGCGCCGACGGCGTCACCCACCAGGGCAGCTACGACGTCACCTATCTGGGCACGCTGCCGAACTTCACGCTGATGGCCGCGGGTGACGAGGCGGAGCTGATGCACATGGTCGCCACGGCGGCGGCTTATGATGACGGCCCGATCGCGGTGCGCTACCCGCGCGGCGAGGGGCTGGGCGTTGAGATGCCGGCGCGCGGCGAGCTGCTGGAGATCGGCAAGGGCCGGATCGTGCGCGAGGGCAGCAAGGTGGCGATCCTGTCCTACGGCGGCCGGCTGGGCGAGGCCTATCGGGCGGCGGACGAGCTGGCGGCGCGCGGGCTGTCGACGACGGTGGCGGACGCGCGGTTCGCCAAGCCGCTGGACCGCGATCTGGTGCGGCGTCTGGCCAAGGAGCACGAGGTGCTGCTGACGGTCGAGGAGGGCGCGATCGGCGGCTTCGCGACGCAGGTGCTGACGCTCCTGGCGGAGGAGGGGCTGCTCGACCACGGCCTGAAGATCCGGCCGATGACCCTGCCGGATCGGTTCATCGACCACGACAAGCCGGAGCAGCAGTACGAGGCCGCTGCTCTCAACGCCTGCCACATGGTCGCCCGGGCGCTAGAGGCGCTGGGGATCGCAAATGACGGCGCATCCACGGAGGTCGTCCGCAGCGCCGGCCGGACTGGTTATCGCGCGGTCTGAGCCGTGTCGCTGCGCCATCGCGCGCACTGGCACGGCCAGCTCCGATCCGTTACGAGTCCTAAAATGATGAACGCGTGCGGCGTGGGTTAAACCAAACCTTTCGCCCAGGCACGCGATACGAAGACAAAACGGAGCGCACACCGTATGGCTGTTGCCTACCCCTTCTCCGCCATTGCCGGTCAGGAGGAGATGAAGCTTGCCCTGACCATTGCCGCCGTCGACCCCAGCGTGGGCGGCGTGCTGATTTTCGGTGACCGCGGCACCGGCAAGTCGACCGCGGTTCGCGGGCTTGCTTCGCTGCTGCCGGAAATGCAGGCGGTCGAAGGGTGTCGTTATCACTGCGCCCCCGACCGCGACACGGAGCTGTGCGAGCCCGGTTGCCCCAAGATGCAGGCGGGCGGCGGCGAGGTGCCAACCCATTCAGTCGAAGTGCCGGTGGTCGATCTGCCGCTGGGCGCCAGCGAAGACCGGGTGGTCGGCGCGCTCGATCTGGAGCGGGCGCTGTCTCATGGCGAAAAGCACTTCGAGCCGGGCCTGCTGGCCCGCGCGCACCGCGGCTTCCTCTACATCGACGAGGTCAACCTGCTGGAGGATCATCTGGTCGACGTCCTGCTCGACGTGGCCGCTTCCGGCGAAAACGTGGTCGAGCGCGAGGGGCTGTCGGTCCGTCACCCGGCGCGGTTCGTCCTGGTCGGGTCCGGCAATCCGGAGGAGGGCGAGCTGCGCCCGCAGCTGCTCGACCGCTTCGGTCTGTCGCTGGAAGTCGAGACGCCGAGCGACCTCGACACCCGGATCGAGGTGGTCCGCCGGCGCGATGCTTTCGACCGCGACAAGGAGGGGTTCAAGCGGTCCTGGCAGGCGGAGGACGACAAGCTGCGTCAGACCATCCTGGACGCCAAGGCGCGGTTGGCGGAGACGCAGGTGCCGGATGCAGCACTGAAGCGGGCTTCGGAGATTTGCATTCAGCTCGGCACCGACGGCCTGCGTGGCGAATTGACCTTGATGCGCGCCGCCCGTGCCGCAGCGGCGATCGACGGCGATCCGGAAGTCACCGACGCGCATCTGCGCCGCGTCGCCACGATGTCGCTGCGTCACCGCCTGCGTCGCGATCCGCTGGATGAGGCGGGGTCGACCACGCGTGTCGAGCGGGTGTTGTCGGAGCTCTTCGACGCGGACGCCGAGCAGAGCGGCGAGGCGGCGTAATGGACGGCGCGTTCGCGCAGCTTGAGACCGGTTCCACGACCCCACGGGCGGACGTGCGTGCGGACACGGGCTCCGGCGTGGTCGCCGATTCCCGGTCGGCCTCGCGGCCGAGCGCGGGGGCGGTCTGGCGCGACGCGCTGCTGGCGCTGGCGGTTTTTGCCGTCGACCCGATGGGCATCGGTGGCGTGCTGCTGCGCGCACGCGCCGGCCCGGTGCGCCAGCGCTGGCTGGATCAATTGACGGATCGCCTCGGCGACTTCGGCCCGATGCGCAAGATCCCGCTCAACGTCTCCGACGACCGGCTGATCGGCGGGCTCGATCTGGCAACGACGTTGCAGAGCGGGAAGCCTGTGGTGAGCAAGGGGCTGCTCGCGGAAGGCGATGGCAAGGTAATGCAGATCGCCATGGCCGAGCGGATGGATGCCGGCACGGCCGCCCGGATCGCCGCCGTCCTGGACAACGGCGAGGTGCGCCTGGAGCGCGAAGGGTTCGCCCAGACGTTGCCCAGCCGTTTCGCCCTGGTCGCCTGCGACGAGGGGGCGGAGGACGAGGAGCAGCCGCCGGGCGCGCTGACCGAGCGACTGGCGATCCAGATCGACCTGTCGTCCGTGCCGCCGCACGACACCGACGGCGAACAGGCCAAGCGTGCGCGGGCGATCGAACTGGCGCGCGCGCGGTTGGCCCATGTGAGCGCGTCCGAGGAGATTTTGAGCGCACTGACCGGGACGGCGCAGGCGTTGGGCGTGCATTCGATGCGGGCGCCGCTGCTTGCGCTCAAGGTCGCCAAGGCGCACGCCGCCCTGAACGGTGTCGATGCCGTCCGCCAGGACGATGCCGAGGTCGCCGCGCGCATGGTCCTGGCGCCGCGCGCCACCCAGCTGCCGCCGCCCCCGCAAGAGGAACAGGCGGAAGAGGAGCAGGAGGCACCCGAGCAGCAGCCGCCCGAAGAGCCCGAAACGCAGGACCCAGAGTCTCAGGACGAAGACTCAAACCGCGACGAGGAAGACGAAGAGCAGGACGCGCCGAGCGCCCAGGAACTGGCGGAGACCATTCTGGCCGCCGCGCAATCCGCCTTGCAGCCGGGCCAGCTGGAGCGGCTGCGCGACCAGATGGGCCGGCGCCAAAGTGGCCAGGCCGGGCGGGCCGGCGCGCTCGCCAAGTCGCGCACCCGTGGCCGGCAGGTCGGCACCTTTCGTGGCGCGCCGGGCGGCGACAACAAGCTGGACGTCCTGGCGACCTTGCGTGCCGCCGCCCCCTGGCAGCCGCTGCGCGGTCGGGGGCTGCCGGGTAAGGGCGGTTCTGGCGGCCGGCTGGTGGTGCAGCCGGACGACTTCCGGATCAAGCGCCTGAAGCACAAGACCGAGACGGCGACGATCTTCTGTGTCGACGCCTCCGGCTCCTCCGCACTGCATCGGCTGGCAGAGACCAAGGGCGCGGTCGAACTCCTGCTGGCGGATTGCTACGTCCGGCGCGATAAGGTCGCGCTGGTCGCCTTCCGGGGCAAGGCGGCGGAGGTGCTGCTGCCGCCGACCCGCTCCCTGACCCGCGCCAAGCGCTCGCTCGCCAGCCTGCCTGGCGGTGGCGGGACACCGCTCGCCGCTGGCCTGACCGAGGCGTGGGTGTTGGCGGATCACGCCAATCGTCGTGGCGAGACGCCGGTGGTGATCCTGATGACCGATGGCCGCGCCAACGTCGACCACACCGGCGGCACCGACCGCGCGCAGGCGAAGGCGGATGCCCAGGCGGCCGCGCGCCGGCTGCGTGCGACTGGCGTTACGGCGCTGCTGATCGACACCTCGCCCCGTCCGCGCCAGAGCGCGCACGAACTAGCTGGCGCGATGGGCGGCCACTACCTGCCGCTGCCCCACGCCGATGCGAGCGCGCTGTCGCAGGCCGTCAAGACCGCGGAGAAGTCGTTGTGAGCGGGACACAATCGGGGACCCACCGTGTCTGAGTGCCGGGTCAGCTATACCGCTCCTGAGTGGGCGCGCGAAGGCGCGGATTGGCCGAACCGGGAGGCCAGCCGGTTCGTCGAGGCTGGCGGCGTGACCTGGCATGTCCAGGTGATGGGGCAGGGGCCGGCGCTGTTGCTGATCCACGGTACCGGTGCCGCGAGCCATTCGTTCCGCGACTTGGCGCCGCTGCTGGCGGAGCGGTTCACCGTGATCGTGCCCGACATGCCGGGGCACGGCTTTTCCAGCTGGCCGGCCCGGGAAGACGCGCTGTCGCTGCCCGGTATGGCGACGGCGTTGGGGCAGCTGCTGCAGACCCTTGGTCTAGCGCCCAAGGTGGCGGCCGGGCATTCCGCGGGCGCGGCCGTGCTGGCGCAGATGCAACTGCACGGGCACCTCACCTTGGACACGCTGGTGTCGATCAACGGCGCCCTGCTACCGCTGCCCGGGCTGCCGGGGATCGTCTTTTCGCCGATTGCGAAGGTGTTGAACAAGGGCGGCTTCGCCGCGCGGGTATTCTCACTCAACGCGCGCGAACCGGCGGCCGTGGAACGGCTGCTGTGGGGGACGGGGTCCTGCATCGATGCCCGCGGCATCGAGCTGTACGCGCGCCTGATCCGCTTCTCCCGTCACACCGCGGCCGCGCTCGGGATGATGGCGCGCTGGAATTTGAAGCGCTTGCAGCGCGACTTGCCCACGCTCAAGGGGGAGCTGGTGATGATCGTGGGCGCGAACGACGTCTCCGTGCCACCGACGGAGGCTGGGCGGGTTGCGGCGCATCGCCCAGGCACGCGCCTGGCCACGGTTCCCTGCGCCGGTCACTTGGTGCACGAGGAGAAACCGGACGTGGTGGCCGACCTGATCTTCGAGGCCGCCGGCCTCACTGACGCGAGCAGCGCCGCTTAGGTCCGCTGCGGCCAAGCGCGGCGCTGGCGCAACACACGTGGTTTGTTAGAGGGCAACCGAGGGACACACGCATGTTCGACACCACCACGGCACGCGCGGCCGATAGCGCCCACGATCCGGAGCAGCGGCCGCATGCCGTGGTGATCGGCAGTGGCTTCGGCGGGCTGGCCGCCGCCGTGCGCCTGGGCGCGCGTGGCTACCGGGTCACCGTGCTGGAGAAGCTGGATAAGCCGGGCGGCCGGGCGTATGTGTTCGAGCAGGACGGGTTCGTGTTCGACGCCGGGCCGACGATCGTGACCGCGCCGTTCCTGTTCGAGGAACTGTGGGAGCTGGCCGGCCGCAAGCTGTCCGACGACGTCGAGCTGCGCCCGGTCGACCCCTTCTATCGGATGCGCTTCGCCGACGGCACGACCTTCGACTACAACGGCGACCCGGAGACGATGCGCCAGCGCATCGCCAAACTGTCCCCGGACGACGTCGCGGGTTACGAGCGTTTCCTGGAAACCAGCCGCGAGATCTTCGAGGTCGGCTTTCAGCAGCTCGGTCACGTGCACTTCGGGTCGATCATGGATATGGCGCGGGTCGCCCCGGATCTGATGCGCCTGCGCGGCGACCGCAGCGTCTATCAGACGGTCAGCCGCTACGTGAAGGACGAGCGGCTGCGGGTCATGCTGTCGTTCCATCCGCTCTTGATCGGCGGCAACCCCTTCCATGCCAGTTCGGTCTATTGCCTGATCTCCTATCTGGAACGGCACTGGGGTATCCATTTCGCGATGGGCGGCACCGGCCGGCTGGCCAGCGGTCTCGCGAAGCTGGTGGAGGGGCAGGGCAACCAGATCCGCTATCACGCGCAGGTCGAGGAGATCGAGGTTGCGGACGGCCGGGCGACCGGTGTGCGCCTTACGACCGGCGAGCGCATTCCCGCCGAGATCGTCGTCTCCAACGCCGACAGCGCCTACACCTACCGCCGGATGCTGCCGCCGCAGGTCCGCAAGCGCTGGACCGACCGCAAGCTGGACCGCGCGCGCTACTCGATGAGTCTGTTCGTCTGGTACTTCGGCACCAAGCGACAGTACTCGGAGACGGCGCACCATACGATCCTGCTTGGCCCGCGCTACAAGGAGCTGATCGAGGACATCTTCGAGCGCAAAATCCTGGCCGACGACTTCTCGCTGTATCTGCACCGGCCGACCGCGACCGATCCGTCGCTGGCGCCGGACGGCTGCGATAGCTTCTACGTGTTGTCGCCGGTGCCGCACATGGATGCCGGGATCGACTGGTCGCAGCAGGCGCAGGCGTATCGCGCGCGGATCGCGGATTTCCTGGAGCGCACCGAGTTGCCGGGCCTGCGCGAGAACATCGTGTCCGAACACATGATCACGCCGCAGGATTTTCAGGACCGCCTGCTGTCCGAGCGCGGCGCGGCCTTCGGGCTGGAGCCGCGACTGACACAGAGCGCCTGGTTCCGCCCCCACAACAAGAGCGAGGACGTCGAGGGTCTATACCTCGTTGGTGCCGGTACCCATCCCGGTGCCGGTTTGCCCGGAGTCCTCTCGTCCGCTCGCGTGCTCGACCAGGTGGTGCCCGATGCCAGTGAATTCGCCTAGAGACGCAACCCTCCGCGCGGCCGATGCCGCAGCGGCGACGGCGGCGATCCGTACCGGATCGCGCAGCTTTCATGCCGCGTCGCTGGTGCTGCCGCGCCGGGTGCGGGAACCGGCGCGCGGGCTCTACGCTTTCTGTCGGGAAGCGGACGACGCCGTCGACACTCGCCCGGATCGCACGCGCGCGCTCGCAGAACTGCGCCAGCGCTTGCAGTGGATTTATGACGGTCGCCCAGGCAACAACGCCGCGGACCGGGCGTTTGCCGACGTGGTCGCCGCCTATGCGATCCCGCAGACCTTGCCCGAAGCGCTGTTGGAAGGCTTCGCCTGGGATGCCGAGGAGCGGCGTTACCGCACGATTCAGGATCTGCGCGCCTATGGCGCCCGGGTTGCCGGGGCGGTCGGCGCGATGGTCGCAATGCTGATGGGCGCGCGCCAGGCGGAGGTCGTCTCGCGGGCCACTGACCTCGGCGTGGCGATGCAGCTGACCAATATCGCCCGCGACGTTGGCGAGGATGCGCGCCAGGGGCGCGTCTATTTGCCGATCGATTGGCTGGAGGCGGAAGGCATCGACGCTGACGCTTGGCTCGCCGACCCACGGTTTGGTCCGGGCGTCGCGCGGACGGTGGAACGGCTGCTAGCCCACGCGGAGGAGCTGTATCAGCGTGCGGAAGCTGGCATTCCCGCGCTGCCGGCTTCCTGCCGCCCAGGCATCACCGCCGCCAGCCGTCTGTACCGGGCGATCGGCCATCAGGTCGCCCGGCAAGGCCACGATTCCTTGTCCCGGCGGGCGGTTGTACCGGCGATGCGCAAGGTCGGGCTGATGGTCGACGCGTTGAAGGGGCCGATGCCGGTTGCGCACTACAGCGACTATCCCTGCTTGCCGGAGACCCGGTTCCTGGTTCAGGCCGTGCACGAGGCATTGCCCGCGCTGCACGGTTTCAAGCCGGACGCAGCGGATGCGTCCGCTCCCGTCGAAGAGGGCGCCGCGGCCTTCGTGATCGACCTGTTCATGCGTCTGGAGCAGCGCGACCAGGCACGCGGGTAGGCTCGATCCTGGCCGAAGCTTCGGGGCGGCCTATATCGCCTGGAGGGTGTGTTCCCGACCTTGCGTAGGGGCCTTCGCCGCTTGAAGGAGAGGGAATAGCCCCGTTCGTCTATCCGAACAGCGGAGACGCGCCATGGATGGCGGTTGGATTGTGCTGCTGGAGGGGATGACGGTCTTCGGGCTGTTGATCGGCTTCGGCATCTGGCAGTTGCGTTCGCTGAAAAAGATGGAGCGCGAAGATAAGGCCAAGGCGGCGGCCGAGGGACGGGAGGGCGAGTCCGCCTTCATCCGCTCCCGTGAACCCCGGTCAGGCGCGGATACGGGGCATTCGGAAGGGTAGCATCAGGCGCACGATCCGCGTGTCGAAGCGCGTCAACGACAGGCTTTCGTGCATCGCCCGCACCGGTTCGCCTGCCAGGTGCGTCTCGACCAGCGAGCGGGCGTAGAAGGGCGTGTCCTCCAGCGTCTTCGACACGCAGGCCCGATGGCCGGCATCGGCGCGGCCCTTGCGGCGGATGCGCCAGATCGATGTCGACGGCAGATCGTTGAGGACGGCGTTGTCGAACCGTTCGATCCCGCCATCTTTCCTGACGAGCAGGGACAGCGCGTGGTCGGAGCCGTCGCGGCGGAAGGTGTCGTAGGTGATCGCGGTGCCGCCGGAGGGCAGCGGGGCGCGCGCCCAGTCCCATTCCTGAAAACCGGCTTCGAGCGGTTCGTCGCCGCGGTTGCGGTCCAGGTAGCCGGTGCCGTGCCAGGACAGGGCCGGTTTGTTCAAGGCGACCGAAACCTCCGCCGTGGGGGCCATCGGCCACCAGTGGTGGCGATCCTGGTGATCGATCGCGAACTCCTGGGTCGTCATCGCGTGCGGGGTGACGCGCACGCGCCCTTGCACCGCGCGTGGCAGCGGCGCGGCGATCTCGTCGAGGTGGATGGTGAGCGTCCGGCCATCCCAGTGCAGCCCGCTGGGACCAACGGAGAAGTGCCGCGCGCCGCGATCGATGCGGGTGCGGCCACGTTCCGTCATCGCCCAGCGGTTCGGCCCCTCGCCGTAGAGGGCCACATTGATCGAGCAGTGGTTCAGCGGGTCCGCCGCGCCGCCGGGTGCGCGCTGTCGGGCCCAGGCGTAGTACGGCGAGAACACCGACCCGATGAAGGCGATGATGGTCAGGCCGTGCTGACCGTCGTCGCTCAGCGCGTCGACGTACCACCAGACGTAGCCGCCCGGCGCGACCGGCTGATCGAACCCGGGGCCGTCCGTGTTGGGTCGCTGATGCCCCAGTCCGCCAACAGGCACTCCGCCGCCAGACGCCCCGACATCGCCGCCATCGGCACCCCCGGACCCGGGTGCGCGCTGCCCCCCGCCAGGTACAGACCCGTCAGCCTGGTGCGGATCGGCGGACGCTGGAACGACGCCCGCCAGCCGTGACTCGCCCGTCCGTACAGCGCGCCGCCGGTCCCCGGGAACAGCCGGGCGAAGTCCTTCGGCGTGGTCACCGTGCAGGTCGAACGGTCGATTGACAAATCCAGGTTGCAGCGGCTGAGCAGGGCCAGGTGGCGTTCCTCGCATGCGGTGATCTCCGGTTCGTCGAAGCGGTCGCGGTCGCCGGTCGGCGGTGCGTTGACCAGCATGAACAGGCGTTCGGATCCGCGCTCCCGGGCGGCCGCGGACAGCTCTCCCCCGTCGCTGCGATCCTGCGCGCAGATGTAGACCGTGCCGGAGTCCGGCAGGCGGCGGCGATCAAATATATCGGCGAATTCCTTCTTGTAGTCGCGGCAGAACAGCACATTGTGGTGCAGCAACGGGAACTCGCCGGCGGACCCCAGGAAGGTCCAGGTCATGGCGGACAGCGAGCGCATCTCCGTCGGCGTCTGCGGCGCTGCCCGTGCGGCCCGCCGACCCAGCTTGCCGTCGGCCAGCGCCGCCACGTCGGCGTTGCACACGACCGCGTCCGCTTGCAGGTGCGTGCCGTCATCCAACCGGACGCCTGAGACGGCGTTGCCGGCGAGTTCGATCTCCCGCACCTCCCGGCCCGTGTACAGCGTGACGCCGTGGCGTTGGGCCAGCTCGGCCAAAGCCTGAGCGAAGGTGTGCATGCCGCCATCGATCAGCCAGACACCGCTTTGCTCGACGTGGGCGACCAGCATCAGCGTGGCCGGCGCCTGGAACGGCGAGGACCCGCAATAGGTCGCGTAGCGCCCGAACAGTTGGCGCAGCCGGGGGTCGTGGAAATGCCGGCCGAGCGCGTCCCACAGCCGGTCGAACGGCTTGATGCCCCATAGGTCCTTCGGCCCGGCGTGCTGCATCAGCCCGACTGGGGTCGCCTTGGGCGACCGCAGGAACGGGCGGTCGAGCGTCGCGTAGATCTTGCGGGCTTCTTCGGTGAAGGCCTTGTAGCGCTTGGCTTCCGCTGGCCCGCTGAAGGCGGCGATGGCCTCCGCCGAGCGCGTCACGTCGGCGAACAGGTCCAGGCGCTTAGCAGGGGCGCTGTCGTCGCCGTCCCAGGCGTGGCGGGCCAGCCGGTCGGCCGGGCGCAGGCTGACGATGTCCTCCAGCCGCTCGCCCAGTTCCTGCGCCAGTTCGTCGAACACCTGGCGCATCGTGAACACGGTCGGGCCGGCGTCGATGGCCGTATCGCCGGCGGGTAGGGCGCGCATCTTGCCACCCAGGTGACTCTGGCGTTCAACCAACGTCACCTCCAGTCCGCGCGCGGCGAGTTTGAGGGCGGAGACCAAGCCCGCTACGCCGCCGCCGATGACCACGATGCGTTCGCCTGCGCGTTTCACTCGACCTCCCGGGGCGTTGGGAACTTTGCAAGAGACCCGGTCGACGTTGACTTGCCAGATAAGGGGTGTCTAGTCATAATGACACTTATGAATGACCATAAAACCTGACACTCGTGTCTGCGATGGCCGAGCGGGGCAGGGACCACGGTCACAACCTGGACAGCCTGGCAGGGGAGTGCGGCAGTATGGACACCTCGACCCGGATTGAAAGCGTCCTTCAGGACGTCTTGGCCCGGCGCGAGTCGCCGGATTCCCCGCCGCGGTTGGCGGACGCGGTACGCTACGCGGTGTTCCCGGGTGGGGGGCGGATGCGGCCGCGTCTGGCATTGGCGGTGGCCGGCGCCTGCGGCGACGACGCGCCGGATGCGGCCAATGCCGCCGCGGCGGCGATCGAGATGCTGCACTGTGCCTCACTGATCCATGATGATCTGCCCTGTTTCGACGATGCGCAGGTCCGCCGCGGCAAGCCGTCGGTGCACGTCGCTTATGGCGAGCGACTGGCCGTGCTGGCGGGCGACGCGTTGATCGTGTTGGCCTTCGAAACGCTGGCCGATGCCGCGGCGAGCGCGCCGGAACGGCTGCCCGCGCTGCTGCGCACGCTTGGTCGTTCGGTGGGGCTGCCGTCCGGCATTTGCGCTGGTCAGGCCTGGGAGTGCGAGCCGAACGGCGTGCCGCTGGACAAGTACGAGCAGCTCAAGACCGGCTCGCTGTTTGCGGCCGCCACCGTGATCGGCGCGGAAGCCGCCGGGCGGGACGGCCAGCCCTGGCGCACCCTTGGCGCCAAGCTGGGCGAGGCCTATCAGGTCGCCGACGATATCCGGGACGTCTATGCCGACGCGGAGGATCTGGGTAAGCCAACCGGCCGCGACGAGGCCCTGGACCGCCCGAGCGCGGTGCGTGAGCTGGGCCTGGAGGGCGCCAAGGCACGCCTGAACACGCTGGTGGAGGACGCGGTGGCGTCGATCCCGCAATGTCCCGGCCGGGATCAACTGATCCAACTGATCCGCAGCGAGACCAAGCGCTTCCTGCCGAAGTCGCTGGCCCAGGCGGCGGCGTAACCGCTGGCGCCCCGAAGGCGGGCTTGGCTGTCTGAACGACGCGTGCGCAACCCCGCGCCCGCGATTGCGAGGGGCGAACGGTGACCGCTTCACCCTCATCCCAAAAGCGCCAGGCCCACGCGCCCCAGCCTGACAGGGGGGCTGCCGGTTTGCGCGATCGCCTGGCCGATTGGCGCAACCGCCTGCTGGCCAGCGCACGTTTCCAGCGCTGGGCGGCGGGTTTTCCCCTGACCCGGCTGATCGCCCGGCGCCAGGCCCACGATCTGTTCGACCTGACGGCTGGTTTCGTCTACGCGCAGGTGCTGTACTGCTGCGTGCATTTGGGCGTGTTCGATCTACTGTGGCGGGCCGGGCCGCAGACGCGAGAGGAACTGGCGCAGCGGGTGTCACTGCCGCTTGACGGTGCTGACCGGCTGGTGCGGGCGGCGATCGCGTTGAAGCTGCTGGAGACCCGGTCGGACGGGCGGATCGGCTTGGGCCCTAAAGGGGCCGTCGTGGTCGGCAGTCCGGGGATCGCCGCGATGGTCGACCATCACGCCATGCTCTACGCCGACTTGGCCGATCCGGTCGCGCTGCTGCGCGGCGAACGCGGGCCGACGCAGCTCGGGGGATATTGGCCGTACGCCAAAACCGACGATCCCAAGACCCTGCCGGCAGAGCAGGTGGGCGCGTACTCGCAGTTGATGGCGCAGTCGCAGCCGCTCGTCGCGGCGGAAGCGCTGGAGGCCTATCCCTTCCACAAGCATCGCCGGTTGCTCGATGTCGGCGGCGGGGATGGCGCGTTCCTAACCGCCGCAGCCGAGTCCATGCCTGCGTTGGAGCTGATGTTGTTCGATCTGCCGGCGGTTGCAGAGCGCGCCCGTCAGCAGATCGCCGCAGCCGGACTCGACGATTGGGTGACGACGCACGGGGGCGACTTTTTCGCCGATCCGCTGCCGCAGGGGGCGGACGTGATCACCCTGGTGCGCATTCTGCACGACCACGATGACGCCCGGGTAGAGCGTCTGTTGACCAACGTTTACAGCGCCCTGCCAGCCGGCGGCACGGTCGTCGTGGCGGAGCCGATGGCAAGCGACGACTCGGCGGCGCCGGTCGGGGATGCGTACTTCGGTTTCTACCTGCTTGCGATGGGGCGTGGCCGCGCTCGCACCGCCGCGGAGCAGCGGGGATTTCTGAGACATGCTGGCTTTGAAGCGGTGCGGGAATGGCGCACACGCCAGCCGTTCCTGTGCCGCGTCATCTCAGCACGGAAAGCCACAAGGAACGTAAGGTTAGATTGACATAGCCTTGCGTCACGTTAGACTGACACATAGCGAAAACCATCAAACCGGGAGGGGGCCGCCGTGACCCCGCCGCTGAACGCCACAGCCGTCGTATTGGAGGAGCCCGAGAAGCTGGCGCTGAGCCGGCTCGATCTCGCGGCTCCGGCTGCCGGCGACATCGTGGTGGACATGGAGGTTTCCGGTATTTCGACCGGCACTGAGCGGCTGCTCTGGACCGGTCAGATGCCGCACTTCCCGGGCATGGGCTATCCGCTGGTGCCGGGCTACGAGGCGCTGGGGCGGGTCAGTCAGGCCGATGGTGAGAGCGGTCTGCAGGAAGGTGACCGGGTGTTCGTTCCCGGGGCGCGCTGCTTCGGCGACGTGCGCGGCCTGTTCGGCGGTGCTGCGAGTCGTGTCGTCGTGCCGGCCAGTCGGGTGGTGAAGGTCAGCGACGATCTGGGCGAGGGGGGCGTGCTGCTGGCCCTGGCCGCGACGGCGTACCATGCACTGCAGGCCAAGGATGCCAAGCTGCCCGAGCTGATCGTCGGTCACGGCACGCTGGGCCGGCTGTTGGCGCGCGTGACGCTCGCGCTAGGCGGTGAGTCGCCGGTGGTCTGGGAGGCCGATCCCGCCCGCCGTGAGGGGGCGCAGGGCTACACCGTGGTGGCGCCCGAGGATGATGGCCGACGGGACTATTCCGCGATCTACGACGTGAGCGGCGATGCCGGTCTGCTTGATGAACTGATCGGACGTCTTGCCTTCGGCGGCGAGGTCGTTCTCGCGGGCTTTTACAGCGACCGTCCGTCGTTTGCGTTTCCGCAGGCCTTCATGCGGGAAGCGCGCATCCGGATCGCCGCGGAATGGCGCGAAAGCGACCTGCACGCCACGCGCGATCTGGCCGAGAGTGGCGCGCTTTCCTTGGATGGCCTGATTACCCACCGGCGGGCGGCGACAGACGCCGAACAAGCCTATCGGACCGCCTTTGGCGACTCCGCCTGCCTTAAGATGGTCCTGGATTGGAGGGGCATATGACAACGTCGGCCACAAGTAATCCGGACCAGACAGCCGAACCGGGTGAGGCGCGCGAGACGCAGGTCATCGCGATCTACGGCAAGGGCGGGATCGGCAAGAGCTTCACGCTCGCCAACCTCAGCTACATGATGGCGCAGCAGGGCAAGCGCGTCCTGCTGATCGGGTGCGACCCGAAGAGCGACACCACCTCGCTGCTGTTCGGCGGGCGCAGCACGCCCACGATCATCGAGACGAGCGCGAAGAAAAAGGCCGCTGGCGAGGAAGTCGACATCTCCGACGTCTGCTTCAAGCGCGACGGCGTGTTCGCGATGGAGCTTGGCGGTCCGGAGGTCGGTCGCGGCTGTGGCGGCCGGGGCATCATCCACGGCTTCGAATTGTTGGAGAAGCTGGGCTTCCACGACTGGGGCTTCGACTACGTCCTGCTCGACTTCCTGGGTGACGTGGTGTGCGGCGGCTTCGGTCTGCCGATCGCCCGCGACATGTGCCAGAAGGTGATCGTCGTCGGCTCGAACGACCTACAGTCGCTCTACGTCGCCAACAACGTCTGCTCGGCCGTCGACTATTTCCGCCGGATGGGCGGCAACGTCGGCGTCGCCGGTCTGGTGGTGAACAAGGACGATGGCACCGGCGAGGCGAAGGCCTTCGCGGGCCAGGTCGGTATTCCGGTACTCGCCTCAATCCCGGCGGACGACGACATCCGCCGCAAATCCGCGAACTACGAGATCATCGGCTATCCCGGCGGCCCGTGGGGCCCGTTGTTCGAGCAGTTGGGCCTGGCCGCGGCCGAGGCCGCACCGGTCCTGCCCGCGCCGCTGGAGCATGAGGGGCTGCTCGACCTGTTCAAGGGTGAGGATGTTGGCCGTGGCGTCGAGCTGCAGCCGGCCACGATGGCCGACATGTGTGGCGGCGTGGCGCCGCAGCGCAAGTCGCTCGAAGTGGTTTACGAGGACGCGTAAGGGGCCGGGCGATGACCGACACGACGGACAATCGCATCCAGGGCCTTGAGGCCTCCGGTAAGCCGGCCGACGACGCGCCCGCGACGGGTGCGCCGAGCGAACCGATCGAGCAGGCTGCGGCCAAGGCCGTTGCCGAGGGCGGTTGCCACGGCGGCAAACAGACCCTGATGGACGCCGCGCGGAAGGCCGGCAAGTCCGAGACGCTGGCCAAGCTGGCGGAGGACTACCCTCAGGGCCCGCACGACCAGCCGCAGTCGATGTGCCCGGCGTTTGGCTCGCTGCGGGTGGGGCTGCGGATGCGCCGCACCGCGACGATCCTGTCGGGGTCGGCCTGCTGCGTCTACGGCCTGAGCTTTACCTCGCACTTCTACGGCGCGCGGCGGACGGTTGGCTACGTGCCATTCAACTCCGAAACGCTGGTCACCGGCGAGTTGTACCAGGACATCCGGAACGGCGTGGAGCAGATGGCCGATCCGGAGCGCTACGACTGCGTGGTGATCATCAATCTGTGCGTGCCCACCGCCTCCGGCATCCCGCTCGACCGCCTGCCGAAAGAGATCAACGGCGTGCGCGTGATCGGCATCGACGTGCCGGGTTTCGGCGTGCCGACCCATGCGGAAGCGAAGGACATCCTGGCCGGCGCGATGCTGAAGTACGCCCGCGAGGAGGCTGAAGCCGGTCCGGTCGCCAAGCCGCGCAACCTGGTCGAGGACGCGCCGACGATCACCCTGCTGGGCGAGATGTTCCCGGCCGATCCGGTCGGTGTCGGTCAGATGATCGAGCCGATGGGCCTGAAGGTGGCGCCGAACGTGCCGACGCGCGAGTGGCGCGACCTCTACGCCGCGCTCGACAGCGTGGCCGTGGGCGCGGTGCATCCCTTCTACACCCGCTGCGTTGAGCAGTTCGATCGCGCTGGCCGCCCGGTCGTGGGCTCCGGTCCGGTTGGCCTGGAGGGGACGACCGATTGGCTGCAGCGCATCGGCGCGGCGGCCGGTGTGGCCGAGTCCAAGATCGACGCCGCCAAGGCGAAGGCGGGCCGGGCAGTGCAGGCGGCGCTCGCCGAACACAGCCTGAAGGGCCGGCGTCTGGTGGTCTCCGGCTACGAGGGCTCGGAGCTGCTGGTCGCGCGGCTGCTGATCGAGGCCGGAGCAGAGGTGCCCTACGTCGGCACGGCCTGCCCGCGCACGGAATGGAGCCGGATCGACCGCGAGTGGCTCGAAGCGCACGGCTGCCACGTGCAGTACCGCGCTGCGCTGGAGCAAGACACGGCGGCGATGCAGGAGGTCCGCCCGGATCTGTCGATCGGCACGACGCCGCTGGTGCAGAAGGCGAAGGAGCTCGGCTGGCCGGCGATTTACTTCACCAACATGGTCTCCGCCCGGCCGCTGTTCGGTGCCGCCGGCATTGGCGCGCTGACCGGGATCGTGGAGACCCAGACCGCCGGGGCCGACCGCTTCCGCGAGATGGTGTCCTTCTTCGAGGGCGTCGGCCAGGGCCATACGGCCGGCTACGGCTTCACCGAGGTACCGTCGGCCAAGCGCAAGATGCGCCGCGCGGCGAAGGCCGAGAAGCGCGACACCGGCGTTCCGGACAGCGTGGGGACCTGAGAGCCATGCTCGTACTCGATCACGACCGCGCCGGGGGCTACTGGGGCGCCATCTACACCTTCACCGCGATCCAGGGGATGCGGGTGGTGATCGACGGCCCGGTGGGCTGCGAGAACCTGCCGGTGACCTCGGTGCTGCACTACACCGACGGCCTGCCGCCGCACGAACTGCCGATCACCGTGACCGGCCTGTCGGAAGACGAATTGTCAATGACCGGCACGGAAGAAAATCTCAAACGTGCCTCGGCGACTCAGGACAACGACTTGCCCGCTGTCGTGGTCACAGGCTCGATCGCTGAAATGATCGGCGGTGGAGTCACGCCCGAAGGAAGTAATCTTCGTAGGTTCCTTTGTCGCACCATTGACGAGGATCAATGGCAAGCGGCCGACCGCGCGATTAACTGGCTATGGACTGAATTCGGGCCCAAGAAGGGCAAGACGGATAAGCCCAAGCGCCGGGAGGGGCAGGACAAGCCCCGGGTGAACATCATCGGACCGATCTTCGGCACCTTCAACATGCCGAGTGACTTGGCCGAGATCCGTCGCTTGGTCGAAGGGATCGGTTGCGAAGTGAACATGGTGTTCCCGCTCGGCAGTCATGTGCTGGACATTCCGCGGTTGAATAACGCGGACGTGAACATCTGCATGTACCGCGAGTTCGGGCGGAAGCTCTGCGAGGCGCTCGACCGGCCGTACCTGCAGGCCCCGATCGGCGTGTTCTCGACCACCAAGTTCCTTCGCACGCTGGGCGAGTTGACCGGCGCCGACCCGGAGCCGTTCATCGAGCAGGAGAAGCACACGACGCTGAAACCGGTGTGGGACCTCTGGCGCTCGGTGACGCAGGATTTCTTCGCGACCTCCAGCTTCGGCGTGGTCGCAAGCGAAACCTACACCCGCGGCTTGCGCAAGTTCCTAGAAGACGAGATGGGCGTGCCCTGCGCGTTCCATCACGCCCGGAAGCCCGGCAAGAAGCCGGATAACGCCCAGGTCCGCCGCGACGTGCAGGAGAACACGCCGCTTGTCCTGTTCGGCTCCTACAACGAACGGATGTACAACGCCGAGGCCGGGGGGCGGGCGATGTACGTTCCGGCGTCCTTCCCCGGGGCGATCGTCCGGCGCAGCACGGGCACACCGTTCATGGGCTACGCGGGTGCGACCTACGTCGTCCAGGAGTTCTGCAACCAGCTGTTCGACGCGCTGTTCAACATCCTGCCGCTGTCCACGCAAATGGATACGGCGGACGCGACGCCGGCCCGTGGCCAGGCGCAGCTGGATCTGGAGCAGACGCTGCCCTGGGCGGACGCGGCGCAGGCCAAGCTGGACGCATACATCGAAACACAGCCGTTCCTGGTGCGGATTTCCGCCGCCAAGCGCCTGCGCGAACGCGCTGAGGCGATCGCCCGCCAGAACGGCGTTCCCCGTGTGGCTGCCGAGCACGTCGACGCCGCACGCGGGGCCCTGAATACCGGAGCTGCGGCATGACGGTGGTGCACCTGACCCCGGCTCCAGACCGGAACCGCGCCGAGGGGGCGACCCAGGCGCGCCGCGCCGCTGCCTGGCAGCGGCCGAACGAAGGCCGCTCGGCCTATAACTGGGAGGACAAGGACATGCCGGATCGTAACCGGATCGCCGCGACTGGCGACAAGAAACACCGCAAAGGGGACTCCTTCGAGTATCGCCTGCTGATGGCGGTGAGCCTGCCGATCTTCCTGGTTGCGGCCATGGTCGGGCGGGTGTTGCCAAGCGGCGCGCATGCGGTGCCGGGCGAGCGGCTGTCCCTGCTCGCCGAGGCGCGGGCGGCAGCGGACACATACGTCCCCTTCGCGTTCATGGGCTGAGGTCAGCCCACGCGAGAACCCGGCCGGCTAAGGCCGGCCGGTAACCGCCGCGATCGTCTGTATCGCGGTCTCAACAGCCGCGTTCGAGACGGAAAGCGGTATTCCAGCTAGGTGCAACTAGCAAAACGGGAGTAGGTGCAGATATGGCAACCGAGAGCAAGGCCCGGAACGAGAGCCTTTCCGGACTGACGGAAGGCGAGGCCAAAGAGTTCCACAAGATTTTCATGTCGAGTTTCATCATCTTCGTGGCGATCGCTGTGTTCGCGCACATCCTCGCCTGGATCTGGCGTCCGTGGCTCCAGGGTGACGGTGCCGCGCAGGCCAGCGTGATCTTGGACGGTGCCCAGCAGACGCTGGCCACGATCCTGCCAGTTCTGGCGTAAGGAGGAGTTACCATGTGGAAGATTTGGCTTCTTTTCGATCCCCGTCGGATGCTGGTGGCGTTGGGCACGTTTCTGTTCGTGCTGGCGCTGCTCATCCACTTCATCCTGCTCAGCACCGATCGCTTCAACTGGCTGCAGGGGCCCGCTGCGAGCGGTACTCAACAGTCCAGCGTGATCGAGCGGTCGGTCGAGCCGTCGAAGGCCTAAACCGGGCCCGACCAACGAGTCAGCGGGCGGGGCGCCGGGGCCGGCGCCCCGCACCGCGGCTCGGGCCCGCCGCTGACGGGCACCGAGGCCGGTATCCGATTGGAGGGTTCGGTTATGGCTATGTTGAGTTTTGAACGAAAATATCGGGTCCGTGGCGGCACGCTTGTAGGCGGCGACCTGTTTGATTTCTGGGTGGGCCCCTTCTATGTAGGGTTCTTCGGTGTCACGACGCTGTTCTTCGCCGTCCTGGGGACAAGCCTGATCCTTTGGGGCGCCGCGCTCGGCCCGACATGGAATATCTGGCGGATCAATATCGCGCCGCCGGATTTGAGTTACGGCCTGGCACTGGCCCCGTTGCAGGACGGTGGTCTGTGGCAGCTGATCACGATCTGCGCGATCGGGGCGTTCGTGTCGTGGGCGCTTCGGCAGGTTGAGATCTCACGCAAGCTGGGGATGGGACTGCACGTACCCTTCGCCTTCGGCGTGGCGATCTTTGCCTACATCACGCTGGTCGTGTTCCGCCCGCTACTGCTGGGCGCCTGGGGGCACGGCTTCCCGTACGGCATCCTATCGCACCTCGATTGGGTGTCGAACGTCGGCTACCAGTACCTGCACTTCCACTACAACCCGGCGCACATGCTCGCGGTGAGCTTCTTCTTCACCACGACCTTCGCGCTGGCGTTGCATGGCAGTGCGATCCTGTCCGCCGCGAACACCGGCAAGGACGACGAGCCGGTTAAAGCCGCGGAGCACGAGGATAATTTCTTCCGTGACTTCATCGGCTACTCGATCGGCCCGCTCGGCATCCACCGACTAGGTCTGTTCCTGGCGTTGAACGCCGGGTTCTGGAGCGCCGTGTGCATCATCATCTCCGGGCCGATCTGGACGCGCGGCTGGCCCGAGTGGTGGTGGTGGTGGCTCGAGCTCCCGGTCTGGGATGCTGCCGGTGGCTTCTACTAGGGCGAAGGGACACCGACCATGCCTGAATATCAGAATATCTTCACACGGGTCGAAGTCCAAGGACCAGTCGAGACCGGTCTGGCCTTGCCGCCCGGTAGAACCGGCCGGCGCTTCGGCACCCCCATGCACAACAGCTGGCTGGGGCGCCTCGGTCACAGTCAGCTTGGGCCGATCTACCTCGGCTGGTATGGGATCGCCTCGATCCTTTGCGGCTTCATCGCGATCGAGATCATCGGTCTCAACATGTTCGCGAGCGTCGACTGGGATCCGATCCAGTTCGTTCGCCAGGGTCCCTGGCTGGCGCTGGAGCCGCCGCCGCCGGAATACGGGCTGAGCCTGCCGCCGTTGAATGAGGGTGGCTGGTGGCTGATGGCCGGCTTCTTCCTGACCTCGGCGATCCTGCTCTGGTGGGTGCGGACTTACCGTCGGGCGGTCCAGCTCGGCATGGGCACGCACGTGGCCTGGGCGTTCGCCTCGGCGATCTGGCTGTACCTCGTGCTGGGCCTGATTCGCCCGGTGATGATGGGCAGCTGGGCGGAAGCCGTGCCGTTCGGGATCTTCCCGCACCTCGACTGGACCGCGGCGTTCTCGATCCGGTACGGGAACCTCTTCTACAACCCGTTCCACATGCTCTCGATCGCGTTCCTGTACGGCTCGACCCTGCTGTTCGCCATGCACGGCGCCACCATTCTGGCGACCAGCCGGTACGGCGGCGATCGTGAAAGCGAGCAGATCACCGATCGCGGCACTGCCTCGGAGCGTGCGGCTCTGTTCTGGCGCTGGACCATGGGCTTCAACGCCACCATGGAGAGTATCCACCGCTGGGCGTGGTGGTTCGCGGTGCTGACCCCGCTGACCGGTGGTATCGGCATCCTGCTGACCGGCACGGTCGTGGACAACTGGTACCTCTGGGGCGTGAAGCACGGTCTGGCCCCGGTCTATCCGGACGTCTTCCCGGGCATGACCGAGATGAGTGACCCGGCGATGTCGGGCGCGGCAACGGTACAGTAGAGGGAGAGCGCACTATGGCTTGGAGCTATAAGAAATCGCTCGCGCTCGTCTCGCTCGGCGTTGCCGTCGCGCTGTCGGGTTGCGAGGATCCGCCGAAGGACAGCGTGCAGCGCGGGTACCGCGGCGTGGCCCTCGAGCAGAACTACAATCCCGAGGACTTCGCCACGTTGATCCAGCAGAATCAGGTGCCGGAACCTGGAACTCCGGCGCCTGAGGGCGGGCAGAAGGCCTCTGAGGTCTACCAGAACGTAGAAGTGCTGGGTGACCTCAACCAGGCCCAGTTCACCCGCCTGATGAACGCCATCACCCAATGGGTGGCGCCGGAGCAGGGCTGTGGCTATTGCCACAACCTGGCTCAGGGGTTTGCCTACGAGGATGTCTACACCAAGCAGGTCAGCCGTCAGATGCTGCGGATGACCAGGGACATCAACGAGAACTGGGAAGACCACGTCGGGGCGACGGGCGTGACCTGCTTCACCTGCCACCGCGGCAACAACCTGCCGGAGTACGTCTGGTGGGAGAACGCGGACGATCCGCGCAGCACCAACAATATGTTGGCGGGCTGGCGGCCGGATGGTCAGAACGCGCCGAACACGGAGGTCGGCTATACCGCTATGCCCGGCAATCCGTTCGAGCGCTATCTGGTTGGCGAGGGTGACTTGACCCAGATGATCCGTGTGCAGGGCGGCCAGGCGTTGCCCGATCCCCAGAGCACGGACTCGATCCAGTCGACTGAGGCGACGTACAGCCTGATGATGCACCAGTCCGAAGCCCTGGGCGTCAACTGCACGTACTGCCACAACAGCCGGTCCTGGAGCGATTGGGATCAGAGCCCGCCGCAGCGCGTGACGGCGTGGCACGGTCAGCGGATGACCCAGGCGCTCAACAACGAGCACGTGATTCCGACGACCGAGTTCCTGCCGCCGGAGCGTCTGGGCCCGACGGGCGATGCGCCGAAGATCAACTGCACGACCTGTCACCAGGGCGTGTACAAGCCGCTGTTCGGCGCCAACATGGTCAAGGACTATCCGGGCCTTGACCCGAACCTCAGCCGCGACGAGGCCGCGCAGCTCCGTGACGAGCTGGGGCCGGATCACGGCGCCAACTACGGTTTGCAGCCGCGTATCGGCTCGGAAAACGCCGAACCGGCGGTCGACAACCGCTTCTAGCAGAGCGCTGGCCTGCCCCGTCGTTGCGGGCAGGCCAGCCTCCGACAAACTAAACCCCGGCAACCAACGTTGCCGGGGTTTTCTTTTGTCCGCGCGGAGGAACGGACGCGTCGAGCTACCAGCGGATCTCGAAGCGGCAGGCCGGGGCGCCTGTCGCCTGGCAGGCCGTTTCCGTCGCCTGGGCGCGTGGGCTAACCAGCTCACGGAACAGCCGTTCAAAAGTCGCTGTATAGGTGTCGCAGACCGGGGTATCGGCCCGGATGTCGTGGCACAGTGGGCAGTTCACGATCGTAACCGTGACCGGCGGGCCTGCCGTCGCGGCGAACGTTCCTGACCCGGCGAAGGTCCAGGCATGGCGTTCGATTGCCTTGAGAAGGACGCGTCCAGCCAGCCACGCTGGCGCCGGGCGTAGCACCGCCTGCACGGGTTTGGGGATTCGGTGGGCGAGCAGATAGTCACCGGTTCGCCGTCCTGCGTCCCGGGTGACTTGGCGGAAACTGTCCCCTGGCAAGGCGGCGTGGAGGGCGCGATTCAACGCGGCGACCTCGCGCTCGTCGACCATCTCGTGCGGCCAAGCATCGAGGTAGCCGGTCAGGCCCGCATCGGCAAACACCGCATGGGTCGTCGCGCGCCCATAAAGCGCATCCAGTGCCTCGCCAACGCGCGTGATGGCATTCGGGCCGACACGGCCGGGCGGGGCGGTGTGTCCATGCGCGGGGGGCTGGATGGTTCCGTGGGGGGCTTCGCTGCCGTCGTTCAGCACGCCGGTCCTCCAATTGCTACCCCTTGAGGCGACTTTGTCGGACGGTCAGGGGCTGTGTACAAGAATCTCAGAAGCCTGCCGAGCGTGTTAGGTCGGCGTCGGCGTTGTGGTGGTAACCGCGCAACTTAACGCGGAACCGATAAAAGCAAACGGCCCCGCCGGCACAGGGCCGGCGGGGCCGCATCCGTTATCGCTCGGAGGTGGCGGCTATTCCGCTGGCGTGCTCTCCGCGGTGCGCTGTTCGTCGCGCTCGCGCCGCTTGTTGAGAGATACCGGCTCGCCGCTGCGCGTGGGCGTGCTGGCGTCGGCCTGGCCACCGTTTGCCTTGATCCGGGCAGCTTCCTCCTTGGCCCGCTCACGGGCGGCCTGCTTGTTGACCTGCGCCTCCCGAGCGACGTTGCGTGCCCGTTCCAGCTTCTTGCGCGGGGCCTGTTTCCATTCACCGAGCGAGGGCTGAACGATGGTCGACTTGGTCTCGTCGAAGTCGAAGTGCACCGTCTTCTTGGAGCCCCAGTAGTTCACCCGGCCGAGGTCGTAGAATTTCCGCTTGAAACCGGACAGGGCATAGGCCTTCAGACAGCCCATCAGATACTTCCGTTTCGCCTTGTCGCGCGTCCAGGGATAGGAGAAGAAGCTCTTCTTCATGTAGAAGCGGCGGTAATTGTGCATGACGCGGTCAAGCACTTCCGCGCGATCCATCTGGTCCGGCTTAATGATCGGCGTGACGAAGTTGTATTTGTCGAAGTCGTAGACCTCGACCTTGTCATCCAGCTCCGCGAACATGTCGGAGAAAGGCCAGGGGGTGTACATGGCCCAGTTGGCCATGTCGGGCGCCCAGTCCTGGCACATTTGATAGGTTTCCTCGAGCTGCTCCCGCGTCTCGTTCTCCATCCCCACGATGAACTGGGCTTCGGAGACGATGCCGTGCTTGCGCAGCAGTTCGATCGCCTTCTTGTTCTGCTCGATCGTGGTTTCCTTGCGGAACCGGTTCAGGTTCATCTGCGCGGCTGCTTCGGTGCCAAGCGAGATGTGGATCAGCCCGGCCCGGCGGTAGAGCGGCAGGTATTCCTCGTCGCGCAGGATATCGGTCACGCGGGTGTTGATGCCCCAGTAGATATCCAGGTTCCGGGAAGCCAGCTCCTCGCAGAACTCGATGAATTTCTTCCGGTGAATCGTGGGCTCTTCGTCCGCCAGGATGAAGAAGCCGACGTCGTATTCCCGGTACAGGTGCTCGATCTCGTCGACCACGTCCTTCGGGTTGCGCACCCGATAGGTCCGCCAGAACTTCCACTGCGAGCAGAAGGTGCAGGTGTAGGGGCAGCCGCGCGCGAAGTTCGGCACTGCGACTCGGCGGTTCTGCATCGGGATATAGTGGTACTGGTCCCACTCGAGCACGCCCCAGTCGGGCGCCAGCGTGTCCAGCCGGGTGATCGGCGGCGCCGCCGGGTTGGCGATCACCTGCTCGCCGTCGTGCCAGGCGATGCCTTTTACCTGGTCGCACTCCTCAGGCCAGCGACCCTCGTCGATCGTCCGGATCAGGTCGACGAACACGTGCTCGCCTTCGCCGCGCACGATGCAGTCAATCCAAGGCGCCTCGACGAACACCTGCTTGTACATGAAGGTGGCGTGGATGCCGCCCAGGACGGTCACCGCCTCCGGCACCTCTTCCTTGGCGATCTCCAGAATCCGTTCCGCCTTATAGATTGACGGCGTAATCGCGGTGGTGCCGACGACGTCCGGCTGCTCCGCGGCAATGATCGCCCGGATCTGCTCGTCGGAGAGATCGTGCGTCATCGCATCCACGAAACGGATGTTGTCGTAGCCTTCCTTCTTCAAGCTGCCGGCTATGTAGGCCACCCATGCCGGCGGCCAGTTGCCCGCGATCTCCGCGCCACCGGAATGGTAGTTCGGATGCATCAGCAGGATACGCATGACGATCTCCCCAGGCCTGCCGTAACTGTCATATAAACCTGACAAGACCGCTGTAAGCCCGCGTTGACGTGAATCAATTCACGCCCGCAAAAGGCCCTATGCGAAGATCGGAATCGGGTGCGTGAGCAGGAAACTGGCTTGGCGACGGCGAAAGCTCTGAGTCCGGCGGGCCTAAGCCGCGCACTGGACTCCGAGTTCCGCCCAGACGATCGACAGCGCATCGACCAATTGCTCGATGTCCTGATCGCTGTGCAGGGGCGAGGGGGTGAGACGCAGTCGTTCGGCACCCCTCGGGACGGTCGGGTAATTGATCGGCTGGACGTAGATGCCATGCTCGCTCAGCAACCGGTCGGTGATGGCCTTGCACTGCTTGGCATCGCGGACCATGACCGGAACGATGTGGCTCGGATTCGGCAGATGCGGCAACCCCGCATCGTCCAGCCAACGGCGAACCTTCTCGACACGGTCCTGCTGACGGGCGCGCAGCTCATGGGCGTCTCGGACATGGCGTACGCTGGCCAGCGCGCCTGCGGCGATGGCTGGCGGGAGGGAGGTGGTGAAGATGAAGCCGGAAGCATGCGAGCGCACGAAGTCGCACAGCGCGTCGGACGCGGCGATATAGCCACCCATCACCCCGAACGCTTTGCCGAGCGTGCCCTCGATCACCGTCAGCCGGTGCGCCACGCCTTCCCGGTCGGCGATGCCGCCGCCGTTCGGCCCATACAGGCCGACGGCATGCACCTCGTCCAGATAGGTCATGGCGTTGTAGTGCTCGGCAACCTCGCAGAACTCCGCAATCGGGGCGATGTCGCCATCCATCGAGTAGACGCTCTCGAAGGCGATCAGCTTCGGCCGTTCCGGATCGAGGTCGGCCAGCTTCCGGGCCAGGTCTTCGGGATCGTTGTGGGCGAAGATCCGCTTTTCCGCGCGCGAATGCCGAATCCCCTCGATCATCGAGGCGTGGTTGAGGGCGTCCGACAACACGACGCAGTTCGGCAGGCGTGCGGCGAGGGTGCCGAGCGCGGCCCAGTTGGAGACGTAGCCGCTGGTGAATAGCAGGCCGGCCTCCTTGCCGTGCAGCGCGGCCAGTTCCTGCTCCAGCAAAACGTGATAGTGGTTCGTGCCGGAGATGTTGCGCGTCCCGCCGGCGCCCGCACCGCAGCGGTCGATCGCGGTCTTCATGGCCTCCAGCACGTCGGGGTGCTGGCCCATACCCAAGTAGTCGTTGGAGCACCAAACGGTGACGTCGCTGCGGTCCGCACCCTCGTAACGGGTGGCGCGCGGGAAGTCGCCGGCATGGCGTTCCAGGTCGGCGAAGACGCGGTAGCGGCCTTCCGTCTTCAGGCTGCCGATCTGTTGCTGGAAAAAGCTTTCGTAGTCCATTGGCGTCTCTCTGCTGCGCCTGTCGCCTTTGGGCCCCCGCAGGTCAGTGGCCTGCCGACAGCGTATGGCTATCGGAGCTAGCAGGTCCCCACGATCGGGGTTCGGCACGCTTCGAACGCCGCCTTCAAGCGGTCGCCGTCGACTTCCCGGCCGATTGCGACCACGCGGGGCTCGTCGTCCCGGTGCGGCGCGAAGGCGGCGACGGACGACCGTCCCCCGGCCATGTCGAAATGCACCCAGCCGGCCCCCGCGCGGGCGATTCCCTTGACCCGCGCGACATCGCCGAACGCACCGGAAGCCACCGCATCCAGCACCGCCCGCAGGCTCTGCGGATCGCAGGCGCCGGTCAAGCGTGCGCTCCAGGTGTCGAGACCGAGTGCGTTGACGTGCGTGGGGGGCGTCTCGTCATTGCCCGCGTCTTCGCTGTTCTGCTGCTGCCCCGGGTCGACATCCGGTGCGACGTGGGCGCCGTCGTGGACATGGTGCGCAGTATGTTGGCTGTCCAGCGCCTTGGTGGTGTCGGCGGACAGGAGAGCAAGGCTGTTGCCGTCCGGCGTACCGTTTTCCGTCTGACCGTAGGTTGCCTTGATGATCCCCGCCCGCGGGTTCAGGGCGCGCAGCGTATCGTAGACGGTCTGCAGCTCACCCTCGTTCACCGTATCGATCTTGTTGACCACGAACAGCGGCGTCAGGCGGGCCTGTGTCTCGAAATGCTCGGGCAGCTGAGCGTAATCGCGCAGGAAAGCGCCCGCGTCGACCACCGTGGTCAGGCGCAGGGTGCGCAGCAACGGTTTGATGTCGGCCTCTTCCAGGACACCCAGCAGGCTGGCGACGTCGGCAATTCCGCTCGGCTCGATCAGGATGCGTTGCGGCCGGTAGGTTGCGAGCGCCTCGCGCAGCTGCTGGGCGAGGTCTTGGCGGAGCGAGCAGCAGATGCAGCCGTTTGGCAGCTCGACCACATCCGCGCCACGTCCGTACAGCAGCGACGCATCGACCCCCAACTCACCGAAGTCGTTGATCAGCGCCACGGTCGGGACATTCGGATCGACCGATGCGAGGGCGCGGCGCAGGTACGTGGTCTTACCCGCGCCCAGGAACCCTGCGACCACGTCGACCTCGAACGGCTGTCCCTCGGGACGCGACTTCAGGCCCCAGCTCCATAGCTTCTGGGCGGGCAGGGGGAGCATCAGAAACCAGTGCTCCAGGATCGCCAGCGTCATCAAGGTCGCAAGAAAGCTGTAGCCAGCCGCGTCGAACGTGCTGGCCCCCGGCGCCACGGCGGCGTCGACTAGGTAGACGCACACCACCGTCGACACCGTTACCGAGACCGGGAACAGCAGGTTCATCGAGGTGCGCTTGGTCAGGAAGGAGCGCAGGAAGGTGAGATGTTCCGGAACGAACTCCTCGGTGACGTTGCGCACGCCGAGGAACACGTTGAGCTTCGCGCTCTGGTGCATCCACCAGAGCACGACGAAGGTCCACAGACCGACCTTGTTCGGCTGGTCCCAGGTGACCGCCAGCACGATCGCCGCCCCCGCCAGGATGGCCAGTTCGTGCCACAGGCTGGTCATGATCGCGTGGCCGAAGTGCTTCCAGCCTCGGCAGCCCTCGGGACAGGGGTGTGTGCGTGGCCCGGTGACGTAGCCGGTGTAGAAGCTGAGCTCGATCCATCCCCAGACCAGCAGGCCGCTGGCAAACGCGCAGTACGCGCCGCTCAGGGTCGTGTCGTTTGCCGTCGCGCCGATGCCGAACAGGGCGGCGACCAGCACGACGGATGCTCCCAGCATGCTCCACTTGAAGGTTGGCCGGGGGAGGCCGTCCAGATAGATCACCGCTCCGGTGGAGAACCACCAGAGGAACAGGGCGAACAGCGCTGGCCAGAGGTAGGCGTCCATGTGCGCGCTGGTGTCCGTCGTTACCGTTGATCCCGTGCCGCATGCCGAATCGGCGCCGGCGTGGTGTTACCTGTGCGCGGGACCGCGTTGCGGCGAAACCGCCCGACAGGTGCGGTCAGGATAACGCGCGCATCGCGCGGCGTTGATTCGAAACCGCCCGATCTGCGTGCGGCGGACTATTGCCGTTCGCGTTGCTTGGTCGCGGTGACCAGTAGGGCTGCGAAGGCGTCGCGGTTCGTTGTGCCATAGGCTTCCAGGAAAATCCGTTCGCCAGTCGCCATGTCCTTCAGCGACAGCCGGCCGTTCTCCCAAAGCGTCAGCTTGAAGGGGGGCTTGGCGCCGATGTTCTGCATTTGCCGCTGGCGGGCGAGCGCGCGCATGGCGCCGCGAATGAACCCGTTTTCGCCCGGGGCGACCGTATCGATCAGTTCATTGGTATCGGCGTCGTAGACGGCGACCGACCCATCCGGCCGGTCGTCGACTCGGATTGGCACGCTGGTCCGCGGTTCGCTGTCCGGCTCGCCGGGCAGGTTCAAACCGGTGATGCTGCCGTAAGCAGCGAACGCCATCGTGATCGCCAGAATCAGGCCAGCGCCAATGATCGCCTTGCGCGGAACCACACCACGGTTGTCGCTCATCGCGCTTCGTCCTCCTCCTCGGGCTCGCGGTGGCCCGTTCGTGGGTCGCGGGCGGTGCGCCGTCGCGGCGCCGTTGGCTGTCGGCGGTCCTGCGCGGCACTGTGGTTGTCTGCGTCTACGTCTACGTCTGCGGCGGGCGGGGGCCGCCGGGATGTTCTGTGTGCCGCGGTCTGTGCCGCGGCGTAGAAAGGCGCGCAGGGCGCGTCTCTGCGCGGCCTATTCGGCCGCCGAGACGCGCACCTGCTGTTGGGCCATGTGCGGCATCTGCCGATCATCTTGATCCGCGTTGCCACCGGTCGTCGACGTCTGGTCGGGCGTTTCGGCCGCGCCGCTTGGCTGGTTGACGAAGCGCTGCAACGCATTTGCCAAGATCTCTGCAACGTGCCGTGCGTTCGGTACCTCGCGCAAGGTCGGCTCGGCCTGCTTGAAGTGCCAGGGCCGGACGTGCGGCCACAGGCGCAGGTAGGCGATGTTGTTGCCTTCGCGCAGCTGCAGGCTGATGTTGCCTGCGCCGCCCTTATGCTCTTTGAGGCTGGCGGTGTCGATCACCCTGAACGGGACGTTGTAGGTGATCGGCAAGGCCACGCCGATGCGCATCACCACCCGCCGGTTGGTGATGGTGTAGACGGTGGTGCGGGCGACCAGCCAGGCGAAGCCCTGAAACAGAGCGATCGCACCAATCCCGAGGACGGCCAGCCAGATCACCGAGGTCGCGGCATCGAGGATGCCGCGACCGTCGGAGATCGCCGTGGCCGCGCCCCAAGCCGCCAGGATTCCGAAATAGAGCGCGATCAGCCTGAGATTGAACAGAAAGCGTCCCAGGCTCCGGGCGCTCGGGGCGCCCTGCCAGAGGATCTCTTCACCCTCTGGCGGACGCTTCGGCAGACCCGGGATCGGCTCGAAATCGAAATCGTCATGGCTCATAAGAGCGGCTCCGCGCGGTGCGGCATGGCATGCAGGTGACCACCGCCGAAGTAGCCCATGATCTTGTCCTCTTCCAGGCGCGTGATCTGGGTGTTGTCCTTCACCGTCGGTGCGTCCTTGAACTGGCTGGCGGTAACCGCCTTCACGTCGATCCACTTCTTCCGGGCGTTGCCCTTGACCTTGGTCAGGAAGAAGGGAACCAGAACGCTTTTGGCCGCCTGGGCGGTGCCGCAATCGACCTCAAGGTAACGGATGATCGATTCCGGCTTGTCGACCCAGATTTCCTTCACCGTGCCGGCCGTTTCGCCATCGGCGCAGTAGACGTCCATGCCGCGCGGGTCGGGGTCGCTGTCGATCACCTTCCAGCCCTCGGCCTGGCTGATCGGCACGATCTTCGCCTCGCCGTGCCAAGTCAGCTCGGGCGTATCGTGTCGCTCGGCGTAGGCGGCCGCACCGATCTGGTCCTTGAGCGGATCGCCGGTCGGGATCAGCGGGGCGCCGGGGAAATTGCCCGCCGGCTCGGCCGGCACCGGACGCTCGTCGCGCTTAAAGTCGGGCGCGAAGTAGGCGCTGCCGTCGGGGAGCAGGAAACGCTTGGGCTTGGGGATCGACGGCCAGCCTTGCAAAACGATGCGGTTGGTGTTCTCGATGCGGTCGGATTCCAGTGGATAACCTTCCCGCTTGTCTTCGCGGCGGATGTAGATGATCAGGCCTGCGAAGAAAATCCAGAAGACGTAAAGCACGATCTGTGCCACGTCCATATATTCGGTAATGGCGCCAAAGGGCATGGCTCTACTCCTTGCACTTGTCTAGCCGGGGAACTCGGCCAGACCGAACTTCCGTTGCGACGTCTTCTCGTTTGACCGCTGAGTGGAACGCACCAGCGGTCCGACCGCGACCAGGGTCGCGAACAGCAGCAAGATCTCCAGGTGGTAAACGACCCCGTAGCCGGTGCTGGCCTGGTTCATCGCCGGGCCCAGCGCCCCGGACAGCGCGAAGCCGTTGACCACATCCCGCACAGCGCCGCCCAGCGCGATCGCGCAGCCCATTGCGGTAGCCTGCACGGCCCCCCAGGCGCCCAGTGCGATCCCGCTTTCGCTGCCCTCGGCCATCTCCATGACGGCCGTGAGCGTTGAGACGCCAAACAGCCCGCCGCCCAGGCCGATCAGCACCGCGCCAGCCCGAAACATCGTGGCCGAGCCGAGCGGTGCCGCGAAGATCACCAGGGAAAAGGCGACGAGACCGATCAGCACGCCGACCGCCGCCAGCCGGTGATGGTTCCGGCCCCGGTTGAGCTGTTGGGCGGCCAGCATGAAGCCGATCAGCATACCGCCTGCCAACATGGCGGTGAGCAGCGTGGTCTCGCTCACGCTGAGGCCCAGCACCTGACCGCCGTAGGGCTCCAGGAGGACGTCCTGCATGGAAAAGCCGGCGGTCCCTAGGCCGACGGCCGTCAGCAGGCGCAGCGTGCGGCCCTGACCCCGGAACGTGCGCCACGCTTCGGTGAAGCTGGGACGATCGCGATCCGGCGCGGTCAGTTCCTTGTTCCGGGCTTCCTGTTTCCACAGCGCGATGCTGTTGAAGATGATCGTGACGGCGGCGGCGCCCTGGATCACCTGGATCAGTTTCATCTGGTCGAACTCGGCGAGCAGTACGCCGAACGAGAGCGCGGCGGCGACCATGCCGACCAGCAGCATGACGTACAGCAGCGCGACCACACGCGGGCGCTTGTCCGCCGGGGCCACGTCGGTCGCGAGCGCCAGGCCGGCGGTCTGCGTCGTGTGCAGTCCGGCGCCGACCAGCAGGAAGGCGATGCCGGCGGCGCCCTGGCCGACCCATGGCGGCACCGTCTGCACCGTATCGCCCGAGAGCACCAGCAGCGCAAACGGCATGATCGCCAAGCCGCCGAACTGTAGCATCGTGCCGATCCAGATATACGGCACGCGCCGCCAACCGAGCACCGACTTATGGGTGTCGGAGCGGAAGCCGACCAGGGCGCGGAACGGCGCGAACACAACCGGCAGTGCCACCATCAGCGAAACCAGCCAGGCCGGCACGTCCAGTTCCAGAATCATCACGCGGTTCAGCGTACCGGTCAGCAGCACCACGGCCATGCCGACCGAGACCTGGAACAGCGACAGGCGCAGTAGCCGGCCGAGCGGCAGTTCCGCCGACGCGGCATCCGCGAAGGGGAGGAACCGCGGTCCGAGTTGCTGCCAGCCCTGCGCGAGTTGGGCGTTCAGTTTCTTCATCGCGGCAACACCTCCAGCGCTTGGGAGGTGTAGAAGAAGTGGCCGATCCGTTGCGTGCGCCCGGGCTGCCAGCCTTGCAGACGCGGCGCGCGCGCCATCAGCTTTTTCAGCTTGGTCTCGCGGATCGGCTCGATCGCGGGCGACTTGTCGCCGCGCGGGAACAACTGGCCACTCAGGTGCATGAGCGTAAGCGGCAGGGTGCGCGGCGCGAAGGTCACCAGCAGCTGGCGCTCGGCCATCGCCGCCAGGTTGGCGATCATCGCCACCATGTCATCGGGCTTGTAGTGGATGATCGAGTCCATCGCGACGACATGATCGAAGGTGCCAAGCTCCTGATCGGTCATATCGCCGACCCGGAAGTCGACGGCGCCCGGCTTGGCGTGGCCGGCTTCCACCGCTTCGGCATGGCGCTGTCGGCCGAGGTCCACCAGCGTGGGCGAGATATCGACCGCAACCACCTCGGCGCCGCGGCGCGCGGCCTCGACCGACAGCATACCGGTGCCGCAGCCGGCATCCAGCAAGCGGCGGCCGGTCAGGTCGGCGGGCATCCAGTCCAGCAGCGTTTCCCGCATCTGCGCACGCCCCTCCCGCACGGTGGCGCGAATGCGGCTCACCGGGGCGTCGGAGGTCAGGCGCTGCCAAGCCGTCGCCGCGGTACGGTCGAAGTACTCCGCGAGCTGGCTGCGGCGTTGCTGGTAGCTGGTTTGGGTCATGCTAGGTTGCGATCTCGCGTGCGCAGTTACTCGAAGCCGAGCAGGTCGAAGATTTCCCGGTCCTTGAGCGGCTTGGCCTCCAGCGCCTCGCTGCCGCTCAAGAGCTTCTGGGCAAGTTGCAGGTAGTCCTGCTGGATCGCCTCGGCGTCCTCGCCCTCCATCTCGAACAGCGTGCGTTTCTTCAGCCGGCTGCGGCGGATGACGTCGTAGTCCTTGATCTGCGCCATCGTCTTCAGCCCGGCCGCTTCGTTGTAGAGGTCAAGCTGATCGGTGCCGTGCGAGCGGTTGCAGATCGCCCCGCCGAGCCGGACCTTGTAGTTCTTCGACTTCGCCTGGATGGCGCCGACGATCCGGTTCATCGCGAAGATGCTGTCGAAGTCGTTGGCGGTGACAATCAACGCCCGCTCGGCGTGTTGCAGCGGCGCGGCGAAGCCGCCGCAGACGACGTCGCCCAGCACGTCGAAGATCACCACGTCGGTGTCTTCCAGCAGGTGGTGTTCTTTGAGTAGCTTGACCGTCTGGCCGACCACATAGCCGCCGCAGCCGGTACCGGCCGGCGGTCCGCCGGCCTCGACGCACATCACGCCATTGTAGCCCTCGTAGACGAAGTCTTCGAGGCGTAGCTCCTCGGGATGGAAATCGACCGACTGCAGCACGTCGATCACCGTCGGGACCAGCTTGCCGGTCAGCGTGAAGGTGCTGTCGTGCTTGGGATCGCAACCGATCTGGAGAACCCGCTTGCCGAGGTGCGAGAAGGCCGCGGAGAGGTTCGACGAGGTGGTCGACTTGCCGATGCCGCCCTTGCCGTAGACCGCGAAGACCTGCGCCCCCTGAATCTCGTCGCGCGGGTCCAGCTTGACCTGGACGCTGCCGTCGCCGTCACCCCGGGTCGGTCCGCTGCGTCGCGCGGTGAGTGTGCTCATGAGGCTCTCCCTTGTTGCCCAGCCGTGCCATCCCACAAGGGCGGCGAATGATGTCCCGGCGGCGTGCCAGGACGGATGCGGCGCATGTTAGGCCGCGGCTTCGTCGATGCCCTCGAGCCGGTCCTCGAGCTCCTCGCCGAAGCGCCGCAGGGCCTCCAGCGTCGCGTCGTCCGGGGTCCAGTAGTTGCGCTCGTGCGCCTCGATCAGTCGGTTGGCCATGCGCGCGGACGCGGCCGGGTTGAGCTGCGCCAGGCGTTCGCGCATCTCGTCGTCGAGCACGAACGTCTGGGTCAGGCGGTCGTACACCCAGGGTTGCACCTGGCCGGTCGTCGCCGACCACCCCATGGTGTTGGTGATCTGCTGCTCGATCTGGCGCACGCCCTCGTAGCCGCTTTCCAGCATGCCTTCGTACCACTTCGGGTTCAGGCTGCGGGTGCGGGTCTCCAGACCGACTTGTTCGCCGATCGTCCGCACCTTGCCTTTGCCGGTGGTGTGGTCGCCGACGTAAACCGGAATTTCGCCGTTCTTGCCGGCGTTCCCGGCCGCGGCCTGGCCGTTTTCGCGTTGCGCCTTGCCGGCGGCGCGGCTGATCGAGCCCAACGTGTCGAAGTAGTAGCCGATCGAGGTCACGCCGACTTCGGTCGAGTCGAGGTTCTGGTAAGCCATCTGGACGTCGCCCAGCATGCGGTTCAGCAGCGCAGGGCGCTTCATCGGGCTGCCAGAGACGCCATAGGCGAAGCACTTGCGCTTGGTGTAGGCGTCGGCCAGCTCGTCCTCGTCGTTCCAGCGGCCGTTTTCGACCAGTTGGTTGACGTTGGAGCCGTAGGCGCCCTCGGCGTTCGAGAACACCCGCAGCGCGGCGGTCTCCAGATCGACCCCCTCCTGCTGCATGTAGGCGAGCGCGTGCTTGCGCACGAAGTTCCATTCCGGCGCCTCGTCCGCTTGTGCGGCGAGGTAGGCCGCCTCGGCCAGTAGCTTGGTCTGCATCGGCAGGAGGTCACGGAAGATGCCGGACAGCGTCATAACGACGTCGATCCGCGGCCGGCCCAGCGTATCCAGGTCGCTCAACTTCGCGCCGGCCAGCCGGCCGTAGCTGTCGAACCGCGGCTCCGCCCCCATCAGGCTGAGCGCCTGGGCGATCGGCGCCCCCTCGTTCTTCAGGTTGTCGGTGCCCCAGAGCACCAGCGCGATCGATTCCGGATAGCCGTTGCCATCGGCACGGTAGCGCTCGATCAGTTGATCGCTCTGGCGCCGGCCCTCGTGCATGGCGAACGCGCTGGGCAGGCGGAAGGGGTCGAAGCCGTGAATGTTGCGCCCGGTCGGCAGAACGCTCGGCTTGCGCAGGAAGTCGCCGCCCGGGGCCGGTGGGATAAAGCCGCCGTCGAGCGCGTGCAGGATCGCCTGCGTTTCCGTTTGCGTCTTCAGTTGACGGTCGATCCCCTGCAGCTCGCGCGCGCGGTCCAGGGCCGACGCGTCGCGCTTGCGGCCCCCGGCCTGGAGCGCTTGCTCGGGGCTCTGGCCTTCGACCAGTGCCTCGATCGTGGCGTAGGGCAGGGAGGTCTTGCCGTCCGCCTCGGCGTCGCTCTCCACCATGGCGGTCAGCATCTCGACCCGCTGCGCCGGCGTGGGAGCCTCGCCGAGGGTGTGCAGACCATAGGGGATCAGCGTGTTCTCGAGTTCGCGCACGTCTTCGTGCAGCTGGTAGATGTTCTCCTCGGCCGTTGCCCCGGTCCAGGTAGCCGCGTCTTCGTCCGCCAGATCGAGTTTGATCGCCTGCGCCTGAATCAGCTCGGTCAGCTGATCTCGCTCGTCCTGTTGCTGCGGCGGCAGGGCGCGGTAGCGCTCGATCGAGTGCTTGAGGTCGAGCAGGTCCTTGTAGAGACCCGCGCGCGCCAGCGGCGGGGTCATGTAGCTGATCAGCGTGGCGGCGCCGCGCCGCTTGGCCAGCATGCCCTCGGATGGGTTGTTGGCGGCATAGAGATAGAAGTTCGGCAGATCGCCGATCAGCCGGTCCGGCCAGCAGTCGTTCGACAGGCCGGTCTGCTTGCCGGGCATGAACTCGAGCGCGCCGTGGGTGCCGAAGTGCAGCACCGCGTGCGCGCCGAAGTCTTCCTTGATGTAGCGGTAGAAGTTGGAGAAGTCGTGGGTCGGCGCGAACCCCTTCTCGAACAGCAGGCGCATCGGGTCGCCCTCGTAGCCAAAGCCGGGCTGTACGCCGACGAAGACGTTGCCGAACTGTGCGCCCATGACGAACAGGTGCCGGCCGTCGGCGTTCTGCCGACCCGGCGCCGGGCCCCAGGCGGCCTCGATGTCCTTCAGCCAGGTCTCCCGCTTGACGTGCTGATCGACCGGGGTGCGGTGGTGGACGTTGGCGAGTGCACCGAACTGCTCGGCGTTGCCTTGGACGATCGCCGCGCGCAGCTCGTCGACCGTCTCGGGCACGTCAACCGTGTAGCCGGCTTGCTTCAACTCGCCCAACGTGCGGTGCAGGCTCTCGAACACGGACAGGAAGGCCGCCGTGCCGGTCGCGCCTGCGTTCGGCGGGAAGTTGAACAGCGCGATCGCGAGCTTGCGGTCCTTGCGCGCCGACTTGCGCAGCTGGACCTGCTTATCGACCCGTCGCGCCAACATGTTGGCGCGTTCGGGATGAACGTGCATGTCGCGCAGCTGGCCGTCGTCGGCATTGATCGACCGGCCCCCGAACACCATCGAGCCGGTGGCACCATCCAGTTCCGGAATCGCGACCATCATCGTGGCCTCGACCGGCATCAGGCCGTTCTCGGAGGCCTTCCAGGCCTCCATCGTCTGGAACTCCACGGCGTGCGCGGCGATGTAGGGCACGTCGAGCTGCTCCAGCATCGCCTCGGCCGCGCCGGCGTCGTTGTACGCCGGGCCACCAACCAGCGAGAAGCCGGTCAGCGAGACCACGGCGTCGACCGTCGGTTGGCCGTCCTTCATGAAGAAGGTCTCGACCGCCGGCCGGTTGTCCAGGCCGCTTGCGAAGGCGGGCACGACCTCCAGGCCGCGCGCCTCCAGCGCCTGGATCACGCCGTCATAGTGCTGCGCGTTATTGGCCAGCACGTAGGAGCGCATCAGGAGCACGCCGACGCGTGCCTTTGCGCCTGACAGGCGGGGCAGGTGGCCGGCGTCGCTGGCGATCCGGTCCTTCATCCGCGGGTGGTAGACGCCGACGTCCGGATATTCGCGCGGCGCTGGCGCGGCCAGGGTGCCGGCAAGCGGCGCACGCGTACCGGCGGCGTAGCGGTTGACCAGGAAGCGCACCATGTTGGCGACGTTCTCGGTGGAGCCCGCCAGCATGTACTGCAGGGTCAGGAAATAGGCGCGCACGTCCTGGGCGGTGCCTGGGATGTAGCGCAGCATCTTCGGCACCCGGCGCAGCATCGCCATCTGCTTGCTGCCGGAACTGCCACTGCCTGGCTTCTTAGATCCCTTGAGGCGCTTGAGCAGCTTGATCGGCGCGGACTGCTCGCCGCTCATATCGAACTGGCCGATCCGGGTCAGCTTGATGACCTCGCCCGCGCTCATCGCGCAGATCATCGCATCGCAGGTGTCGCGCCGGGCTTGCAGGTCGGGCAGGACCGCCTGGATGTGGTCTTCCATGAACAGCATCGAGGCGATGACGATGTCGCCCTGCGCGATGTCCTCGCGGCAGCGTTCAAGGGCGTCGGGATCGCGATTCCACTCGGTAGCCGCGTGCAGGTTCAGCTCCAGACCCGGCAGCTCGCGCTGCTGTAACTGACGGCACGCCTGTTCGGTCGCGCTCGCCAGATGCGTATCCAGCGTCACGATGACCACGCGCAGGGGCGTGCTGTTATGAGCCGAAGTGCGCTTTGGCATCATACAAGGCCTCGACCGTTATCTTGCTGAGCCCGCGCTCGCGGGCGAATTTCTCCGTATTCCGGCGCGCTTTGCCGCGGACGAAGAAGGGGATTTTCTTCAGTTCCTGTTCGGCGTCGGGGGTCCAGGCGGGCGCGTCGGTGGGGGCGTCCAGCGTGGCGGTGTCGCCGGCATCGGCGCCAGCCGTTTCCAGCTGCTTTTCGGGCACTGCGGCGTCGGGGGCCGGCTGCGGCGCGGGCTCGAGAGCTTCGACGCGGGCGCCGGGACCGTGGTGGGAGGGGCGGGCGTCGTCGTGGAACTCGAAGTCCTCGCGGAACATGCCGAGCAGGTGTTCCTCGAGGCCCATCACCAGCGGGTGGACGAAGGTGTCGAACAGGACGTTGGCGCCCTCGAAGCCCATCACCGGGGAATAGCGCGCGGGGAAGTCCTGCACGTGCACCGGGGCGGAGATCACCGCGCAGCCGATCCCCAGGCGCTTGGCGATGTGGCGTTCCATCTGCGTGCCCAGCACCAGCTCGGGCTGCAGCTCGGCGATCTGCGCCTCGACCTCCAGGTAGTCGTCGCTGATCAGCGCCTCGACGCCGTAGGCCTGCGCCGCCGCGCGCACCTCCCGGCCGAACTCGCGGGCGTAGGTGCCCAGCCCCACCACCTCGAAGCCCATCTCCTCCTGGGCGACCCGCGCGGCGGCGATCGCATGCGTGCCGTCGGCGAACACGAACACCCGCTTGCCGGTCAGGTAGTTGCTGTCGACCGAGCGCGACCACCAGGGCAGGCGGGTCGGCATGGCGTCGAGCACCGGGGCGGGATCGACCCCGCAGATCTCCGCGACCTCCTGGACGAACTCCCGGGTGGCATTGACGCCGTAGGGGATCGTCTCGGTCTGCGGCATCTTCCACTCGCGCTTGAGCCAGCGCGCGAGCGTGCCCGCGACCTCGGGGTAGAGCGGGATGTTGACGTCGGCCTGCGGGATCCGCTGCAGGTCGTGCGGGCTGGCGCCCAGCGGCGCGGCGACGTTGACCTCGATCCCGAGCTGGCCTAGCAGCCGGGTGATCTCGGCGACGTCGTCGCGGTGCCGGAAGCCGAGCGCGGTGGCGCCCAGAATGTTCGCCCGGGGGCGCTCGCCTGCGGGGCTGCCGACCGGCGTCTGCCCGTCGTTGCGCCCGATCAGGCCGCGCACCAGCTGGTAGAAGGTCTCCGCCGCGCCCCAGTTCTCCTTGCGCTGGTAGGCCGGCAGCTCCAGCGCCACCACCGGGATCGGCAGGTTGAGGGCACTCATCAGCCCGCCCGGATCGTCCTGGATCAGCTCCGCCGTGCACGACGAGCCGACCAGCATCGCCTCGGGCCGGAAGCGGTCGTAGGCGTCCCTGGCCGCCCGGGAGAACAGTTCCGCGGTGTCCGAGCCGAGATCGCGCTCCTTGAAGGTGGTGTAGGTCACCGGCGGCCGGTGGTCGCGCCGTTCGATCATGGTGAACAGCAGGTCGGCGTAGGTGTCGCCCTGCGGGGCGTGCAGCACGTAGTGCACGCCGGTCATGCCGGTGGCGACCCGCATCGCGCCGACGTGCGGCGGCCCCTCGTATGTCCAGACGGTCAGTTGCATGCGCCTAGACCTTTAAACGCGTCTTGCGGTCGAGCGGCCGGGCGAACAGCTCCGCCAGGTCCTTCGCCTGCTCGTAGCCCTGGATCGGCGTGAACAGCAGCTCGATCGACCACTTGGTGGTGATCCCCTGCGCCTCCAGCGGGTTCGCCAGCCCCAGCCCGCAGACCACCATGTCCGGCGCGTCCGCGTGGCAGCGGTCGAGCTGCTTCTCGACGTCCTGCCCCTCGCTCAAGCGCGGCGCGGCCGCGCCCTCATGC
>NZ_KI911559.1:0-157499 GCF_000515255.1 Rhodovibrio salinarum DSM 9154 | reverse complement strand
AAGCTGACCGGTACTAATCGCTCGATCGGCTTGATCCCGGACCTCGCCTCGCGCACAGCGGCAAACCCCGCAACAACGCGACGCGACAAGCCGGAACCTCAACGCTCAAGAAGCGCACCCAAATACGCGATCTCACGTCATCCCAGGGTCCGTCCCCACCCCGCGCCCGCGGGACCCAAGGGACGGGCGCTTGAACGACCTGGTGGCTATGGCGGCGGTGATACACCCGACCCCATTCCGAACTCGGCCGTGAAACCCGCCAGCGCCGATGGTACTGCATCAATGGATGCGGGAGAGTAGGTCGCCGCCAGGTCTTTCAAGCGCATAACCCCCACCTCGTCACCCGGTCCCCAACACCCCTCTCAAGGGCACACGCAACACTGCCGCGGGGTGGAGCAGCCAGGTAGCTCGTCAGGCTCATAACCTGAAGGTCGCAGGTTCAAATCCTGCCCCCGCAACCAAGCTTATCAAGCCCGCAGGAAGAACAAATTCCTGCGGGTCTTTTGTGTGTCCGCATTTCCGCGTTTTTGCTCCAGATCCGCGCCCCCAAGCCTGGAGAGGCACGTTAGACCTGCGCCAGGTTCGGGTGCAGCGTGACGTTAGGTCTGGTGCGGGGACTGTTCCAGCTGTGCCGTCAGCTCGGCCTTGCGGCACTCCAAGGCGGCGAGGCCGGCACCAGATCGAGCCGCGGGCCATGTGACGTCCGCTCCGGCGCCTCATGAACCAGGGTGTAGGCGTAGTCGACGCCCATGTTGTAAGCGCCTGCCATCGGCGCTTCTACAACGCCTTTTCGAAAAGGACCTACATATGCGGTTTACCGCCTCCATCCTGTTGCGCGTCGCGGCAGGGGTCACCCTTGGCTTGTCCATGAACATGATCGCTTCGGCCGCGACCCCGCGAGCGAAGCTGGCCGATACCGTTGCGCAGATCGAGCAAAGCCTCGACGCGCGGGTCGGTGTTGCTGTCGTGGACACCGGCTCGGGCGAAGCATGGACCCATCGTCCAGATGAGCGCTTTCTCATGAACAGCACGGCGAAAGTGCCGATCTGTGGGGCGATCCTCGCGCAGGCCGATGATGGCGAGCTTGCCTTGTCTGAGACGTTGCCTGTCCACGAGAGCGATCTGCTCTCCTATGCTCCCGTAACCTCGGAGCATGTCGGGGATCGCATGAGCCTCACCCAGCTTTGCCTTGCCGCTCTCGACATGAGCGATAACACCGCGAGCAACCTATTGCTCGACCGCTTGGGGGGTCCCGAAGTCGTCACGGAACTTTTCCGGAATGCGGATGATCCGGTCAGTCGGCTCGACCGGCGTGAGCCGGAGATGAACAGCTTCGCGAAAGGCGATCCGCGTGACACCACGACGCCGATCGCTATGGCAGAGACGATGCGTGCGCTTCTGCTGGGGGATGTGCTCACTCCAGCCTCCCGCGAACAGCTGGCAGAATGGATGAGTCATGGCGCCGTGACCCAGGAGTTGCTGCGCAGCCATGCCCCTGACGGCTGGGTGATTGCCGATAAATCCGGCAGCGGCAGCCAGACGCGCAATATCATCGCGCTGATCTCGCCGCCGAACGCGGCCCCTTGGATCGTCACGATCTTCATTTCGGACGCGAAAGCGGATTTCGCAACACGCAACGCGGCGCTCAAGGAGGTGTCTGCAGCGGTCATGGCCATGATCCGCAGCTAGCTCTTCTGGTAAACGCCCTCGTCTTCGGCCCCTCGAAGACGCCATGCTGGGCCGCGCGATTGACGCGTCTGCCGACGTGCAGGACAGCTATTTCGAACAGACCTGGGAGCTGTTTGCTCTACGGGGGATGGTGCCTTGACGGGTGGTGCACCACCGTCGATCCGTGCGGTCTCCCCATCCACTTCGGACGGATATCCGGCCAGGCTCACGGCGGCGCGCCTCACATCCCGGGCGGGTGCAACCGCCGTGGTCGGCGGCTGCTGCTGGTCCAGAGGAACTCGTTATGCGTGTCCTGCTCGTCGATAACTACGATTCCTTCACCTACAACCTCTACCAGTTGATCGCCCAAACGGTTGGTCGGCCCCCAGTCGTGGTGCGTAACGACGATCCGATCTTCCGGGTCGAAGACGTGCCGCAATTCGACGCTGTTGTGATCTCTCCGGGGCCCGGGCGGCCCGACGTGCCGTCGGATTTCGGCCTCTCCGGCCCGATCCTGGACGCCGGTGAGCGGCCGGTCCTGGGGGTGTGTCTGGGCCACCAGGGCATCTGCTCCGTGGCCGGGGCCAAGGTGGTGTCGGCGCCGACGCTGATGCATGGGCGGCTGTCGGCCGTGCGCTCGCCGCTGTTCGCCGGGATTCCCAGCCCCTTCGAGGTGGTGCGCTATCACTCGCTGATCGCCGAGGCGTTGCCCGGGTCGATCGAGGTGCTGGCGCGCACATCGGACGACGTTCTGATGGCGGTGGCGCACCGGGAGCGTCCTCAATGGGGCGTTCAGTTCCACCCCGAATCAATTTGCACCCAGTACGGCCGGAGACTGATCCAGAACTTCCAGCGTATCAGCACCGAGAGGCACGCGCGTCGGGGCCGGACGGTGGCTGTCGGGGCACCTTACCCAGATTCCGCGGGGGCTTGCCCCGGCTTCACCGACCCCGGGCCGGAGGGTGATGCTGAGGGCCAGAGTAGCAGGGCGCCGATTTGGCGTCTGCGCACCCGGGTGGTGGCGCAGCGCGCTCCGGCCGAACAGCTGTTCGAGGCGTTGTTCGCTCAATCGGACACGGCATTTTGGCTCGACAGCAGTGGGGGAGCTCCTGCGCTCAGCCGGTTTTCGTTTATGGGCAATGGCCGTGGACCTTATGCCCGCCGGGCTTTTGCCGACGTGCGTGCCGGCACCGTCGTTGTCGAGACCCATGCCGGGCGAACGGTGCTCAAGGAGGGACTCTTCGACTGGCTCAAGGCCGAGATGGCGCGGAACTCCGTGGCGGCACCCGATCTGCCGTTCGGCTTCGCGCTCGGGTGGGTGGGGTATCTGGGGTACGAATTGAAAGCCGAGTGTGGCGGCGCGGACGCGCACGCCGCGCCGGACCCCGACGCGGGCCTGCTGTTCGCCGACCGGGGGCTGGCCTTCGACCATGCCCGAGGGGAGGTCTGGGTCATGGCCCTGGAACCGGGAGAGGGGGACGACGGCGCGGCCGAGACCTGGATGGAAGCCGTCGCCGAGGCGCTGCGCGAGGTCGCTCCGACGCCGTCATCAGGGACCGAGGCCGGTCAGTCCCTGGGTCCCTTGCAGCTCCGCCACGACCGCGACGCCTATCTGCGGCGGATCCGGAAAAGTCTCGACGCGATCGCCGCGGGGGAGAGCTACGAGGTCTGCCTGACCAACATGCTGTCCGCGTCGGGCCGCATGCCGCCGCTCGCCACCTACCGCGAGCTACGGCGGATCAGCCCGGCGCCGTTCGCGGCTTATCTGCGGTTCGGCGACCTTGCGGTACTCAGCAGCTCTCCCGAACGCTTCCTGAGCATTACGTCTGCAGGCCAGATCGAGGCGAAGCCGATCAAGGGGACCCGGCGGCGGGGCTGCGACGAAGCAGAGGATCGGCGCATCCGGGAGGAGCTCGCGACTTGCGAGAAAGACCGGTCGGAGAACCTGATGATCGTGGATCTCCTGCGCAACGACCTGGGCGTTTGCGCCGAGGTGGGCAGCGTCCGGGTCGACAAGATCTTCGATGTCGAGACCTATGCCACGGTGCACCAGTTAGTCAGCACCGTTGCCGCGCGCTTGCGACGTGACGTCAGCCCGGTGGATTGCGTGCGGGCGGCCTTCCCGGGCGGGTCGATGACCGGTGCGCCGAAGATCCGCACGATGGCCATCATCGACGCGCTGGAGGACGGGCCGCGCGGAATCTACTCAGGTGCGCTCGGCTACTTCTCGCTCAACGGCGCGGTCGATCTGAGCATCGTCATTCGCACCCTGGTCATGCGTCCGGACGGCGTGCAGTACGGTGTCGGCGGGGCGATCGTCGCTCTTTCGGACCCCGAAGAGGAATACGAAGAGATGGCTGTGAAGACGAGCCCGCTCAGCCGTCTGACGGGTCAGGCCTTCCCGGGCGCGCGCTACCGGGATGCCGATGGGGCTGCGCCGCCGGAGCATAGCGGGGCGGAAGAGACCCAATAGGCTTTCTTGCTGGGGGCTGCCGGGCTGGCCCGTAGCGGCGTAGTGTGATTCGGATCGGTTGCGAAACGAGTCGTCCAGCCGGCGGCACCCGGGGGCGGCGTGCGCACAAAGAGCATACCCCGCTGTGGCGCGGGGCGCAGGCATGCGTCATTGCCTTTGTTGTGGCGCAGTCATAATGTATACATTGTCCCGAGCCGTTGATCAAAAAGAGCCGGGCTCGGCCCGCGGGCCTGATTTGACTTTGGGCGCGTTGTCGGGTGCCAAGGCGCAGGACGGGGTATCGCTCTTCAAGCTTTCGATGCCCGCGTCCTGTATGATGGGGAGACTTTAGTAATGGCAGATTTGAGGGTCGGCTTCGTCGGCGTTGGCCTGATGGGCCACGGTATGGCGAAGAACATCGTTGAGGCGGGCTATTCCCTGAGCGTGCTCGGCCATCGCAACCGGACGCCGGTCGAGGACCTGACGAGCCGGGGCGCCGAAGAAGCTGCGGACGTGGCCGCCCTGGCAACAGCCGCCGACCTCGTGTTCCTCTGCCTGCCCGGCAGCCCGCAGGTGGAAGCCACGATCGAAACGCTGTTGGGAAGCGGGTTCCAGGGGACCGTGGTGGATTGCTCGACCTCGAACCCGGTTTCCACCCGTCAGCTCGCCGCGCGCTGCCAGGAGGTTGGCGTCGCCTTCCTCGACGCGCCGCTCAGCCGGACGCCGAAGGAGGCCTGGGCGGGCACGCTCGACTGCATGGTCGGCGGGAGCGAGGCCGATTTCGCCCGCGTGCGCCCGGTGATCGACTGCTGGGCCGGCCGCATCCTCCATGTCGGGGAGGTCGGCGCCGGGCATACGATGAAGCTGCTCAACAATTTCCTCTCGCTCGGTTACGCCACGCTGTATTCCGAGGCGCTGGCGATTGGCGCGAAGAACGGCGTCGATGCCGCGACCTTCCACGAGGTGATCTCGGGCGGGCGGATGGACTGCGGTTTCTACCAGACGTTCATGGCCTATGTGGTCGGCGGCGACCCGGAGGCGCATCGCTTCGCCCTGACCAACGCCCACAAGGACATGCGCTACCTGGTGTCGCTCGCCAATGAAAGCGGGATCGCCAGCCATGTCTCGTCGGCGGTCAAGAACGGCTTTGCGGCCGCCGATGCGCAGGGGCGCGGCGCGGACTACCTGCCGACGCTCTACGATTTCGTCCAGCAGATGAACGGCATCGGACGCGATGAGCGATAAGGCGTCGGACGGCAGCGACGACAGCCTGGCCGGCGATCCCGTTCCCGAGAGCGCGCGCGCCCGGCCGAGCCGCGATACCGACCCGGCCTTGCCGGCGCGCGAGCGCGCCTACCGGGACATGCGCTACCGTATCCTCGAAGGCGGGCTGGCCCCTGGCACCACGTTGCTGGAGACCGAACTCGCCGCGCTGCTCTCGATGAGCCGAACCCCGATCCGCGAGGCGGCGATCCGGCTCGAGAAGGAGGGGCTGGTTACCATCCGGCCGCGCCATGGCATCACCGTGCGCGCGCTCTCGCTCGACGACCTTGCCGAGATCTACGAGGTATTCTCCGCGCTCGAGGTGCGCGCTGCCGGGTTGGCGGCGTTGCGGGGACTCGCGCCGGAGACGGTGACGCGCATGCGCGGCCTGCTCGATGCCATGGAGCAGGCGACCCGGCGTGATCAGATCGAGTATTGGTCCCGTCTCGACGACGCGTTTCACTCGGCCATCGCTGCGGCCTCCGGCAATCCGCGTCTGCAATCGACCCTGCGCCTCTATTGGGATCAACAGTATCGTGCCCGGCTCGCGATCGTGCCTCTGAGGTCCCGCCCCACCCGCTCCGATGCTGAGCACCGCGCCATCTTCGAGGCGATTTGTGCGGGTGACGAAGCCGAAGCGGAGCGGCTGATGCGGGGGCACCGCGAGCGCGCCGACGCCCAGACCCTGGAACTCCTGAGGAGTCGGCCGTCCGAGGCGCATGGGGGCACAGCCTGAGAAGAGGCCGGTTCTTGGGCCGAGGACCCCGTAATGTATACATTGTTTCTGCGCCCGGGATATGCGAGAACCGGCGCATACCGCGCCGGTTCTGAGCGCGGCCAGCACGTCGGAGGAAAACGCCGATGAATAAAATCGACATGGACAACCGCGTCGCCGTGATCACCGGGGGCGCGCGCGGCATCGGCTACGCCGCAGCCGAGCGCGTCATCGCCGGCGGCGGCCGCGTCATCCTGTGGGACATCGACGGGGATGCCGTGGCCGACGCCGCCGAGCGGCTTGGGCCGCAGGCGTCGGGCCGTGCACTCGACCTGACCGACGAGACCGCCGTTGCCGAGGCCACTGAGGCGGCAACCACCGGCGGGCGCGTCGACATCCTGGTCAACAACGCCGGCATCACCGGCGGTAACGCCAAGACCTGGGAACTTGAGCCCGAGATCTGGCGCAAAACCGTCGAGGTCAATCTGATCGCGCCCTATCTCACCTGTCGGGCGGTCGTGCCGCACATGATGGCGAACGGCTATGGCCGCATCGTCAACGTCGCCTCGATCGCCGGCAAGGAGGGCAACCCGAACGCCTCGCACTATTCGGCCTCGAAGGCTGGGTTGATCGGGCTCACCAAGTCGCTCGGCAAGGAGTTGGCGCAGAGCGGCGTGCTGGTGAACTGCCTGACGCCTGCGGCGGCGCGCACGCCGATCTTCGATCAGATGAGCCAGGAGCATATCGACTTCATGCTCTCGAAGATCCCGATGGGCCGCTTCGTTGAGCCGGCCGAGGTGGCCGCCATGATCGCATGGCTCGCTTCTGAGGACTGCTCGTTCACCACCGGCGGCGTGTTTGACATCTCGGGCGGCCGCGCCGTCTACTGATTGCAAATGGGGAAAGACATATGAAACTCGTGCGCTACGGCCCGAAGGGCGCGGAGAAGCCGGGTCTGGTTGATAACCAGGGCACGCTCCGCGACCTCAGCGGCCATGTCGACGACATTGCCGGCGACACGCTTTCGGATGCCGGACTCGATCGCTTGCGCGGTATCGACCCGGCGTCGCTGACGGCTGTCGAGGGGGCGCCCCGCTTCGGCCCCTGCGTCGGCGGGGTTCGCAAGATCGCCTGCATCGGCCTCAACTACTCGGATCACGCTGCCGAGAGCAATATGGCGGAACCGAGCGAGCCGATCATCTTCATGAAGGCCGTCTCGGCGCTCTGCGGGCCGAATGACGACGTCGAGAAGCCGCGCGGCTCGGAGAAGATGGACTGGGAGGTCGAGCTCGCCATCGTCATCGGCACCCGGGCGAAATACGTCTCCGAGGCGGACGCGATGAACCACGTCGCCGGCTTCGCCGTCATGAACGACGTCTCGGAGCGCGGCTTCCAGCAGGAACGCCAGGGCCAATGGACCAAGGGTAAGAGCCACGACACGTTCGGCCCGCTCGGCCCGTGGCTGGTCACGCGCGACGAGGTGGGCGATCCCCACGAGCTTGATATGTGGCTCGACGTGAACGGCGAGCGCAAGCAGACAGGCGCGACCAGCACGCTGATCTTTAACGTGCCGCACCTGATTTCCTACATTTCTCAGTTCATGACGCTGGAGCCGGGCGATGTGATCTCGACCGGCACGCCGCCGGGTGTCGGCCAGGGCATGCGGCCCCAGCAGTTCCTGAACGTGGGCGACGTCATGGAGCTTGGCGTCGAGAAGCTGGGGAACCAGCGTCAGCGGGTCGTCGCCGCCTGAGGGCGTGCCCCTGATGTGCGGAAGCGATAGGCCGGCGGCCCTGAGGGCCGCCGGCCTATTTTTATTTATACCAGAGCGCCAGCTCCGGGAAGCTCATCACCAGCACCAGCGCGAGCAGCTGGAGCGCGATGAAGGGCAAGAGCGATCGGAAGATCAGTCCAAGCGAGATATCCGATGGAGCCACGCTCTTCAGGTAGAACGCCGCGGGCCCGAAGGGCGGCGACAGGAACGAGATCTGCATGTTGAGCGCGAACAGAACGCCGAACCAGATCAGGTCGTAGCCGAGCGAGGACACGATCGGCGCGAAGATCGGGATGGTGAGAAGCGCGATGCCCACCCAGTCGAGGAACATCCCCAGCACCGCGAGGATGAGCATCATCACGATCAGGACCACCAGCGGCTCGTCGGAGACGCCCGTGAGCGTGCGTTCGACGAAGTCGATCCCGCCCATCAGGTTGTAGACGCCGATCAAGGCGGTCGCGCCAACACCGATCCAGACGATCATCCCGCAGGTGCGCAGGGTCTGCATCGCCGCGTCGGACATCATCTTCCAATTGAACTCGCCCCGGATGATCGTCGACAGCACCACGCCGATCACGCCGATCGCCGAAGCTTCGGTCACGGAGGCGATGCCGCCGTAGATCGACCCGAGCACGAACACCACCACGAGCAGCGGCAGGATCAGTCCCTTCAGCAGCGCAAGCTTGCGCGCGAGCGATACATCTTCTTCGCCCTCGTCGGTGGGGACGGGCGCCATCTCCGGGTTACGGTAACCGGTGATCAGCACGTAGGCGGTATAGAGCGAGGCCAGCATCAGCCCCGGGACGAACGAAGCGGTAAAGAGTTCGCTGATTGAGACGTTGGCCGACAACCCATAGATGATCAGCACGATCGAGGGCGGGATCATGGTGCCGAGCGCGCCGCCCGAACAGACGATGCCGATCGCCAGCCGCCGGTCGTAGCCGAGGCGCAGCATTTGCGGCAGCGCGAGCAGGCCGAGCAGCACGATCTCGCCGCCGATGATGCCCGACATCGCGGCGAGCACGACCGCCACCAGCAATGTCTGCACGCCGACGCCGCCGCGCAGCCGTCCGGCCGCCAGGCGCATGGCGTCGAACAGGTCGCGTGCGATTCCTGATCGGTCGAGTATCGATGCCATCAGTACGAACATCGGCACCGAGACGAAGACGTACTGTGTGATGAAAGAATAGATCCGCGTCGTGACGATCGGCACCGCCATCGGCCCGAACCAGCCCAGCGCGAAGATCAGCGCCACGAGGATGGTCACGAAGGCGAGCGGCATGCCGGTGATGAGCAACCCCAGCAGCATGGCGAACATGACGAGGCTGCCCGCCTCGATGCCGAGGGCCTGGAATTCAAGCATCCTCGAAAACCCCCTCGTTCGGCTCGCCGTGGTGGGTTTCCTGGTTCGGGTCCCGGCGGATATGGCGGATCGCCTGCAGCAGGAACTGCACAGTCATGGCGCAGAGCATGACGAACAGCACCGCCTTGATAATCGCTGGTGTCGGCGGGTTCCAGGCGCTGCCGCTCGTCTCCATGCGGAACTGGCCCGAGGGCATCCAGAACGCCTTGGCCACGAGGGTCCAACAGGCCCAGGACATCAGCGCGCAGGCGGCGCAGCCGATGAACGAGATCCCGACGTCAAGCCAGCGGCGGATGTGTGGGCTTACCGCGTCATAGATCAGGACCACGCGGATGTGCTTGTCGATCGCCACGCAGTACGCGCCGCCGAAGGCGAAACAGAACGCGGCGAGCGCCGTGGTCGTCTCGTGCACCCAGAAGGTGGGCGAGTTGAACACGTAGCGCATCACCACTTCGTAGAAGGTGAAGACGGTGATGAGCACGAAGATGATACTGATAGGCCGCCCTAGCGGTGCCAGGACGGCTGACAAGCGGTCTTGTGGCACGCCGAACTGGTCGCGCCCGCTTTCAAACGTCTCCATGAAATCCCTTCCCCGTCGCGGGCCGGGCGGCTAGCGCCGCCCGGCTGATTCTGTCGTCTTACTGGACAGAGCTTAGAGCAGATCCTGCGACTTCAGATAGGAGGTCAGGGCGTCATAGACCTTCTGCGCGTTCTCCGAGCGCTCGGCATAGTCCTTCCACTGCTTCTGAGCGATCTGGCGGAACTCCTTCTTCGCATCTTCCGACCAAGTGTGAATGGTGACGTCGTCACGCTTGCGGAGTTCGTCCGCGACCTCCTGGTCCCGTGCACGGATCTTCTCGGCGAGGGTGTTGGCATACCATTCCACCGACTCATCGAGGATTTCCCGGTCCTCCTCGGACATCGAATCCCAGGTGCTCTTGGTAATCGACACCTCGTTGAGCGGCAGCGAGTGGAAGCCCGGCCAGATCGGGTGCTTGGCCACGTCGTGCAGACCCATCGAATGGTTGGTGGCCAGCGTCGTGGCGTCGGCGGCGCTGATCACGCCCTTGTCGAGCGCGGTGAACACCTCCGACTGCGGCAGGTTTACCGGCGACGCGCCCGCCGCGGCGAATGCCGATTGCACCATGCCCTCGGGCGCGCGCATCTTGACGCCTTTCAGGTCCTCAACGTTTTCGATCGGCTTCTTCGAGGGGACCGCTTCGGCGGTCTGTGCGGCGGGGCCGATGAACTGAACGCCGTAGGGGTTGAGGATTTCGTTGTAGAGCTCGGTGCCGCCGCCTTCGTTGAAGAAGGCGCGCAGCTCTTCTGGGCTCGAATAGGCGCCAACCGGGTTGCCGATCAGGGCGAACGCCGGATCCTTGCCGGTGAAGTAGGAGCTGTCGGTGACGTGGCCATCAAGAATGCCAGCGCCGACGGCATCAAGAGTCTCATTGTATTCGACGATCGCACCAACGGGGAGCATCTCGATCTTGATGCGCCCGTCCGACATCTCCTCGACCTTGTTGGCCCATTCTTGCTGAATCTTGAACGCGGCGGTGCCGGAGTTGTCGCTGCTTTGGAACTTCAGGTCGTAAGTGTCCTGCGCGTGCGCCGTCGCGGCGAGCGCGCAGAGCGCGACCGTCGTGGTGAGAAGCTTCCTGATCATGCGTTGTTCCCTCCCGGGGAGCTTGTCGCTTTGCTTTGCTTGCAGGGGCCGGGCATCGGCCCTTCGGTGCCGTGAAACGTGGTCGCGCACCACGGCGAAGTGTCTAGCAACTCCCACGCTGCATCAAGGGATGACAATCGCCAAACATCCCATGATAGTTTGACGACAGTATTCGCGCCTCATGAAGACGATGCTGATAAGGATGTTGCGGTGGCACGACAGGAGAGGACCGACGTGCACAAGCATGCGGCGGCCGGTGAATCGGGCCCGCGTGAAGGCCGGGTTCATGAGGTCGCCGACACCTTAGGTCGACGTATTACCGGCGGCGTCTATTCCCCCGGTGAGGCCCTGCCCACCGAACCAGAACTCGCAAGCGCCCTTGGCGTGGGCCGTAACGCCGTGCGCGAGGCCGTGAAGATGCTGGCGGGCAAGGGGTTGCTGCGCACGAGCCGCCGCGCCGGGACCATCGTGCAGCCGCTTTCCCAATGGAGCATCCTCGACAACAGTGTGATCGCCTGGCTGCTGGAGAACCCGGGTGATCGCGAACGCCTGCTCGACGAACTTGCGGAAATGCGAGCCATCATCGAACCCGAGGCTGCGGCGCTCGCGGCCAAGCGCGCGAAGATGAGCCAAGTGCTGCGGCTCTGGGAAGCGCTTGAAGCGATGGAGACGCGACCGGAAGTGTCCGAAGCGGCGCTCGACGCGGATATCGAGTTTCACCGCGTGATCTTCGAGGCGGCTGATAGCCGGCTATTGCTCGGCATGTTCCACGCCATCGAACTCCTGCTCCGGGTGAACTTCGCCACCGGCATGCTGGCCGGTTCCGCGTTCGCCGAAAATCTCGCTCATCACCGCCGGCTTGCCGAAGCGGTGCAGCGCCGGGATGCCGACGCGGCGCGGCGTCTGATACAGGAACTCGCCGCCCGCAACCGCGAGGACGTAAAGCGCGCAAGGCTGATGGACTCTGAAGCGGCCGATCACTAGCAGGCCGCTAGGGTCTCATGCCGTTGAGCGTTCACGGTGGTGGGTCATTTCCCCGGTCTGCGTTTCGCTCTCTTCGGCAATGGTGTTGCTCCCGTCCCTTGGCGCGCATCGCATGGCCAGGGGGCGAACCGGTGGCTGCGCTCGGAGGCCGGGCAACGCTGCGGGCTCAACTTGACACTCGGCGGCGAGAATCTCGCTCGCGGCCGCGGCACAGAAGCGACCCTGGCAGCGGCCCATGCCGACGCGCGATAGGGACTTCGCCCGGTTCGGCTCGTCCGCATCCGCGCGGCGAATGACCTCGCGAAACGTTCCGACCGTGACGGCTTCGCAGCGGCAAACGAGGGTCTCATCCGCCATGTTGCGGCAAAGTTGCTGCGGCCAGGGAAAGGCGCGGGCGAGACCACGGCGGAACCGCTCGAAGCGGGACATCCTGCCGAGCAGCGCGCCGGTCTCAGGGGCCGGGGCGTGGCCATTGTCTTCAAGACACGCCAGGGCCGCGAGCCGGCCAGCAAGTTCCGCTCCGTCCGCTCCCAGTTGGCGTCCGCCGTCGCCGGCGATGTAGAGGCCCGAGATGCTCGACCGTCCCATTGGGTCGAGTTCCGGCAGATGTTGGCGTGCGATGGGATCCCAGGTGAACCGGCATCCTGCGAGCTCTGCAATCTGCGTTTCCGATCGCAGGTGCCATCCCATACCAACCGCGTCGCATGCGATTCGATGCGGGCGGCCCGCAGCATCGCGCCACCGCACGGCCTCGATGCCAGCGGTGGCATCGCCTTCGATCGCCAAATCCGCCACGCCCTGGTGAACCCGTACGCCGAGACGGATCAGTTTGGCCCGAAGTGTGAGACCGCGCCAAAGGAAGGTGGGCCGGGCGGCCAGCTTTGGGAGCGCGGCCGCCTGGTCGCGAAGCCGCGCGGTGTCGAGGACGGCCGCCACCTTGGCCCCGGCCTTGGCGTATTGCCACGCCACCAGCAGCAGCAGTGGCCCGCTGCCGAGCAGCACGACCCGTTCGCCGATCGCACAGGCCTGACTCTTGAGGGCGATCTGCGCACCGCCGAGAGTGTGCACACCCGGCAAGGTCCAGCCTGGGAGGGGCAGCACACGGTCTGTTGCCCCCGTTGCGAGGATCAGGTTGTCGAATTCCATCTCGCCCATCCCCGAATCCTCGGCGATGTGCAGACGGTGTCCCGAGATGGCCCAGACTTCGGTATTGGGGCGGTAGTCGACGCGCTCGCCGAGCGTGTCGAGGATGCGGTGGATCGCAGCGGCCTTGGGGGCTTCCGAGCCATAGATGTCGACCGGCTCGCGGACGAAGGTGCCCGGCTGCCGGCGGTAGATTTGCCCGCCGGAGGCCGGGGCCGCATCCAGGAGCACCGGGCGCTCGCCCGCTTTCGCTAGCGTCTCTGCGGCGCGGAGACCTGCCGGACCCGCGCCCACCACGACTACCCGCCGCCCGGCCATGTCGCCGCCTCCGGAGGGTATGTGAGCAGGTCCATCCCTGCTGCGATCGGCGTTTCGCAGGCGCGGAGACGCGCGCCCGCGCGGGTCCAAACCCAGCAGTCTTGGCACGCGCCCATCAAGCAGAAGCCTGCGCGCATGCCGTCGCCGAACTCGCTCGTGCGCAGGGCCGATTGATTGACCCGGACCGCGGTCAGGACCGTGTCTCCGGCAAGGGCCTCGCTGTCGCACCCGTCAAGCCGGAACGGCACGACGGGGCGTTCCGTTTCGCACAGTCGCCGAAAGCCGCCTCTCATGTCGCCGCCTCTGGGCCCGGGTCAGAGGTGTCCTGGGCGCTGGGGTCTGGAATCTGGGGATAGCGGAGACGTATCGCGGCCAAGGCTTCGTCGAGGTCTGTCTCCGGGTGCTCGCTGATTTGGCGAAATAGTTCCGTTTTGACGAAGAAGCGCCAATGGATCGGCAGGCACAGCAAGAGGTGCGTCAGCGCCGCATAGTGGTCTTCGGTCCAGATCGATTCGAATTCCCGACGCTCCGGGCCGAAATCGAAGAAGGGCGGCACCGCTCCTGTCTGGCGTTCCGCGCGCAGCGCTTCGGTCGCAGTCTCGTCGACCTTGCCCTCCTGCAGGACCACGGCGTAGTCGCGCTGGGCCGCCTCGGCGCTGACATAGCCGCGCCGCACATCGAGGGCGACACGCCATGGCTCGCGCGCCAGCGGGTCGCCGCGCCCGCCGCCGCCGGCCGATTGAATGTGCAGCTCGTCTCCGGGGTGCAGCACGGCGACGTCGCGCGCGCCGAAGGCCCTTTCACCCTCGGTGCCACGGTTCACCCGCATGTCGGAGACGCCCGCGGCACCCCCGCCGAGCGTGCCCCAGGGACGGAAGCGGTGGCGGTCGCGGTTGCGGGCGGTGATCCGGGTGTCGGGGGCGAAGACGCGGAACGCCATTTCGGTCGCAAGTCCCCCGCGCCAGCGTCCGGCCCCACTGCTGTCGCGCAGCAAGCCATAGCGGGTGAAGCGGATCGGCGTTTCCAACTCGGTGATCTCGAGCGGTGTGTTCTTGAGATAGGCGGCGTCCGCGCCGGAGCCGTTGGAGCCGTCGCGATGGGGCATCGCCCCGCCGCCCCCGACGACCGGGTTGACCGCCGCGATAACCGTGCGTCGGCTGCGTTCGTCGGTCGTCATGACATTGACGATGCAGTTGTTACCGGCTGGCGCCGCGGGCATCCGCTCAGGCAGCACCTGGGCGAAGGCCCCGAACAGGACGGAACGTAGCCGTGCGCAGGTCAGGCTGCGCATGCCGACGGCAGCGGGATGGCGCGGGTTCAGCACGGTGCCGACCGGCGCAATGCATTTGAATGGCCGCGTCAGTCCCTGGTTGAGAAGGATGTGCGGGTTGAGCGTCGACAGCACGTAGTAGACGCCAACCAGAAACAGGGTGTGGTGCGGATCGCTGCCCGTTGGCACGTTGAGAGAGGAACCGAGCTGCGGGTCACTGCCGGTGAAGTCGAGTTCCGCTTCGTCGCCCTGGATGGTCAGGCGGACCTTCAACCGGCAGGGATTGCCCGCGTCGCTGTCCTCGTCCGTGTAGTCCGCGAAGTCCCAGGTCCCGTCCGGCATCTCGGAGAGCAGCGTTCGGGCCTGTGTCTCCGCGTAGTCGAGCAGGTTGGAGACGCCGGTGCGGAACGTCTCGATGCCGAACTTCTCGATCATCGCGCGGATCTTGCGTTCGCCTGTGTTCAGAGCGCCCACAAGGGCCTTGATGTCGCCGAGGTTGAGTTCCGGCTTGCGGACATTGGTGGACATGATCCGCAGAATGCTCTCGTCGAAGACCCCTTCGTTGACCAGCTTCATCGGTGGGAAACGCAGGCCTTCCTGATGTATCTCGGTCAAGGAACGTGAGAGCGAGGCCGGCACGGCGCCGCCCATATCGGTGTTGTGGATATGCCCCGCCGTCCAGGCGACGATTTCGCCTTCGTGGAAAACCGGCTTCCAGAGATGCGTGTCCGGCGCATGGGTCGAGAGAAAACCCGAATAGGGGTCGTTCGTGAACGCAACGTCGCCGGGGCGGTAGTCGTCGATCATCGAGATCGCCCGGCCATATGTCAGGCCGGGATACCACGTCGCGCCGAGCTCCAACGGCACGGCGAATGTCCGCCCCTCGGGGTCGAGCAGCATGACGGTGAAGTCCTGCGTTTCCTTCACGAAGGCGGAATGCGCGGTCCGGAAAAGCGTTTGCGCCATGTTCTCGGCGGCCGCCCGGCTGTGGTTGGCGAGGATCCGCAGCACGACCTTGTCCATGTTCATGCGCGCGTCCTCCGGGTCAGGTGAATGTTGAGATGACTGTCGATACGGCCGTGAAAGTCTCTTGGGACGACCAGCGTGGTGTCTTCCTGCGCAACGACGGCCGGCCCGTCGAACCACTGGCCGGCGCGCAGCGCGCCGCGCAGGTGCAACGGCACGCTCTCGGGGGCGCCTCCGCGACGCAGCGTGATGTGTTTTTCCTGCGGGGCCGGCCCGTCCACCGGGGAGGCGGACTCCATGACGAGCGGTGGAACCCGCCCCGCCTTCACCAGGCGCAGGTTGACCAGCTCCACGGCGCTGTCGACATCGGCGAAATCGTAGATTTCCTCATGGCGGCGGTGGAAAGCGTCCCGCATCGCCTCGATGTTGCCCTCAGCGATCCAGTCCTGATCGAGCGGGACGTCGATCTCGAAGGACTGACCGTGGTAGCGCATGTCGGCGGATATCTGGCTTTCCGTCTCGCCGGTGAAGCCCTGGCGCTCGCGCAACCAAGCTTCCCCTTCAGCCTCGAGCGCGCCGAGCGAGTCGCGCAGGGCGGGCGCGGCGTCGCTTGCGCACGGAAGGAACAGGGTGCGTACGAAGTCGCCCTTTAAGTCCGCCACCAGGCCCCCGAGCGCGCTGACCACGCCCGGGCGCGGCGGCGCCAGGACCTCCGTGATGCCGAGCTCGGACGCCAGGAAGCAGCCGAACATCGGTCCGCCACCGCCGAACGGCAGCAGGGCGTAGTCGCGTACGTCGACCCCTTCGCGCGAGACGAGCTTCTCGACCTCGACGAACATTTCGGAGATCGCGACCTCGATGATCGCCTGCGCGGCGGCTTCGGGGGTGAGGTCGAGCGCCTCTGCGATCTGGGCCATCGCCTCGTGGGCGCGGGCGGCATCGATTTCGAGCTGTCCATAGGCCATTGGTGCGTGGCCGAGGTATCCGCACACGACCATCGCGTCGGTCAGCGTGGGTCGCGTGCCGCCGCGCCCGTAGCAGGCTGGCCCGGGAACCGACCCGGCGCTTTCCGGGCCGACGCGCAGCACGCCCATCTCGTCGACAACGGCGACGGAGCCGCCGCCGATGCCGATGGAGCTAACCGAAACGGAAGGCATGTGCATGGGGAAATCGCCGATTTGCTCGCCTTGGCCGAAGGCGGGCGTGCTGTCGGTGATCAGCGCGAGGTCGGCGCTGGTGCCTCCGATGTCGAGGGTCAGGACATTCGACACGCCCGCCTGCCGGGCGAGCCATGCCGCCCCCATGACGCCGGATGCCGTCCCGGACAGCAGCATGTTGACGCAGGAGGTCTTGCCCTCGGCCGCCGTCATCAGCCCGCCGTTCGACTTGGTCACATACGGGCGGGCCGGCACGTCCAACGCCTCGAGCGTCTGCTCCAGGCCGGACAGATATCCGGCGATCCGCGGGTGAATATAGCCATTCAGGATCGCGGTGGTGGTGCGTTCGTACTCACGGACGATGGGCCAGACGTCGGCACTCGAGAAGATGAAGATATCGGGGACGGTTTCGCGCGCGATGCGCACGACTTCGTGCTCGTGCGCGGCGTTCCGGTAGGAATGCAGGAACGACACCACGAGCCCTTCGGCCCCTGCCGTCTTGGCCGCCATGACCGCGGCCTCCACCTCGGCGGGGTCGAGCGGTGACTCTTCCGTCCCATCCGACAGCATCCGCCCGCCGACGCCGAAGATCATGTCGCGCGTCACCAGCGGTTCGGGTTGCGCGCAGAACAGCGAGTACATATCCGGCAGCCGCAGGCGTCCCAGCTCAACTACGTCTTCGAAGCCGGCGTTGGTCAGGAGTGCGAGCCGCGCGCCCTTGCGCTGGATCACCGTGTTGATGCCGACCGTGGTTCCGTGCACGAAGGTTTCGACGGTGCTGAGCTCCACCCCTTCGTCGTCGGCAAGCGCCGTCAGGCCATCGCCGAGCTCGCGACCCGGTTGATCGGGTGTGGTGAGCACTTTGAACGAGTGCAGCGCGTTGGTCGCGGTGTTCACCGCGCAGAAGTCCATGAACGTGCCGCCGATATCCACTCCGATTTTCCAGCCCATGCCCACCCTTTCGCTTTGGTTCGACTGACGGTCTCATGGCGAGCCGCACGTCAGCCAAGTCGGATGCGCGAGAGGCTTATAAGTATGACCTATGATTCCTGGTGGCTGGCGAACGCCGTCCGCAGACACCCCAGCAGCGCGCGGTGGGGGGTCGACAGCGTCGCGTCTTTCGACGTCAGCAGCGTCACTGGCAAGCGCACCTCCGGCGCCAAGGGACGCACCTCCACGCCGGTGAACCGGCTCCAGGGCATCAGCCCGTCCACCACTGCCGTGCCCAGCCCCTGCTGTACGAAGGGGAGAGCGGAAATCGAGGCGTCGATTTCGATCTCTGGCATGAAGGAAAGCCCCGCCTCGGCCGCCAGCCGGGCCAGCCGCCGCCCCGGCAATGTCGGCTGGCGGTAGGAGATCAAGGTCTCCGCCGCAAGGTCGTTGAGCGTCAGCGTGGTCTGCGCCGACAGAGGGTGTCCTGCAGGCAGCAGGCAGACCATCGTAACCGTGCCCAGAAGCTCGACATCCAGCCCCGGTTGCGGGGCGTCGTTCATGGCGACGGCGATGCCGGCGTCGCCGTCGCGGACCATCTGGGTGAGGTTCGCAACGGGGCCCACCATCGAGCGCAGGACAACCTCAGGGTGACGCGCACGAAAGGCCGAGATCGCCTCCGGCAGGAAGCTCATCGAGGGCGGGGCGGATGCGGCGAGCCGGACCAGCCCGACCCGACCGGCGCGCATGTCCGCCACCCGCCGGCGCAGCGCATCCAGGCCCGAGAAGACACGCTCCGCCTCCTGGTAGAGTTCAGTCGCGGCCTCGGTCGGGTGTAGTCGCCCCTTCGCCCGCTCGAACAGGGAGATCCTCAATTCATCTTCGGTGTGACGTAAGATCTGGCTGAGCGCAGGTTGGGAAATGTTGAGCTCCCGGGCCGCGGCGGTGACGGTGCCTGTCCGCATGACGGCACAAAAGACCTCCAACTGACGTGCACGCATGGCTATCCCTCACATCCTGATCCAGAAGCTTGGCTTATGCTATCCCTTCAATGCCGTCTTGGACCAGTGCGCACGCGCCCGTCAGATTGGGCGTCAGGCTGCAGGAGGGCGCGCATGGACACGATCGTCATCGGCGGCGGACTGATGGGCGCGGCGACAGCCTTCTTCCTCGCGCGGCGCGGCGTACAGGTGACTTTGATCGAGCGCCGGCGCGTGGGTCAGGGGGCGACGGTCGCGAGCTTCGGTAATATCCGCAGGCAGGGACGATTCCTGCCGCAACTGCCGCTCGCCCACCGCTCACGGATGCTTTGGGGCGAGCTGCATACGCTGTTGGGCCAGGATGTCGAGTTTCGCGCCACTGGTCATCTCCGGCTCGCCTTCGAGCCGGAGGCCATTGCGGACATGGAAGCGCATGCCGCGGAGGCCCGGCCGTGGGGACTCGAGCTGGAACTCCTGGAACCGCGCGATATTCAACGCCGCTTTCCCGGCTTGGGGCCCGGCGCGCGGGCGGCGTCCTTCTCCCCCCACGACGGGTCCGGCAATCCCCGGCTCATCGCTCCGGCCTTTGCCCGCGCAGCCTCGGCCCTCGGCGCGCGGATCGTGGAAAACACGGAGGTCACTGCGATCCGGCATGACCGTAGGCGGTTCGGGATCGAGACAAGCAGCGGGACCTTCATGGCCGAGCGCCTGGTCGTCGCCACGGGCGCATGGGGCGCCGACATGGCGGCGCGGTTCGGCGAGCCAGTCCCGCTCGAAGCGCACGGACCGCAGATGGGCGTGACCGAGCCGTTGCCCCATCGCATCCAGCCGGTCGTCGGGGTCTGGACCCGACACAAGGAAGCCGGCGTTTATTTCCGCCAAGTCGAGCGCGGCAACATCGTCTTCGGCGGCGGCAAGCGCGTGCCTGTCCCCCTGGATCCGGGCTTCGCACGGCCCGATCCCGCGCTGCTCGCGCAGCAGCTTCCCCACCTGCTACGGCTTTGTCCGGCACTGCAGGCCGCGCAGGTCATTCGCACGTGGTCGGGAACCGAAGGCTACGTTGCGGACATGCTGCCCGTCATGGGACCCAGTGTCCGGGTTCCTGGCCTGTACTATGCCTTCGGCTTCTCCGGACACGGGTTCCAGATCGGGCCGGCGGTCGGCGACGTGATGGCCGAGCTGATTGCCGAGGAGCGGACCGAGACGCCGATCGCACCCTTCTCGATCGCGCGCTTCGCCCAAGCCATACCGGAGCCGGCCTAGAATTCCGATACCTTGCCCCAGGCACCGCTGCCAAGACGCGCGAGGGCGTATTGCTGATACTCCAGAGCCGGCGTTGCGCCGGTAACGAGGTCGGCCACCAGGTGCCCAGCGCCGGGACCGATGCCGAACCCATGCCCGGAAAAGCCCGCCGCCAGGACAAACCCCGGCAGTGTTTCAGACTTGTCGATCACCGGCACCCCATCCGGCGTGCTGTCGATATAGCCAGCCCATTCGGCCTGCACCCCAACGGAGCCCAGCGCCGGCAGCAATCGCCGGGCGCGCGCAAGAATCTCGCGCAGCGCCTGTCGAGACGGCCAGGGGTCGAGAATGCGCGCTGCCTCCATCGGGGTCGGCTGATCGAGTTGCCAGCGGCGACGGCTTTCATGGCCCCAGCCCCAGCCCTCCAGGTTGCCGGGCGACAGCAGCCGCCAGCGCTTCGCGAGCATTGGCAGGAAATGATGGGCGAAGCGGAATTGTTGCGGGGTCGGATCGACATTGGCCAGGCCCGACACAGCCAGGTTATAGCCGCCATCGCCACGGCGCGTTATGGAAACTTGCGACGTGTGAAGTGCGTCCGGCAGTCCGTCCACCCCCGGCATGAGCGACAGGGCGGAGGAGCGCACCGAAGACTGCGGAAACCGAACGCCAAGTTGCCGGCAGAAGCTCGAGGCCCAGGCCCCGCCTGCAAGCACTACCTGCGAGGTCCGGATGCGCCCGCTTTCCGTAACGACGGCCGAGACGCGGCCGGCTTCCAGTTCGAGACCACGTGCGGCGCAAAACTGGTGGACACTGCCGCCGCGGTGCATCACGTCCCGCGCGATCACCGGGGTGGCACGCGCGGGGTCGGCAACGCCGTCACTGGGGGAGAAGACGCCGCCTCTCCAGGGCTTTGCCGTGGTGTGACCGCGCTCCGTGGCTTCGCGCGCCCCGAGGATGTGGGTCGTGACCCCGTAGTCTGCGGCCATGTCCCGCCATGCCGCCCATCGTGCGATCTCGGCGTCGTCGTCGGATAGATAGAGCAGGCCGCAGCGGCTGAAGCCCAGACTTTCGCCGATCTCGGCCTGCATCTCCTCCCAGAGCTGGAGACTCTTGGTGGCCATCGGGAGCTCGCGCGCATCGCGGTTTTGCTGGCGACACCAGCCCCAGTTCCGGCTCGATTGCTCGGCGCCGATGCGCCCCTTTTCGACGAGAGCGACATGGACGCCGCGTCGCGCCAGAAACCAAGCCGCCGAGACACCGACGATGCCGCCGCCGATCACGACGACATCCGCGTGGGTTGGAAGGTCTGGGCTGCTCTGGACGGTCAAAAGAGGGGCAGGCAAGGGGAACTCCTGTTCGACGATGCCGACAAAGTTAGCCGTCCTGTGAGGCAGATTGCTTCGAAGTCGCGAGGTCTATAGCATTTCATATCATAGTGCTTTGAAACCCAAGCCGTTGCGTTGCGTGGGAAAAGGAGGAAACGGATCACACGTTGCGAGACGTGTTGAGCAGGCGTCTGCAACATTGTGCTGTACTACCTCGGAAGGAAATGGCGATGAACGAGCGGCCGAAGCTCGACCGTATCGATCTGAAAATTCTCTATGAACTGCAACGCAACGGGCGGGTCAGCAATGTCGAGCTTGCCGACCTCGTGAACCTGTCGCCCAGCCCCTGCTTGTTGCGGGTGAAGAAACTGCAGTCCGCCGGCTATATCACCGGTTATTTCGCGCAGATCGATCTGGCAAAGCTGGGGGAGACACTTACGGTCTTCACCGAGGTTACCCTCAAGAACCACCGGCAGATCGATTTCGTCCGGTTTCAGGAGGCAATCGAGAAGATCGATTCCTGCGTCGAATGTCATCTTGTGTCAGGCGGGTACGATTATCTGTTAAAATTCGTTACCGCCGGTATCATCGACTATCAACAGACGATGGAACTTTTGATCGAGAGCGAGGTCGGTATCGATAAGTATTTCAGCTTCGTTGTCATCAAGTCCCCCTTCGTCAAGACGCACGTCCCCCTGACACGCATCTTTAGCGATATCGTCGAGTAAGCAACTGCGCTCAGCGCTGCGCGAGTTCGCGCAGCGCGGGATCGTCCTCAAGTCCGTCGAGCCAACCGGTGTCGAGCTGAGGCACCGAGGAAATCAGGAGGCGGGAATACTCGTGGGTCGCGCCGTGGCGCATCTGCGCCGCTGGCATGCGTTCCACGGTCTCGCCGTTCAGCATCACCATGACATCGTCGCAGATCGCCTCGACCGTGGAGAGGTCATGGCTGATGAAGACGTAAGACAGGTCGAGCGCTTGCTGCAATTCTTTGAGCAGGTCGAGGATGGCCGCGGCGACCACCGTGTCGAGGGCGGACGTGATCTCGTCGCACAAGATGACGGAGGGGTTGGCGGCCAGCGCGCGGGCCAGATTGATGCGCTGCTTCTGTCCGCCGGAGAGTTCGCCGGGAAGCCGGGAGCGCAAATGCCGGGGAAGGTGGACCATGTCCAGAAGCTCGTAGACGCGGTTCTGGCGCGCCTTGCCCCGAAGCCCATGATAGAAGGTAAGCGGTCGACCGAGGATGGCTTCAACCGGCCTTCGCGGGTTGAGCGCGGTATCCGCGAGCTGGAAGACAATCTGCATCTGCCGCAGCTGCTCTTTCGTCCGCTGCTTGACCTCTGGGGCCAGCTGTTCGCCGGCGAAGCGCACACTTCCCGATACCTGCGGCAGAAGCCCGGCAAGACAGCGCGCAAGTGTCGATTTACCGCTGCCTGATTCGCCAATCACACCCAGGTTGCGCCCAGGCCAGAGCTCGAGTGATACGTCCTTAAGCGCGACCACCGCCGGCATCCCGTGCGCCTGTAGGCGGCCGTAGCCCGCAACCAGCCCGTCGGCTTCGAGCACCGGTTGGGCGGCGGACATCGCGGCGCGGTCCTCGGTGTGAGGCACCGGGGCCACGGCGGCGACCAGCGCCTTGGTGTAGTCATGCGTGGGCGATTCGAGGATCTGTTGCGTCCGCCCGGTCTCCTGTATCTCGCCGTCCTTCAAGACGACGATACGATCGGCGATCTGGGCGACGACGGCGAGGTCGTGGGAAACATAGATGCCGGCCATCCGGCTCTGCGTCATGACCGACTTGAAGGCCCGCAGCACCTCGATCTGTGTCGTGACGTCGAGGGCTGTGGTCGGCTCATCGAAGATCACCAGGCGCGGGTTGCCGATCAGCGCCATCGCCGCCGACAGGCGTTGCAACTGGCCCCCCGAAACCTGGTGGGGGTAGCGTGCGCCGATATTGTCGGGATCGGGCAGGGTGAGGGCGCGGAACAGCTCCACCGCCTTGGCACGGGCCTCGTCCGGGCTCATCAGCCCGTGGATGTTCGAGACCTCGATCACCTGCGACATGATGGTCTGGGATGGGTTGAAGGCAGCCGCGGCCGACTGCGGCACGTACGAGACCTCGGTACCGCGCAGTGCTTGGCGTTCCCGTTCGCCCATCGCATAGACGTCGTGGCCGTCGAGCCGCACCTCGCCCTCGGAGACGAAGCAACCGTCGCGTTGGTAGCCCATCACCGACAGGGCGATCGTGGTCTTGCCGGAGCCGCTCTCACCGATCAACGCGACGATCTCGCCCTCGGCGATGTCGATGTCGACCCCTTGGATGATCTCCACGACGCGATTGGCGTCCGTGCGGGCTTTGATATGCAGATCGCGGATTTCTACTAGATTGCTCATTAGGCGCTCCGGTCTCTGATCTTCACCGGCAGGTTGTCGATCAACATGTTGACCGAGATCGTCAGGCTCGCGATCGCGAGGGAGGGAAAGATAACCGCAGGGGCCCCGAACGGGAGCCCACCGATATTCTCTTTCACGATCGCGCCCCAGTCGGCATAGGGCGGTTGGACGCCCAGGCCGAGAAAGGACAGCCCCGAGAGCACCAGCACGATGAAGACGAAGCGCAAGCCGAAATCGGCCAGCACCGGACCGACGATGTTGGGCAGGATCTCGGACCAGATCAGGTAGCTCGTTTTCTCGCCCCGCGCGCGGGCAACCGTTACAAAATCCATCGTGTTGATATTCACCGCGAGCGCCCTTGCGAAGCGGTAGGCACCCGGCGAGTAGATCACTGCCAGCGTCCCGATCAGAACGGGGAGCGAGGAGCCGATGGCGGCCACGACCACAAGGCCGAACATCAGGTGCGGGATGCTGTTGAGCGCATCTAGGAAGCGTGACAGCCCGGTATCGAACCAGCCGCCCGCCACGGCTGCGATCATACCGAGCGTGACGCCGATGAAGCAGGCCAGCGTGGTGGCCGCCAGGGAGATGCCGACGGTGAAGCGTGCGCCGTAGAGCACGCGGGAAAGGACGTCGCGCCCCAGATAGTCCGAGCCCATCCAGAATTGTGAGGAAACCGGTCCAAAAAAGTCCTGATCGACGATGGCGCCCACCGAATAGGGCGCCAGGAGCGGCGCCAGAAGGGCCACGAGCCCCCAGAATAGGACGATGGTTGCCCCCGTGATGCCGACGGCGTTGAACCGGATGCCGAGGCGCGCGGGGGTTATGGGCAGGCGTCGCGCGATCATGTCCGCAACCTCGGGTTGGAGACGATGGCAATGATGTCGGCGAGCGTCACGAGGGTGAGGTACGCCAAGCAGAAGAGCATTGCGCATGCCTGGATGAGGGGCAGGTCGCGGGTCGAAACCGCGTCGACCATCAGCTTCGCGACGCCCGGATAGCTAAAGATCGTCTCGACGATGATCACGCCGCCGAGCAGATAGGACACCGACAGCGCGATGGCGTTGGCGATCGGTCCCAGGGCGTTGGGGAGCGCGTGATGTAGCACGACGCGTCGTCGCGAAGCCCCCTTGAGGCGCGCCATTTCAGCATAGGAGGTGTTGAGCGTGTCGATCACAGCGGCCCGGGTCATCCGGATCATCTGCGCCGAAACCACGAAGCTGAGGCTGATCACCGGCATCGCGTAGACGCGCAGGATATCGAGGATTCCGTCGACTTCGCGGGAGAAGGAGAGCGCTGGCAGCCAACCGAGGTAGACCGCGAAGATCAGCACCGAGGCGGTCGCCACCAGGAACTCAGGCACGGAGACGACGCTCACCGATATAACAGAGACGATCCGGTCGTAGAGGGAGCCCCGATACGTCGCCGCTGTGATGCCAAGCGTCAGCGCAACCGGGACAGAGACCAAGACCGTGACCGCCGCGAGCTGAAGCGAGTTCGCGAGCCGGCCCGAGATGAGCATCGCTACCGGTTGATCGTTGACGTAGGAAACCCCGAGATCGCCGCTTAGCAGGCCACCGAGCCAACTGAGGAAGCGAAGGGCCGCCGGCTCGTCGAGGTTCATCGCTTCGCGTAGGCCCTTGACCGCTTCGGGCGTTGCGGCCTGGCCCAGCATAATCTGTGCGACGTCGCCTGGCAGAAGCTCGGTCGCGAAGAAGACGACGAAGGAAACGATGAGCACCGTCACGAGCATGACGCCAAGGCGGTGCAGCACCATGTTTCCGATTTGGCTGCGCATTAATCCTCCGATTTGGTCGGACGACTGACTTGGGCTGACTCCCCGGGCACGGGTCGCATGCCCGGGGAGCGTCACAAGCAGGGGGCTTGGTGCTTAGGAGTCGAGCCAGACCCGCTCGGCGAAAGCGTAGCCCATGAAGTTGCCGAAGGGATGCGGTTCGACCCCACGAACCCGCGTGTTATAGCCATCCAGCTCCGACAGCCAGGCAGGGATGGCGGTCCCGGCGTCCTCGGCGATCATGCGCTGCATCTCGTGATAGATCTCAGTGCGCTTGGTCTCGTCGAGCATGCCGCGCGCCTCGATCAGCATACGATCGAACTTCTCAGACTGGTAGCTGCTTTCGTTCCAGGGCGCATCAGACTTGTAGAGCAGCGAGAACAGGATATCCGGCGTCGGCCGCGGGTTGATGTTGCCGAAGTGGATCGGGTCCTTGAGCCAGTAGTTCGACCAATACCCATCCGCCGGCACGCGGTTGACCTCGAAGTTCATGCCGATCTCGCTGCCGGCTTGCTGCAGGAGCACCGCCATGTCGATCGAGGCGTTCGCCGCATCCGAAGCGGTGAGTGTGATCTTCTTGCCAAGCACCCCGGCCCGATCGAAATGGTGACGGGCACGCTCGGGATCGAAGGGCTTGGGCTTGAGTTCGTCGTTGTAGTAGCGGTTCGAGGGCGGCACCGGCTGGTCGTTGGCGACGATCCCGAGGCCCCGGCGTACCGACTTCACCGTTTGCTCCCGGTTCAGCAGATACTTCATGCCCGTGACGAAATCCGGATCGTTGCCGGGCGCCATGTCGAGCCGCATGTTGAGATTCGTGTAGTTGCCGGCCGTCGAACTCAGCGTCTCGACTTGCGGATTGCTGTCCAGGAGACGGGTCGCGCGGGGGCTCAGCGAACCGACGTACTGCACATCTCCGGACATCAGGGCATTGAGCCGCGCGCTATCGTCGGCAATCCCGAAGAATTCGAAGCTGTCGAGATACGGCCGGTTCTCCTTCCAGTAATTCGGATTGCGCACCAGGATGGAGCGGACGCCGGGCTCGAACTCCTCGACCATGAAGGGGCCGGTGCCGTTCGCCGTGCTGAAGTCGGTCGTGCCGTCGGCAATGATCTGGAAGTGATGCAGCGACATGAGGATCGGCAGGTCGGCGTTCGGCTCGGAAAGCACGATCCGAACATTCAGCTTGTCCTCGGCGGTGATTTCGCTCATCTGCTTTGCCATCGACGCGACCTGGGAGCCGACGGCGTCGTCCTTGTGGCGGTTGAACGAGTAGACCACGTCCGCCGCTGTGAGCGGCTTGCCATCATGGAAGGTAACGCCGGAGCGCAGCTTGACGGCCCAGGTCTTGGCGTCATCGCTCTCGACCGATTCGGCGAGTTCCATCTCGATCTCGCTATTACCGTTCAGATAGGTCAGACGGTTGTAGATCGAGCAGATCCGCACATAGTCGGTGGAAAGCTGCGCTTTTGCCGGGTCGAGCGTGTCGGCGGTCGAAGACGACCAGCCGGCGGCGCGGAGGCTGCCGCCGTGTTTCGGTTCCGCGGCCAGAACTCGGCTGGCTCGGCCAATCAGCGTGCCGCCGACGGTTGCACCGATGCCGCCGGCCAGCAGCATCTGCAGGAGTTCGCGACGGCTCGCGCCGCGGCGCAGTGCATCCTCGACCATCCGGTCATGCTTGTTGGTCCAGTTCGAAGGTACCCTGTCCGTCATTTTTTGCTCCTATTGCAGGTCGTTGTCGTCCCTGCCCGCCGGTTCTGTTGCCGGCTTCGGACGATGGGGTGTCAGCCCCCGCGATGGGCGGCGTCGGCCGCGTCGGCCAAGGCTCGCATCGAGGGGAAGTGATAGTCGGGCTCGGTGAAGCTTTCCGGCGCGATGGTGCCGCCATAGCCGCCCTTGCCTTGCCGGCGCTCGATCCAGCAGTTGGTCAGACCAAGACGGCGCGAGACACCAATGTCGTGGTGCTGACTCTGCGCGACGTGCAGAATCTGCTCTTTCTGAAAGCCGGCTTCCGAAATCTTCGCGAGGACGTGGTGGAAGAACGCCGGGTCGGGCTTCTCGGTCCCGGTCTCGTCGACGGTGACACTGAACCAGAAGGGGTCGCCGAGCCGCTGCGTGAAGCGCTCAAGCGCCCATCGGCGTGCGTTGGTCATGGCCACAAGGCGGTAGCTGCGCGCAAGCCTTGCCAGGGCCTGGGCGCTGTCCTCGAAAGCGGGGGAGGCGGCGACGGCTTCAACCATGCGCGCGCCCAGGGTGTCGTCAGAAGGGAGGCCGAGTTGCGGGGCGATGCGGGCGTAACAGCGGGCGAGGTCGTCCGGGAAACGCCCGGCATCAGGCGCGTAGCGTTCGGCGCGGTAAAGAGACAGGGCGGTCTCGCCGTCGAGTTCGACCCCGTGTTCGCGGCCGATCGCGCGCAATCCTTCGACGATCCCGGTTTCGAAGTCGATCAGCGTTCCGACGACGTCGAAGGTCATGACGTTGAATTCGGCCAGTGCGGTGTCGGTCACGGTTCCGTCCGTCTCCCTGTCCTCGATAGAAGCGGTCTGCCCAGTGTGGTTCGCGCCACTCTTGGGTCTGTGAATACGCTCGATCCCCTCAGCCTGCTATTGAGACGGCTTTAATTTCCGAAGATCGTGCCCCATAGCGTGGTGTAAGAGCCGCGGCGTCGATGCGTTCCCCGGGTTGGTTCCGTCGGGGTTCAGGTGGCGACGGCGGCCAGCAGAGGCACGTTATCTTCGCTGACCTCGCTGATGGTGGCCAGCGTCATGTAGCGGCATCGCTGGACCGCCCATTCGTCGTTCTGCTCCATCAGGATCGCCCCGACCAGGCGAGTGATGGCCGCCTCGTTGGGAAAGATCCCGACGACGTCGGTGCGCCGCTTGATCTCCGCGTTGGTGCGCTCGATCGAGTTGGTCGAGCTGAGCTTGGTCCAGTGGTTCCGCGGGAACGTCATGTAGGCGAGGACGTCCTCCTCGGCCTCGTCCATGATCGCCGCGAGCTTGGGCAGCTTGGGGCGCATCTGGTCAGCGACTTGGCGCCACTGCACTTTGGCCGAGGCGGCATCGGGCTGGGCGAACGCGGTGCCGATGAATGCGGCCACCAGGCGCCGGCCCTGTTTGCCGGCGTGGGCCAGGATGTTGCGGGCGAAATGCACACGGCAGCGCTGCCAGGTGGCGCTCAGGACCTTGGTCACAGCCGCTTTCAGACCCTCGTGCGCGTCCGAGACCACCAGCTTGACGCCCTTCAGGCCGCGCCGGCGCAGCTTGCGCAGGAACTCGACCCAGAAGGTTTCCGCCTCGGAAACACCGATGTCCATGCCCAGCACCTCCCGCCGGCCGTCGGTGTTCACGCCGATGGCGAGCACGACGGCGACCGAGACCACCCGCCCCTGCTGGCGTACTTTGACGTAGGTCGCGTCCAGCCAGAGATACGGCCAGTCCCCCTCCAGCGGCCGGTTCATGAACGAGGTGACGCGCTCGTCGATCTCCTCGCACAGCCGCGAGACCTGGCTTTTGGAGACGCCGCTCATCCCCATCGCCTTGACCAGCTCGTCGACCGAGCGGGTGGAGATGCCCTGGATGTAGGCCTCCTGGATTACCGCCGTGAGCGCCTTTTCGCTCATTCGCCGCGGCTCCAGGAACCCGGGGAAGTAGCTGCCTTGGCGCAGTTTCGGGATACGCAGCTCGACCGTGCCGGCGCGGGTCTCCCACATCCGGTCTCGGTAGCCGTTGCGCTGAGTCAGCCGATCCGGACTGCGCTCGCCGTGGGCCGCGCCGGTCTTGGCCTCGACCTCCAGCTCCATCAGGCGCTGCGCGGCAAAGCCGATCATCTCGCGCAGCACGTCAGCATCGGGCTGCTTGGCCAGCAGGGTCTGCAAGGTCATCATATCGTCGGTCATCGTGGATCTCCGGGTGTTGGTTTGCGTTTGGCAACGAAACCTTACCGGGGAAACGCGATGACCACCGCTATGGATAAGTCGGCCGCCGCCGCCTGACTCGTGGCGGTCGCTGCGGCGGCCGACTTACCCACAGCTCCTACACCACTCGGCGGGACACGACCTTTCCGAAGTGTGACACAGTTACGCACCACGATTGGGCGGAACGGCCCGGCCTTACCAGCAGATCGTGCCAATTCGCCCGGGCAGAACAGAATTTCCTTCACCCTCGCAAGAGACTGGCCGGAAATTGACCGGATGATGTTCGCTTGTTGCGCATCTTGAATTGTGTTCGCAATAGATTGACACACAACATTTTGACCGGGGCCTCGCGGGGCGTCAGAACGCCCAAATGGGTGCTGCGCAAGGGGCTTGAGCGATCCTGAAAAGGCGCTTTGTGGACATTTATGCCGCCACCCCGCTTCCCCGGTCGCCGGCATGCCCCTACTGATTCGTCCCGTCGTCCGGCGACAGGCCGGCATGCCAGAGCATCAAGCGGGAGGCTCAATAACCGCGTGCCCGATCCACGAGTCCCTCGGGGGCCTGACCTGATTCGTGCGCACGGATTGCAGCCACAGCGGAATATGCGCCTTCCTCGGAATCGGTCACGGTGGCGACATGCGGGGTTAGGAGGATGCGGGGATGGTGCCAGACCGGATGTCCTTGCGGGAGCGGTTCCGGATCGGTGACATCGAGCATCGCGCCGGCGAGGTGTCCGGTGTCGAGCGCGTCGATGAGCGCGGCGTGGTCGAGCTGTTCTCCCCGCCCCGTCATGACCAGCCGGGCGCCTTCTGGTAGCTGCGAGAGGGTGCGCGCGTTCAATAGGCCGCGCGTCTCATCGGTAAGCGGCAAAAGGCAGACGAGGATGTCGCAGCGCGCGAGGAAGGGCGAGAGCTCGTCGTGTCCGGAATAGGTCTCGACGCCCGCGATGGCGTGGGGGCTGCGCGCCCACCCGGCGAGCCCGAAGCCGAACGGCCGGAGCGCTTCCAGAGCCGCGCGGCCAAGCGTGCCAAGGCCCATCACGCCGACCGTCCGGTGTCGGGCGAGGACGGGGTGGCCGGGCGCCCAGGTTTCCGCGCGCTGCTGGACGACGAAGCGGGCGAGATCACGGTGCATCGCCAGCACGCCGAGGCAGACGTATTCGCACATCATGGCGCTGAGGCCGGGCGTCACGGTGCGCACGACCCGCACGTGGTCGGGCAAGGCTTCGAAGTCGAACTGATCCACCCCGGCGCCAACAGACAGGATCATTTCCAGATTGGGGAAGGTCCCAGCTGGGTCGGGGGGCGCCGTCCATGTCGCGAGATAGCGGACGTCCGCGGGATCATGCACCGCATCCTGTCCTTCCAGGAAAGCCAGGTGCGGTAGCTCCTGGGCAAAGATGCGCCGCCAGACCTGGCCGCGCTCAGCATCTGAAAGGTAGAGCAATGCCATGTCCGGTTCAGGCCATCGCCTGGCGGATATCCGGATCCTCGAGCGTCCGGTCGAGGACGCGGGCCGTGATCTCGACGATCCGGTCGATCTCCGCTTCCGTGCAGCAGAGCGGCGGGGCAAAGCCCAGCACGCCCGAGGGGAAGGCGCGCAGGAGCACGCCCTCTTCCCAGGCGCGGTCGAACAGACGCTGGCCCGGCTCGGCGGCGGCGGGCAGTGGTGTCCGGGCTGCCTTGTCCGTGACGAGTTCGATCGCCGCGAGCATACCCTTCCCGCGGACCTCGCCGACCAACGGATGCGCGGCGAGCCCCTGCAGCCCGTCAAGCAGGCGCGTGCCCATGCGCCGGCCGTTTTCGAGCAGCCCATCCTCATAGAGGCGCAAGACCTCAAGCCCCACCGCCGCACTGACGGGGTGGGCGGAGTAGGTGTGGCCGTGGCCGACCGTGTGGCTGCCGGCGCCATCGGCGATCGTCGCATAGACATGTTCGCGCATGAACACGGCGCCCATTGGCACGTAGCCGGAGGTTAGTCCCTTTGCGACGGTCATCAGGTCAGGGATGACGTCCTCGTCCGCTGATGCGAACAGCGGTCCGGTTCGGCCAAAGGCAGTGATCACCTCATCTGCAACGAACAGGACGTCATGCGCGCGGCAGGTCTCGGCCATGGCCTTCAGCCAGCCTTTCGGGGGCACGATGACGCCGCCCGACCCCTGGATCGGCTCGACGAAGAAGGCGGCAACACGCTCGGCGCCAAGCTCAGCGATTTTATCGCTCAGCGCGCGCGTCGATGCGTCGATGATGGCCTGTGGGTCCTCGCCTACTGGATTGCGGTAGGGATAAGGCGACGGGATCTTGTGCTGCCAGTCGAGTGGTACGCCGAAGCCTTCGTGAAAGGCCGGCAGGCCCGTCAGCCCCGCCCCGACGGTCGAGGAGCCGTGATAGCCCTTCTCGATCGAGATGACCTGGTCCTTGCCGGGCATGCCGCGTGCTTGCTGGAAGTAGCGGATGAAGCGCAAGGCGCTGTCCACCGCGTCAGAGCCGCCGAGCGTGAAATAGATGTGGTCGAGGTCCCCCGGCGTACGCTCGGCCAGCGAGGCGGCGAGGCGGATCGCCGGTTCCGACCCCAGGCCGAAATAGCCGGTCGCATAGGGCAGGCGGCGGAGCTGCTCGGTAGCCGCCTCGACGATGCTTTCCTGTCCGTAGCCGGTATTGACGCACCAAAGACCAGCGAAGCCGTCGACGAGTTCGTGACCCTCGGTATCCGTGATGCGGGCGCCGTTGGCTGAGCGCAGCACCCGAACGCCGGCGGCTTCGTGGCCGCGAAAGGACGTCACGGGGTGGATAAGATGGTCTCGGTCGAGTTCCGGAAGTGAGTTCATGGACATGGCTGTAAACCGCTCGCTGTTATCCAAGAGCCTGGCTGGTCAAAGCGTGGACAGTCGCTTCGGTGGACGGCAGAGGATGGCCTGGGAGCCGCATCATCAGCCCGCCACCGGCGTGGAGAAGGCCGGTTTCCTCCAGCCAGCTCCCCATCTGCGTGGGCTCCGGCACGTCGATCCGGGCGAAGGCCCCTGGACATGCGGCGAGATGATGCGCGGTCAGCGCCTGGGTGTCCTCTATATGACTTGCGATGATGGGACCCACGACGTGGCCGCGGCCGAAGGGGCGGCGAAAGCCAAAGGCCGCGATCCTCCCCGCCCGGCGAATGACGGCAGCAGGACCTTGGTCGATCAGCGCCGACAGGAGCGCGCTTCGCATCCCCCCGCTGGCCGCGTGATCCAGGTCGACCAGCTCCGACAGGTCGTGCTGGTCCGCCGGTTCGACGCCGCCAGGGGCGCGTACTTGGCCGACGGTGCCCTGGTACTGCGCGATCCGGACCAGGGGGCGGAAGCCCAGCCGCTCGTAAAGCGGTCGCCCGGCCTCGGTCGCGACGAGTTGCAGCGTGCGGCCCTCGCGTGCCTCGAGCAGCGCGTCCATCAGGCGCCGGCCGACCCCGCGTCCGCGCATCCGTTCGTCGACGATGATCATGTTGGCGGCCCCAAGTGTGGGGCCGTAGGGCGTGAGGAAGGCCGTGCCGACCACCTGCGCGCCCTCCAGCGCGACCCAGCCGCGGGAGAGGATCCGTATGAGTTCCCAGTCCTCTATCCGATGCGGCCAGCCGACCTGCTGGGACAAGGTCAGCGCGGTGTCGAGGTGACCCACCTCGAATGGGGCGAGCGTGATTGGCGTCATGACGTCTCCATCGGTGTCATCACGATGAGTTTGCGAGCGTCGCGCTGGCAGGTGCGACCGCATTCATTCCGAACGGCACAGGAATCGGCTGAAGAACTCCGCACCTTGCCGCATCATATGCCAGCGAAGGGGCGACCCGGTTCGTTCGAAGGAGCCCAGCCAAGCGCAGCGCTAGTTAGACGGACGGCGGTGAGATCGGTCGTCGTGCTGTAGACCGCCGGCCGACCGGGTGGTCGCGCGGCGTACAGCTTCGGATCGTGATTTTGGTCGAATGAGGGGCCGTGCGCGGCTGCATCGGGATGGCAGTGGCTGTCTTGGCATGTATCAGATTTGGCATTTTCTGCCGGAATGCTGGCGCCTTTGCACAGATGCCGCGACGCCCAGGGGGCTAAGGTTCATCGTCGGAGCGTTTGCCTTCATCCGTCGAGCAACTGACAGGACCGACCATGACCTTCCGCCCCAAGTTCATTACCTTTGACTGCTACGGCACGCTAACGCGCTTTCAGATGGGCGAACTCGCCACCGAGATTTACGGCCCGCGCCTCTCGCCCGAGGCATTGCAGGCATTCATCAACGATTTCCGCGCCTATCGCTTCGACGAGATTCTCGGGGACTGGAAGCCCTATGAGCAGGTTCTGGTCAACGCCGTGGAGCGGACCTGCCGGCGCCACGGCGTGGCGTTCGATGAGGCCGAGGCCCGGCGCTTCTATCAGGCTGTGCCGACCTGGGGACCGCATCCCGATGTTCCCGAGGGCCTGGCCCGCGTAGCAGAGGAGTATCCGCTCGTGGCCCTGTCCAACGCGGCGGACGAGCAGATCATGTCCAATGTCGAAAAGCTGGGCGCCCCTTTCGCGCATGTCTTCACCGCGGAACAAGCCGGCGCTTATAAGCCGCGCCTTAGGGCGTTTGAGTACATGTTCGATCAACTGGGCTGCGGGCCGGAGGATATCCTGCACTGCTCCTCTTCATTCCGCTACGATCTGATGTCCGCCCACGATCTCGGGATCCGCAATAAGGTCTGGGTTAACCGGGGGCACGAGCCGGCAAATCCTTTCTATGGCTATACCGAGATCCCCGACATCCGGGGGCTGCCGGCCGTCGTCGGCCTCTGACCATGAGGGATATGAAGCTGACTCCCTACTGGCGCGACACCGCCCCTCGTTTCACGGGGGCGGTGCCGGGCCCGGTCGAAGGGCGGTTCGATGTCGCGATCGTCGGCGGCGGCTTCACCGGGCTTTCGGCGGCGCGCGCGCTTGCAAAGGCCGGCGTCAGTACGGTGCTGCTCGAGGCGCATGATGTCGGCCATGGCGGGTCGGGACGCAATGGCGGGCATCTGAACAACGGGCTTGCCCACAGCTACCTTGCGGCGAAGACCGAGCTCGGGGCAGAGCGCGCGAAGGCGCTCTATCAGGCATTCGATCGTTCCGTGGACTTGATCGAATCGATCGTCGCCGAAGAGCAAATCGATTGCGCCTTCCGCCGTTCGGGCAAGTTGAAGCTGGCCTCGAAGGCGGGCCACTTCGATGCGCTGAAGCGCAATTTCGAGGCCGTACATCAGGAGGTTGATCCCGATACCGATCTGCTTTCGGCCGAGGATTTGCGCACCGAGGTCGGAAGCGGCGGCTTCCATGGCGCCATGCTGTCGCGCAAGGCGGGCATGATGCACATGGGGCGCTACGTCACCGGCCTCGCCGAGGCGGCGGTCCGTCACGGTGCATCGATCTACGAGAACGCCCCGGTCACCGACCGCAAGCGCGAGAATGGCGGGTGGCGGCTCACGACGCCGAGGGGCGAGCTTGTCGCGGAGCGCGTGATCCTCGCCACTAACGCCTATACCCACGGGCCCTTCAGCTATTTCCGCCGACGGCTCGTCCCCGTCGGCAGCTTCGTCGTCGCGACCCGCCCCCTCAGCGAGGCGGAGGCGGCACGCACGCTGCCCGGCGATAGGACCTGCGTCACGACCAAGAATATCGGCAACTATTTCCGGCTATCGCCGGATCGCCGGCTGATTTTTGGCGGTCGCGCGCGGTTTTCCGCGACTTCGGATGCGGACAGCGAGTCCCGTTCCGGTGCCATCCTGCAGGCGGGGCTGGGGGAGATTTTCCCGCATCTTGCGGGGATCGAGATTGATTACTGTTGGGGCGGACTGGTTGGCATGACCCGCGACCGGTACCCGCGCGCTGGCGAGGCCGACGGGGTCGCCTATGCCATGGGCTATTCTGGGCACGGCGCGCAGTTCTCGAGCCTGATGGGAACGATGCTGGCCGACATGGCGCTTGGCCGTGCGCCGGAAAATCCGCTCGCGGGGCTCGACTGGCCCGCAATTCCGGGGCATTTCGGAAAGCCGTGGTTCCTGCCGGCTGTCGGGCTCTATTACCGTTTGCTGGACCGGCTACGCTAGGCGGGCAGAAGCAAACGGTCGTAGGCATCGGGGATCAGGCAATGCCGTACCCTGACACGACCGCTTTCGCGAATATCAGTCTGTCCCGATGTCCATGAGCACGGTCTTGTGCCGGCAGTTGGCGATATAGGCCTCACGCCCGAGGTCCTTGCCGATGCCGGAACCGCCATACCCGCCCGTCGGCATGATATGATCCTGCGAGCGGCCGTAGCGGTTGACCCAAACCGTCCCTGCCTCGATCCGCCGTGTCATCCGCATCGCGCGGTTCAGGTCGCGGGTGAAGACGCCGGCGCAGAGCCCGTATGTCTCGTGGTTGGCGTGGTGGAGTGCGTCGGCTTCGTCGGTGAAGGTCTGAAGCGTCAGGACAGGGCCGAAGATCTCCTCACGCACCGCTGGATTGTCGGGTGTGATGCCGCCAAGGATCGTCGGGGCATAGAACCACCCCTCCTGCCCCAGCCGGGTCCCGCCGCTGACGATCTCGGCCCCTGCGCTGACGCTTGCAGAAACGATGCTCTCGATACGGGCGATTTGGGTTTCCGAGATGATGGGCGAGTAGCTGCTCTCCTCTGACCAGGTCGCACCGGGGCGTTTGCTCCCCATGATCTCGGAGATCTTCTCCGAGAGTTCCTCTGCGACCTCCCGGGCGACGAGGAGGCGCGAGCCTGCGACGCACACCTGGCCCGCGTTCGCCACGATCCCGCGCGCCACGCAGGCGGCGGCGAGGTCGAGGTCGGCGTCCGCGAAGACGATCTGGGGGCTTTTGCCCCCCAGCTCGAGCGTGACCGGCTTAACGCCGCTGCGTCCAATGGCTTCCATGATCGCGCCACCGGCCCGCGTGGAGCCGGTGAAGGACAGTTTGGCCACGCCGGGGTGTTGCACGAGCGCGTTGCCGGTGACGGGGCCGTCCCCGAGGACGACGTTGACCAGCCCTGCGGGCAAGCCCGCCCGCTCGCCAAGCTCTACGAGCCGGAGGGTCGACAGCGGGGTGACCTCCGAGGGCTTGATCACCACGGCGTTGCCGGCCGCCAGCGCCGGGGCGAGCTTCCAGACCGCCATCGAAAGCGGGAAGTTCCAAGGCGTGATCGCGCCGACGACGCCATAGGGCTCGGGCTGGACCATGCCAAAGCGCGCATCCCCGACCGGCGGCAGAGCGCCTCCTTCCTTGTCGGCGAATTCGGCAAAGAAGCGGATCTGCTCGGCGATCGTGGCGACGTCGCCTTTGACCAGCTCTGCGATCGGGCGGGACGAGCCAAGAGCCTCGAGCCGCGCCAGTTCACCGGCTTCGGCATCGATCAGATCGGCCCAGGCGTGCAGCGTGCGCACGCGTTCGCGGGGGTGGCAGCCGCCCCATCCGCTGGTGCGCCAGGTTGCACGGGCGGTGGCGACAGCCTCGTCCACGATCTGCGCGTCAGCGCACGGGATTTCCGCGTAGGCTTGGCCGTCGGACGGACGCCGAAGCGTCGTTGCGGGTGCTCCCGTGCGCGGGCGGCCGCCGATACGGTGGCCAAGCTCGGGGAGGGTGACGTCGGCTGGGTCGAAGGTGAGCCCCATTGATGTCTCCGCGAGGTGAAAGGCTAGCCTGGGTCTAGCGGACACCGCGCGACAGATTGTGCCGATATGCCGGAACTCAGCCACAGTTTCTGTCCGGTTTGGGGCGAATGCAGCCGGTCCTGCTTCCGGTTCCCGCCTACGCTCGTACGGCATGATCGGCGATCGAAGCGCTAGGTCGTTGCGTATTGGATCGCCGTGTCATGCGAGGATGTCTGGAGCGCGCCTGCCGCGCCCGAACCGACAGCACATGGCCTTAATCAAGATGCGAAAAAATGATCCCCTGCTGACGCCGCTGACCATTGGTCCGCTGGTCCTGCGCAACCGCGTCATGTCGACGAGTCACGCGCTTGGCTTCGTCAATGGGGCCATGCCGGACGACCGCTACAAGGACTATCACGAGGCCAAGGCGCGTGGGGGTATCGCGCTCACCATGTTTGGCGGCTCCGCGAGCGTTTCGCCTGACTCGGGCTCGGTCTTCGGCCAGATCGATCTGAACAGCGATGCCGTCGTTCCCCATCTGGCCGAAATGGCTGAGCGCATCCATGGCCACGGGGCGGCGGCCATGTGCCAGCTCACGCATCTGGGCGGGCGTAGCCATTGGCGGGCTGACAATTGGTTGCCGACCATTGCGCCGTCACGCTATCGCGAACCGCGCCATCGCGGGTTCGCGCGTGCCATGGATCGTGCCGATATCGACCGTGTTGTGCGGGACTTTGGCGAGGCCGGGCGACGCTGCCGCGAAGCTGGACTCGACGGGGTGGAACTGCACGTCACCAGTCACTTGATCGGGCAGTTCTGGTCGCCCGAGGTCAACCAGCGGACCGATGACTTCGGCGGTTCGCTGGAGAAGCGCTGCCGTTTTGGCCTGATGGCGCTCGAGGCGGTCCGCGAGGCGGCCGGCGACGGCATGCTCGTTGGGATTCGAATGGCTGTGGGGGATGGCGAGCAGGCCGCTCTGCCGGACGAGGAGTATGCCGAGATCGCGCGGCTCCACGATACCTCCGGCCTCGTGGATTTCTTCAACCTTTCGCATGGGCGGATCGACACGGAGATCGGGCTCTCCAACTACATGCCCGGGATGCATCTCGCGCTCGCGCCGCAGCTCGCGGCGGTGGGCAAGTTCAAGTCCTTCCTGTCGCGGCCGGTGTTTCATGCCGCGCGGATCAACGACCTCGCCACGGCGCGGCACGCCATCAGCGAAGGTCTCGTGGACATGGTCGGGATGACCCGCGCGCACATCGCCGACCCAGAGATCGTCGCCAAGATCGAGGCAGATGAAGAGGAACGCATCCGCCCGTGCGTCGGCGCGACCTACTGTTCCTGGCAGCGGCGCTGCATCCACAACGTCTCGGTCGGCAACGAGATGACCCTGCCGCACGAGATCGCACCTGCCGAACGGGCCCGGCGGGTCGTCGTGGTCGGCGCTGGGCCTGGTGGGCTTGAAGCCGCGCGCGTTGCTGCGGTTCGCGGCCACCATGTGACGGTATTTGAAGCGGCACCCGAGGCGGGCGGCCAGCTTCGGCTCGCGGCCCGGATGCCGCGCCGACGCGACCTCATTGGGATCGTCGATTGGCGGGTTGCCGAGCTGGGGCACCTGGGGGTCGAGATTCGCTACAACACCTATGCCGAAGCCGAGGACATTGAGGCGCTCGCGCCCGATGTCGTGATCCTTGCGACCGGCGGGCTCCCTGACACGCTCGAAGACACTCTTGGAGAGGACGCGCCTGTCGGCTCGGTCTGGGAACTTCTCGAAACCCTGCCGACGCCGAGCGGCGATTTACTTTTCTACGACGCCGTCGGCACCGTGGCCGGTGCGAGCGTCGCCGAGATGCTGGCCGAGTCTGGGCAGGACATGACCTTCGTCACCCCCGACGACTCTTTCGGCAAAGAGATGAGCTATCTTGAACGTCCGCATGTTAAGCGGGCGCTCTACCGTGCCGGCACCGCAATCCATCCCGATCTGCGCCTGGTGTCCTGCAGGCGCAGTGGCAACCGTGTCACGGCGCGTTTCGTCAACGAGTACACGGGTGCCGAGACGGAGATCGAGGCGGACCGTCTGGTCATCGAGCGCGGCACGTATCCGCTGGACGAACTGTTCTTCGAACTCGCGCCGCGGTCGCGCAACGCAGGCGCGATCGATCCCGCCGCAATGGCCGCGGCGCGCCCCCAACCTGTTGCGCAGGGGGCAGCAGACACCTTCGAGCTCTACCGGATCGGCGACGCTGTGTCCTCGCGTGATGTTCACGCCGCGATGCTCGACGCGAATCGCATTTGCCGGGCGATCTGAACGGGATGCTGGGCTTGGATGCAGGCGCGCCAAGGTGCTGCCCGATAAGCCCCCTCTGGGGAGGGGACGCGCGTTCCCTGGAGTGGGGCAGGCTTGGCGTCGCCTCGGCCGTGGCCCTGCACGGGGGTGGGGCGCCCGTCACGGCCCGATGAGTCTGCGCTTACCGCAGGGGGTGAGCGCGCCGGCGCTTCTCGGTATCGGCTTCATGGTGCTCTCCGGTTTCACCAACACCGTTATGGTGTCGGCGGTGAAGGTGCTGTCGAGCGACCTTCATCCGGCGCAAATCAGCTTCTTCCGCTGCCTGATCGGCCTGATCATGCTGCTGCCGGTGATCTGGCACGCCGGGGGCGCAGCCGTGGTGCGCACGTCGCACCCCTGGCTGCACGTGTTGCGCGGCGCGCTCAACGCTGTCGGGATGTTGTCGTTCTTCTGGGCCGTGAGCCTAGCCCCTCTGGCGACGGTTTCCGCCATCAACTTCACCGCGCCGCTCTTCGCGACGCTGCTGGCAATCCTGATCCTTGGCGAGCGTGTGGGCGCACGCCGCTGGTCAGCCCTCGTTGTTGGCTTTGCCAGCACGTTGCTGATCCTGCGCCCGGGCGGCGAACTGCTTGGGGATGGCGCCTTGTTGGCTTTGGGCGCCAGCGTCGTCTGGGCGGGCGCGATGATCGTGATCAAGCGTTTGACGGAGACGGAAAGCTCCCTATCCATCACCGTGTGGGCGGCCTTCTTCGTGGGGCTCTTCACCCTGGTGCCGGCGTTACTGGTCTGGAAATGGCCGACACCGATCCAGTGGGGCTGGCTGGTTGGGATCGGGGCCTTGGGGAGCGTGGTACAGCTGTCCCTGTCGCGGGCCTTTGCGCTGGCGGACACCAGCGTCGTGTTGCCGTTCGATTTCCTCAAGCTGGTCTGGGCCAGCCTGTTCGGGATTGTGTTCTTCGCCGAGGTGCCGGACCTGTTCACGTGGGTCGGCGGGAGCATGATCTTCGTGAGCTCGGTCTACGTCGCTTACCGCGAGCGCCGCCCGCGAACGACCCCCGAAGGTTACGGCTGAGGGGGAGTGGCCGTTGCCTGTTGGCGCGGCGATTCATTGTTGCGAGTGGTTCGCATTCTCACTAACGTCCATCCCGATTCAAACAGTCAGGTATTCCCGAGGGTGCCCTCAAGCAGGAGCGCGCGGATGGCGACGCGCCGTAGGGAGGCCGGGACGCGGATGGGACGGGAGCATGGGATCCTCGGCGCAGGAGCTTGCGGTGGAGGCGCTATACCGCCAGCATCAGACGGCGTTGCGCCGGTTTCTCGTGCGCATGCTGCGCTGCGAGGAGACGGCGGCTGAGGTGTCTCAGGAGGCGTGGCTGCGTCTGCTTCGCCGCACGCCAGGACGGCCCGTGGAGGAGCCCCGGGCCTATCTGTTCCAGGTGGCCGCGAATGCTGCCCGCGACCGCATGGCGCGGGAGCGCACGCACGCGGGCGTCGTCGACGGCAGCCCGGTACCCGAGGCGGTGGCGTGCTCCGAGCCGGATGCGGAAACCGCCGCCCTCGCGCGGGAGCGCCTTCTGCTGCTGGCCGAAGCCGTGGACGCGTTATCCCCGCGCTGCCGCGAGGTCTTTCTGATGAGCCGGCTTGACGGACTCGCCAACGGCGAGATCGCGGCCCGCCTGGGGATTTCCCGGAACATGGTGGAGAAGCACATCATCCGCGCCCTGGTGCACTGCCGTCGTTGCCTCGACGCCGCCGGGAAATAATTGCATCTTCCCAGTCAGGAGGCGCTGCCCGCGGGCAGTCCAAGATCGTGAACCAAGCGCGCGACCGTCTGGGGCGACGCCGCCGGCGCGGGTCGCTTGCGAGACTGCTGGCAACGGGACGGCATGACACGACCGAGGCGCCGCTCGGCGAATACAGGTCCGCACAACGACGCGCTGGCCGAAGAAGCGACCGCGTGGTTCGTGCGCATGACCTCCGATGCTGTCAGCGAAGCGGACCGCCGTGCCTTCCAAGCCTGGCTCGATCGCGATCCCGCCCATCGCGCGGCGTATGAAGATGCGCAGGCGCTCTGGGGCGAGCTTGGCGGCCTGCCCGATCCGCGGCCCGGCGCCGCGACCGGGAGTCCCCCATCCGATCAGTGTGCTCGGCACAAAGAAGAGAGTTCTCCTCGGCGTCGAAGCCATGTGTGGCCGGTGGCAGCAGCTATCTTGGTCGCCGGGGTCGTTGGCCTGTGGGCATTGGGCGGCACGGACAGCTTGCGGGCCGACTACGCCACGGCTGTTGGCGAAACCCGGGAAGCGGCCTTGGCCGATGGCTCGGTGGTTCGCCTCAACACCGATACGGCGCTCACGGTCGACCTGGGCGACGACTGCCGCTGCGTCGAGCTGCTGCGCGGCGAAGCCTTTTTTACCGTGGCGTCCGAACCGGACCGACCGTTCCGGGTGACAGCGGGCGACGGCACGGCGCAAGCGCTTGGCACGGCGTTCGCCGTGCGTGAAGCGGACGCGGCCGTGCGCGTGGGCGTCGTCGAGGGGCAGGTCCGCGTGGCCCGTGGACAAACCGGAGGCGATGACCCGGACGGCGTCACGCTGGGGGCGGGCGAGGTGGCGCGCTACGGCCCTGTGGGCGGCATCGAGACGCGACACGCCGATGTGGCGGCGCTGACCGCTTGGCGCCACGGTCGGCTGGTCTTTTCCGATCGGCGCCTGCGTGACGTGGTGGCCGAACTCGACCGCTATCGCCCTGGCGCTATCCTGTTCCTCGAGTCCGCGATCGCTGAGGCGCGTTTCACGGGGGTCTTCCGGCTCGACGATACCGGCCGGGCGCTTGCCGCCATCGAGGCGACGCTGCCGGTCGACGTCATCCATGTCACCCCCTGGCTCACCTTGCTGCGCGCCGACGGCTGAGGCCCAGGTCGGGCCGAGGCCCGACTTTTTTCCATGTCCGCGCATTTTTCTCGTTGGTGAGGGTCAGGAGGCCGGCTCCCCGATCGGTCTAACCCGTGACATTGACGCACAGGCGGTCTGCCGCCCTGCGCTTTAGCGGCGTTACCGACGAGGGGGAGTGGATTAGATGAACACCTGGGGGAACACGGGCAGCAGCAGGCCCGCCACGCGGGACCGAGCGCTTTGGTATCGCATGGGGGCTTTGCTCACAGGGGGCTCGCTGCTGGCGCTGGCCGCTATTCCGGCTTCGGCCGACGAGGGGGCGCAGCCTGTGCGCGAGACCGCACAAGGGTCTGCCCAGCTCGCCCAGGCGGCTGAGGCCCAGCGCTTCGACATTCCCGCAGGCGACCTGCAGACGGCGCTGCTGGCCTTCTCTCAGGCCGTCGACCTACAACTCCTCTACCCGGCGGAGATGACGGCCGAACGCCAGACCCAGGGCGTGCAAGGTTCGTACACGCCTGAAGAGGCGCTGAGCCGTCTGCTTGCTGGTACCGGACTGCAGTATCGCTTTTCCGACGCGAATACCGTGACGCTGACAAAGCCAGGAACGCAGGACGGTGCCGGTCCTTTGCAGCTCGGGCCGATCACGGTGGAAGGGGCAACCGAGTCGGCTTACGGGCCGGTCGACGGCTACAAGGCCTCCCGCTCGGCAACGGCGACGCGGACGGACACGCCACTGATCGATGTGCCTCAGGCCATCCAGGTGGTGCCACGTGAGGTCATCGAGGATCAGAAGGCCAACAGCCTGGCGGATGTCGCCAAGAACGTCAGTAACGTTCAAGCGGGCGGCACCTTTGGCAACCGCGCGGAGGTGCTGCGGATACGGGGGTTCGAGCAGTTTGCTTTCACGTCTGACGGGATGACCAGTAACCCCTTCTTCGGGGACGAGATCTTCCTTGATCTTGCCAATGTCGAGCGCGTGGAGGTTCTCAAGGGCCCGGCATCGGTGCTTTATGGGCAGGGGGGGCCGGGCGGTCTGGTCAACCTGGTGACCAAAAAGCCCCTGGATGAGCCGCGTTACGCTGCGGATGTGACGGTCGGTAGCTATGAGTTCGTGCGTCCAACGGTGGATGTCTCCACCCCCCTGAATGCAAGCAAGAGCCTGAAATTCAGGGTCAACGGCGCCTACCAGCGGAGTGACAGCTTCCGGGATTATTTCATTGATTCCGAGCGCGTGTTCGTTGCCCCGATCGGCACATGGGACATTTCGCCGGATACGCGGCTTACGTTGAGCGCGCAGTACGCGGAGCAGGAGAACCAATTCGACCGGGGCTTAACCGCGGTTGGTGATCGCGTTGCCGATGTTCCGCACAGCCGCTATTTCGGCGAACGGTTCTCGAAGTACGAGGCGGACCAGACACGGCTGCGCTACCTCCTGGAGCACGAGTTCAATGACTCGTGGAAGGTGCGTAACTCGGCGCGCTTCGTCACCGGGAATGCATCGCGCTTCAGCGCGGACAATCGCGGTCTTCAGGCCGACAACAGGACGCTCGATCGCCGGACGTTTCGCCAGCATGACGACATCCGTGAACTGCGCCTTCAGAACGATGTAATCGGCGCGTTCGAGACCGGGCTCCTCGAGCACGAGGTGCTGATCGGTGTTGAAGCGGCCCGGGCCGAACGCGAGGTCGAGTATGCCATCGCAAGCCTAGCCCCCATCGATATTTTTGATCCGGTCTATGGCGCGCAGCCCGGGACGTTCGGGTCGTCGACCACGACCGATAACCGCATCAACAATGTCGGGCTGTACCTGCAGGATCAGGTGTCGATCGGCGATCACTGGCAGGTCCTCGCCGGGGGGCGTTTCGACTACGCGGACATTCGCAGCAAGCGCAACGGGGCGGTGACGTCCGATCAGACCGAGCGCGAATTCTCGCCCAGACTCGGTCTTGTCTACAAACCCGTCGACCGGGTGTCGCTGTACGCCAGCTACAGCCAGTCGTTCCAACCCGAGATCGGGTCCACCTACGCAGGCTCGCCCTTCGAGCCTGAAACCGGCGAGCAATACGAGGTCGGCGTCAAGACGGAGTTCTTCGACCGACGGGTCTCGACCACCTTGGCCGCGTTCCAGCTAACGCGCGAAAACGTGCTGACCGCCGATCCGGACAATCCGGGCTTTTCGGTGCAAACGGGCGAACAGCGGAGCCGAGGGGTCGAACTGGATATCACGGGTGAGATCCTGCCCGGTTGGAAGGTGATCGCCTCCGGCGCTTACATAGACGCCGAGGTCACGGAAGATAATACGATCGAGGTCGGCAACCGGCTGGCCAACGTTCCCGAGATCAGCGGCAGTCTTTGGTCGACCTACGAGTTTCAGCGGGGCTCGCTCAAAGGTTTTGGATTTGGCGGCGGCCTGTTTGCGGTCGGTGCCCGCAAGGGTGACCTGGAAAATACCTTCGATGTGGATGGCTATGTGCGCACCGATGCCACGGTGTTCTATAACTATAGCGAGAACATCCAGACATCCCTCAATATCCAGAATCTGTTCGACGTGGAATACATCGAGGCTTCCCGCGGCCGAAGAGAGATCCACCCCGGTGCGCCTTTGACGGTGATGGGGACGCTTTCGCTTACGTTCTGACGTTGGGAAGTGGGGTCGATGCGACCATAGCGACGGCGGTGTCATGAAGACACGTGCCTGGTTTCGTGTGCACAGCTTCACGGGGGTGATTACCGGCCTGCTGCTGTTCGTGATCTGTTGGAGCGGGACCGTCGCGACGCTCTCGCACGAGATCGACTGGTTGGTGACGCCGGAAGCGCGGGTTGCCGTCGGTGCGGAGCGGGCGAGCTGGGGCGATATCTTGGCTGCGGTCGAAGCGGCCTTTCCTGAAGCTCAGGTGACATCGCTCCAGGCCCCGCTCTATCCCCGCTCGGCGGCCGAAGTGCTGATCAACCGGCCGGAACAGGCGCGCGTGCGTGTCTATGTCGACCCCTATACCGCCGAGGTGCGCGGCGCCTACAGCTATATGAACGTCTGGCGGTTCTTCCGCAGTCTTCACCGGAATCTGTTTTTCCCGACGCAATGGGGCGTTTTGTTCGTCTCCGCGTTCGCTGTGACGATGTTGGTGTCACTTGTGGGCGCCCTCTGTTTCTACAAACGCTGGTGGACCCGCTTTTTCCGGTTCAAGGCGGGCAAAGGCCGGACGCTTTGGTCCGAATTGCACAAGACGGGCGGTCTCTGGAGCCTGTGGTTCGTGCTGCTGATCAGCGTGACCGGGGCGTGGTACGGCATCGAACGGGCCCGGTACGAATTCGCCGACGGGATCATGGCCTATGTCGGCGCCGAAAGCTCCTCCGTTCATCCGGCGCCGCAACCGACCTGCGAGTCCACGCGCCCGGATCTGCCGCTGGACGCGGTCGTGGCACGGGCGCGCTCGGTGCGGCCGGACATGGATTTGCGACACCTGCGTCCCGGGGAGTGTGCCCTCTACCTTGACGGTCAAGCCGACCATCTGCTGGTGCGCGATCGCGCCAACCGCCTGTACGTGGACAGGCACACGGGAGAGGTGCTGTACGACCAGCGCGCCTCGGACCTGCCGCTGTACTGGCGCTGGGCGAATACCGCCGATCCCTTGCACTACGGTGACTTCGGCGGCCTCGCCAGCAAGCTTGTCTGGTGCGTCTTCGGTTTGGCGCTCAGCGGTTTGATCCTGACCGGCACGTGGTTGCACGTGCATCGGCTCGCCCGCGAGGCGGGCGGGAAAGCCCGTGCCCGATGGCCGGGGACGATGGCCGCGTGCGCGATTTCGCTCGGCGTGCTAGCCGCGTCCGTCCCTTTGGGTTTCTTCCAGACACGCGACCTCTACGGCCCCCTGGTCGATGGGACGCGGCAGTTGCCGACACTCGCGCCGGGTGTCCGGGCCGTGATCCTCGGCTGGATCGTTCTCACAATGGCCATGATCGGCGGCTGGATCTTTGCGCTGTGGCGGCCACAGATGCTGGTGCGGGACGTGGCACGGGGCTCGCGCCGCTGCCGTGGCGGGTCAAGATCGGCCTCCCGGTCTTCGTCCTAAGAGAGCTCGGCTCGGGGGTGAACGCTGTATAGAACGGCCAAGATCACCCGATGTCAGGATGGCGTCGCTGCTCGGTCCTGCGCCTCGGCGTCGATTACCGCGCGCACGCCGTTCGCCATCGTGGCGTTCAGGATCTCCCCGACCTGCGCCTGGAAACCCGCGTCGGCGGCCAGACGTTGGGGGGATACGTCCCGAAGCGCGAACAGTGCGGCGGCCAGCGCGTGCCCATCGTCGCCAGCCTGCGCGACAGCCGCGGCTATGCTCGCCTCCCGAGGGTCGCGGAGGTCGTAGGTCTCCCCCGCTTCGCTCCGCCCGAGGCAATAGCGCATCCACATGGCAAGCGCGAACGCGAAGGGGCGGGTGGGCGTGCCCTGCTCCAGTGCCGCCACCGCCGGTGCTGCGATGCGCTGAGCCAGCTTCTCGGTGCCGTCCATCGCGATCTGGTAGGTCGCGTGTGCGATTGCCGGGTTGGCGAAGCGCTCGGCCAATTGCTCGGCGTACCGCGCCCGGTCGATCCCATCAAGCGGTTCGAGGGTTGCGGCGGCGGCCGCGAGATGCCGCTTAACCAGCGCCGCCAGGGACGCATCGGCCATCACGTCGCGTACATAGACGCAGCCCGCCAGAAATCCGGCATAGGCGAGCATCGAATGGGTGCCGTTCAGCATCCGCAGCTTCATGCGCTCATAAGGGGCAACGTCGTCGACGAACAGCGCGCCGCCCGCTTCCCAGTCGGGGCGACCGGCGGGGAAGCGATCCTCGATCACCCACTGCGTGAAGGGCTCCGTCTCGACCGCCGCTAGGTCCTCCAGGCCGGTTTGCCGTTCCGCCTCCGCGCGGGTCTGTGCGGTCGGGGCCGGTGTGATCCGGTCGACCATCGAGCAGGGGAAAGCCACCTCCTGCGCGATGAAATCGGCGAGCTCAGGGTCGATCCGCCGGGCGAAGGCCGTCACGCCGGTCCGCAGAAGGTGGCCATTGTCCGGCAGGTTGTCGCAACACAGCACGGTGAAGGGGGGGATGCCTGCCTGCCTGCGCCGCCGCAGCCCTTCGGTCAGGAGGCCGAGCACGCCGGTCGGTGCGTCCGGACGCGCCAGGTCGGCAGCAACGGCGGCATGCGTCTCGTCGATGTCGCCGGCGGTGCGGTCGATGCCGTACGCCTTTTCCGTCACCGTCAGCGTGACGAGATGGATGTTAGGGTCGACCAACGCCGCCAGCACGTGCGCCACGTCCCGCGAGGCCGCGCGCGCTTCGGCAAGGCTGGCCACGATCCGGCTGTGGGTGCCCCCGGCGCCTCGTGTGATCAGCGTGTACAGCCCGGACTGGGCGTTCAACGCGTCGACGATCTCGGTGCTGCGCAGGCTGACACCGATGATCCGCCAGTCGCCCCCGGAACGCGCCAGCGCGTCATCGGTGTAAACGGCCTGGTGGGCACGGTGGAACGCCCCACACCCAATGTGGACGATCCCAACGCCATGCGCCGCTGGATCGTAGCCGGGACGCACGGCCGTCGCCTGCGCATGGCCCATTGTCGTCTCGCCAAGCTGGGGGCTCATTTCAGGCGCTCCCGGACGATGCGGTGCTGAGCGCGGTCATGATACCGCGCAGTTCGGCGAGCCCCTTGAGGCGCCCGATCGCTGGATAGCCGGGTTGGGCCTTGCGGTTGAGGTCGTCCAGAATGTCCTGTCCGTGATCGGGCCGGAACGGGATCGAGCAGTCGGCGCGACCCTGCGCGCGTCGCCGTGTCTCCTCCTTCAAGACGGCGGCGACGAAAGCGACCATGTCGGTGTCACCGCCAAGATGTTCGGCCTCGTAGAAGGAGCCGGGCATCTGGTCGTCTTCCCGCTTCACATTGCGCATGTGCAGGAAGTGCACCCGATCCCCGAGCCGTTCCATCATGCCCGGAATGTCGTTGTCCGCCCGGGCGCCCAGCGACCCCGAGCAGAGCGTGATGCCGTTGGCGGGACTGTCGACGGCGCGCATGACCCGTTCGTAATCCCCCTCGGTCGACATGATCCGTGGCAGTCCCAAGAGCGGGAACGGCGGATCATCCGGGTGGCAGCAGAGCCGCACGCCAAGACGTTCGGCGAGCGGCACAACCTCCTCCAGGAAGGTGACCAGATGTGTGCGCAACTGGTCGGCGTCGATGGCTTCGTATTCGGCAAGATGACGGCGGACATCCTCGAGCGTGAAATGCTCCGCCGCGCCGGGAAGGCCAAAGACCACGTTGCCGGAGAGCGCCTGACGTTCCGTCTCGTTCATCCCGCGGAAGCGGCGTTCCGCTTCCTCGTAGACACCCTCCGGAAAGGCCGTTGCGGCGCCCGGTCGGTTCAGGATGAAGATGTCGAATGCCGCGAAGTCGAAGACATCGAAGCGCATACAGGTGCCACCGTGCGCGAGCCTGTAGGCAAGGTCCGTGCGCGTCCAGTCCAACACCGGCATGAAGTTGTAGCAGATGGTCTTGATCCCCGCGTTCGCGAGGTTCGTCAAACTGATCTTGTAGTTCTCGAGATGCGTGCGCCAATCACCCGTCTGCTTCTTGATGTCTTCAGACACCGGCAGGCTTTCCACCACATCCCAGGCCAAGCCGGAAGGACTGCCGTCGCGGCGCGTGGCGATTTCCCGTTGGCGCTGGCGGATTTCCTCGGTCGCCCAGACCTGACCCGGGGGGATGTGATGGAGGGCTGAGACGGCGCCTTCGACACCTGCTTGGAGCATGTCGTCGACGCTTACCAGGTCGCGCGGACCGAACCATCGCCACGTCTGGCGCATTCGGCATCTCCCTTCACGGTCGCTTGAATTGGCCCCATCATCCATACCGAAGACAGCAACGGTTGACTAGTATGGTAGTATACATTTTACTTCGCACCGGTAGAAACGGAGACGGTCGCGAAGATGCGGCAGACGGCACCAGCCCAGCAGCACACCCTGGAGGTCGCGGCGCCGATCGGCCCGCAATTGCTGCGCAGCCTGCGTGAACGCATTATCCGGACGGAGCTGGTGCCTGGGATGCGGCTCTCCGAACAGGAGATTGCCGAAACCTACACGCTGTCGCGACAGCCGGTGCGCGAAGCCTTTATCCGCCTTGCCGAAGAGGGGTTGGTGGAGATCCGGCCGCAGCGCGGCACCTTCGTGCGGAAGATCTCCGAAGCCGACGTTATGGATGCGCGTTTCGTGCGCGAAGCCATCGAGGCGGACATCGTCCGGCTGGTCGCCGAGACAGCGGACGCGCACGTCGCCGCCGACCTCAGAGATCTCGTCGCGCGCCAGGTCGAGGTTCCTGATGGCGACCCCGCCCAGTTCTTGCAGCTGGACGAAACCTTCCACCGCACGTTGGCGGATGCGGCCGGTAAGGGCCGCGCCTGGAAAATTCTTGAAAACATCAAGGCGCAAATGGACCGGGTGCGCTATCTGACGGCGAGCGAGTTCCCGAAGCAACTGCTCATCGAGCAGCACCTGGCCATCGTCGATGCCGTGGAACGCGGTGAAGGAGAGATCGCGGAAGCCGCGATGCGCGAGCACCTGCGCAAGGTGCTGTCTGATCTGCCCACCATCATCGGGGCCTATCCGGACTTCTTCGAACCCGGCCAACAGCCGATCGAATGAACAATCAGCATGGGGAGGACAATATGCTGAAACGAGTCTGCAAATGCCTGCTTGGCGCCACCGTCGCCACCACGCTCCTGTCGGGCCCGGCCCTGTCGCAGGAGATGACGCTCAAGCTGGGCCACCTCGCCAATGAAGAGAACACCTGGCACAAGGCGGCCGTGAAGTTCGGCGAGGAACTCTCCGATCTCACCGATGGTGAGATCAAGGTTGAGGTTTACCCCAACGAATCGCTCGGTTCCGAGATGGATCTCATCAACGGGATGCAGCTCGGCACGGCCGATATGACGATCACCGGTGAGAGTCTGCAGAACTGGGCCCCGAAGGCGGCGCTGCTCGCCATCCCTTACGCCTACACCTCTCTTGACGAGATGGACCAGGTCGCAAGCGGCGAGATCGGCGAAGAGATCGAACAGCAGATCATCGAAAAGGCGCAGATCCGCCCGATCGCCTATTTCGCGCGGGGGCCGCGCAATCTGACGTCGAACCGTCCGATCAAGACGCCGGAGGATCTGAACGGTCTCAAGCTGCGGGTGCCGAATGTCCCGCTGTTCGTCGATGTCTGGAAGACGCTTGGCGCCAATCCGACCCCGATGGCCTTCTCCGAGGTCTTCACCTCGCTGCAGAACGGCACGATCGATGGGCAGGAGAACCCGCTCGCGCTGATCAACTCCGCCAACTTCGCCGAAGTTCAGGACTATGTGAACCTCACCGAGCACGTCCGTTCCTGGATCTATCTCACGATCTCGGAAATGACTTGGCAGGAGATGACGGACGCGCAGCAGGACGCCGTGATGGAAGCGGCCAAGCGTGCGCAGGCCTACGAGCGCAAGCTCTTCCTCGAGGATGAGAAAGAGCTGAAGCAGACGCTGAAGGAAAAGGGCATGGAGTTTGTCGAGGTCGACAAGCAGGCCTTCGCCGACAAGGCCCGCGATGCCGTGCTCTCCAACGTCAGCGACGAAATCCGACCCACGGTCAAGAAGCTCTTCGACAAGTAAGTCGGACGCGGTCAGACACGACCGCGTTTGAGCGACCTGCGCGGCCGGGTTGGCCCTTTGGGCTTCCCGGCCGCCTCTTGTGTTCGATTATCCACACAGGACGGGGGCGCGCTTGGCGTTCCGGAAACTGCACGCTGCGATCATCGCGCTATGTCGGCTTGGGGTCGGTTTGGCCTTTGCCGCTCTCATTGTGGCGGTCCTTGTCCAGGTTGTGGGCCGGTCGATTCTCAATGACTCCCCGCCCTGGACCGAGGAGCTGACGCGCTATTCGCTGCTCTGGCTCGTGGCCTTCGGCGCCGGTCTGTCGCTGCGGACGGGCGATCTGGTGAATGTCGACGTCGTTTGCGAGGCGCTGCCAGGCCGCTGGCCCTGGCGTCTGCGCCTGTTCGCAGCGCTTGCGACCGCCGGCCTCTGCGCGGTCCTGCTGATCCCGACCTGGCGTTTCGTCTCGATCGGCGTGCGTCAAACCTCGCCGGTTTTGACGCTCAGGATGGACCTGGTGCACGGCAGCATCCTGGCGCTGCTGGTGATCCTCATGATCTTCGCATTGTCGCGGGCGATTGCGATGCTTTCCGGAAAATCCGACGGCCATCCCGCCGTCGATAGCGAGCCATAGTCATGAGTCTGGCGCTGTTAGTTGGTGTGTTTCTCGGCGGACTGATCGTCGGGATTCCCGTGGCGGTCACCCTCGGGCTGGCGTCGCTTGCCTACATCGTTTCCGCGGGTTTGCCGCTCGTCGTGATCCCGCAGAAGATGTACGCGGGCATGGACGTCTTCGTTCTGCTGTCGATCCCCGGCTTCATCCTGGCCGGCAATCTGATGAACCATGGCGGCATCACCGAGCGCATCGTGCGGTTCGCCAACGCGATCGTCGGCTGGTTGCGTGGCGGGCTCGGGCTTTCGAACGTGGCCGCCTCGATGCTGTTTGGCGGCATTTCCGGCACAGCCGTGGCCGATTCCGCATCGATTGGCGGTGTCATGATCCCGGGGATGAAGAAGGCGGGCTATCCGGCGAACTTCTCCGCCGCCGTCACAGCCGCCTCCTCGACGGTGGGGCCGATGATCCCGCCGTCCGTGCCGATGATTATCGTGGGTTCGCTGTCGGGCGTTTCCGTCGGGCGGATGTTCATGGCCGGCGCGGTGCCCGGGATCCTGCTGGGTCTCGCCATGATGGTGACGACCTACGTGATCGCGGTTCGCAAGCAGTTCCCGCGCCAGCCATGGCAAGGCATGGGCGAGCTTGGCCGCTCGTTCTTCGGTGCCTTTTGGGCACTTTTCATGACGGCGCTGATCGTGGGCGGCCTGCTGTCCGGCATGATGACGCCGACCGAGACCGCCGTCGTCGCCAGCTTCTACGCCTTCCTGGTCGGCGCCTTCGTCTACGGCGAACTGCCGCTCAAGAAGGTGCCGAAAATCGTCGTCGATTCCGCGATCGCGTCCGCCGCGATCCTGGTACTGGTGGGCTTCGCCAACGTCTTCGGCTGGATCCTGGTTTCCGAACGGATTCCGCAGATGATCGCGGACGCGGTGCTGTCGGTCACCGACAACAAGTACGTCGTGATCCTGCTGATCAACGTCTTCCTGTTGTGCATCGGGATGTTCATGGAGACGATCGCAGCCCTGATCGTTCTCTTCGTGCCCCTGCTGACGCTGGCCGAGGGCGTTGGCGTCGATCCCTTGCACTTCGCGGTCTTCGCCGTCTTGAACCTGATGATCGGGCTGACCACGCCCCCGGTCGGGGTGTGCCTGTTCGTCTGCGCTAACATCGCCCGTTTACCCTTGGCGCCGGTGGTGCGCGCCGTGCTGCCGTTCCTGGTGACCAACATCATTATCTTGCTGTTGGTGTCGTACATCCCGGCGCTGGCCACCTGGTTGCCAACCGCGATCTTCGATTGAGAGGCCTTCATGGAAACCCGCGTTTGCCGCTTGCATAGCGAGCACGATCTCCGCCTCGAGACGCTTCCCCTTGCCGAACCGGAGCGCGGCGAGGTCCGCGTGCGCATGGGCGCCGGCGGGATTTGTGGCTCGGACCTGCACTACTTCCACGACGGCGGCTTCGGCCCGATCCGCGTGAAGGAACCGATCATCCTCGGGCACGAGGTCGCTGGGACGGTCGAGGTGCTGGGCGAGGGGGTCACGGGCCTCGCCATTGGCGACAAGGTGGCGCTCAACCCAAGCCGCCCATGTGGGGAGTGCCGCTATTGCGCGGAGGGGCACTTCAACCATTGCCTCAACATGCGGTTCCTCGGCTCCGCGATGCGGCTTCCCCACGAGCAGGGCGGGTTTCGCGAGCACATGGTGGTGTCAGCCAGCCAATGCGAACTGCTGTCGCAGGAGACCAGTCTGACGCGCGGCGCCTGCGCGGAGCCGCTTGCCGTCTGTCTGCATGCGGCAAACCGGGCTGGCGACCTGTCCGGCAGGCGCGTTCTGGTGACCGGAGCGGGCCCGATCGGCGCGCTCTGCGCGGCCGTCGCCAGACATCGCGGCGCGGCCGAAGTCGTTGTTACGGACCTGCATGACACGCCGCTGTCGGTTGCGCGGGCGATGGGGGCCAGCCAGACCATCAATACCGCTGAGCAAAGCGATGTGCTCGATGCCTACGGCAAGGACAAGGGCACCTTCGACGTGGCCTTCGAGTGTTCGGCCGCGGCGCCGGCGCTCGCCTCGGCGATCGCCACGGTACGGCCGCTCGGCCGCATCGTTCAGGTCGGGGTGACCGGCGACATGTCGGTTCCGATCAACGCGGTCGTCGGCAAGGAAATCGACCTCGTCGGTACCCACCGCTTCCATGCGGAGTTCGCGGACGCGGCGAAGTTGATCGATACGCAGGCGATCGATGTGGCGCCGATGATCACCCACCAACTGCCGCTCGACAGCTTTTCCGAAGCGTTCCAGCTCGCCGGCGACCGCACGCAGGCGGTCAAGGCGCAACTCCTGTTCTAGCGCCTGTCCATGTGAGGCATTAGGGCCTGGCCCGCCGGCAGGGGCGCATACGTCAGGATCAGGGATCGCCGATGCGAACGTGCGGCGTGGCGGCAGGGTGACAACGCCGGCCTGCTGCCTGCCGTGCGCATTTTATTGGCTGGAATCGGAGGTGCAGTTTTCGCGCACATAGGCGAATGCTTTGGCGGCGCCCGCCATGTCGAAGGTGATCTCGAGATTTTTCCCCTCGGCATTGCTCAGCGCGAAATGCACCTGATCGGCATCCTCGAAGCGCGTCATCAGCTCATCGGCTTCTGCATTCTCCAGAACCGCTTTGCTGCCATTCGAGGTGGCTCGCCATGCTTCGGCATGCCTCTCGCCGCCGTCGATCGAAAAGCGCACATCGACCTGCCCACTCTCGTTGACCTGCCAATTGGTCTCTTCAGGGTTCAGCGCGAGCATCATCGTGCCGTTGAAGCAGTTCGCCATAAGGGTGTGATAGGCGCCATGGTTGACGTAATAGGAGGCGTTTTCGACGGTGATCACCTGGATCAATCCATCGTACTCATCGGTATTATCCCGGTAGACCCACCACCCGGTGATGGGGTGTTCGCCTCCGCCGGACGCAATTCTCCAGCGAAATCCGGAGTAGTCGATTTCGGTGTGATTGGGGTCCGCCCAGTCAGGTTGCTGGTCAGCCGATACAGCCATGGGTGAGATGCAGAGGATAGCCACAGCGGCAACAGCCGTACGCAGGTTCATTTTACTTCCTCGGTAGAGGTGCTGGGTATCGAGCAGCGAATTTTTGGAAAACTGACCCCTTTGTTCCCCAAAATAGCACTGCCTTCACAGTGAAAGTCCTGTGTCATCGCAGTGAAAAAAGAATATATATTTTCCTATAAGTCATCACATCACATATGGTTAATAGGGGTGGGGATTGTTTTTGGTGTGGGCGTTTGCCTATAGTAGCGGCGGCCTGAGTTATACTGCTGAGTGCCTCGGTATTAGGCCGTTCGGCCGCCTCGTTCCGCTCGTTCTGGCGGAAAACCGGGCTTTTTGGTGAGACATTCCGGTTTAGCCAAATCTCACAAATACGTGGCGCAAGGCTCGAATCTGAACGTCTTGGAAGATCGAAGAATCGGTCCATTGACGATTTGGCGGGCCGATCAGGGCGATTTGACGGGGTCCACCCCCGCTGCTAAGAGCCGAACTACCACGAATGCGCGACATTCTGGCGCGTTTGTCTTTCGGCTATTCGACCGTCTGTCCGTCGCCTTTAGGGGCGGTGTGTAAAGGAGAGTTTATGACTTGCCTCCGGCTGCGTATGGCCATTTGTCTTGCGTTGGTTCTTGCCGCCTCGCCTGCCTTGGCAGCTCAGAATTGGCCGCGGAGTTGCGATTGGCGGGACCCTGTCAGTTGCTTCGGCACGTTTCACGACGGGCGGGCTCTTGTGCCGACTGGATCGGTCGAGTCGTTAGATAAGGCGCCGGTCTATGGCTATATCGACTATGACGGTCAGATGGCGATCGCGCCGCGTTTCGAGAAGGCGGCCCCCTTTGCCAATGGGCTTGCTCAGGTAAAGCTCGACGGCAAGTGGGGCTACATCGATACGTCTGGCGCATTTGTGATTTCACCGCATTACGATTCGGCCAATTCTTTCAATGCCGCCGGTGTTGCCGTCGTCGAAGAGGGGGAGGAATTCAGCCTGATCGACCGGACCGGGGCCGTTGTGAAGCGCTTTCCGCTTGGCGCGCGTTACCTTGAGCCGGGGAATCAGAGCGAACTCTCGCTGACGCCGATTGAAGTGCCGGTCGTCCCCAAAGTCTGGAACGCGGCGTCCGAGACGGTGCTCACCCTGCCCGACAAGACGATGCGGGTGGAGCCGGCGCCGTCTGTCGAGGGCGGTTTGTTCGTCCTGATACGGGACAGCCGCTATCGCGGGCAGTGGGGCCTGCTGGACGCGGATGGCGCATGGATCGTTGCCCCGGAAACGTTGCACACGCGGTACTTGCCGAAAACCGATGGCGAGGCCTTTGCACTTAAGCGCGACGACGGTTGGCAGCTCGTGGATCGCCAGGGGCAGGCGCTGACGCAACCTGTGTTCCGGACCATCTCGCTGGTCGCACCCGGCATCTGGTATGTCCGGCAACAAGATCGCACCAAGCTGTTGCTGGGCAATGACGGCAATACGCTCGTGTCGCTTGGTAAGAGACCGCGCCAGATCAACCGCGATGAGCTCCCCACTTACTTCCAGATCGACGAGGGGGTCGTGATCATCAACGCGGCAGGCGAGGTCGTGACCAAAACCTTCGCCGATTTCGACTCTGGCCGCGTAAAAGGCGACTATCTCTGGATATACGATAAAGAATCTCAGCCGGTCGAGCCTTTTAGTCCGGATGGAACTGCGGTGCTCGACGACGAGACGACGGCGCGCCTTGAGGATTATTACGTCACGCCTTTGCCTGCCACCGCAGCCAATGAGGCCACACTACCGCTCGCGGAGTTGCGCCCGAAAGACGTGAACGCCGCCCCGGCGATTTTATCCCGGGAGGCGCGATCGTGACCCAGGAGGACTGGGCCGAGGTCTATGCGTCCTACGTCAAACAGGGGCCGGTGCGCGTGCGCAACGACGCGCGCCTTTATGGCGCGATCGGGGCTAACGGCGACTGGGTCATCGACCCGAAGTATGCCGATTTATCCTCTTTTACTGACGGCTACGCGCTTGCCCGGAAGCCGGGGAGCGACGACGGGTTGATCGTGGCCGATGACGGCACGGAGCATGCGGTACGGCGTGCGGTCTTCCGCAATCGCGGCGAGATAACCGACGGCATTCTAACCTACCGCCAGCGTGTTTCCGATCGCCGGGGACCGCGTTATGGCCTGTGGGATGTCGATGCCAGCAAGACGATCAGCGAGCCTGTCTTCACCGATGTGACGGAATTCTCCGGCGGTTTCGCAGCAGCCGAGATGCCAGGATCAAAGCCGAGTGAGCAGGTGTGGGGCATCATCGACCGCGCGGGCAATTGGGTGATCGATCCCGCGTATGCCAGCTACCGAGAACCCGAGCGCCTCGCCTCGGGCCTCTATCTGCTGACCGAGCGGGAAGACAGCGAAAGCTCTTACACGCTGGCCGCGCCGGAAACGGGCGAGGTGATCGCGACCGGCTTGAGCGCGCGACCGCAGGAGATGAAGCACGGGCGTATCCTCGTGCAACCCGCCAGCGGCGGGGCGCGCCTCATCAACCGCGCGGGGGAGACGCTCTTTGAGACCACCAGTCCGCTAGAGGATATCACGCCTATGGGGGATTTGGCGGTCCTGACCTTCGGCTCGCGGAGGGGGGCGGTCGATGCGCAGGGGAACTGGCGCCTTCAGCCGCGCTTCGATCAAATAAAATTTACCCTGCCGCAGCAGGTGGCGCGTGCTTATGACGGCAACGAGACGATCTTCGTCAAGGCCGACGGCAGCATCCTGGACCTGGACGCCGAGAGGACGTTCCCGATTTCCGGAATGAACCGCTATGCCCGGATCTTGGAGGACGAGAGGGCAACTGCACTGATCGATCCTAAGGGGCAGGAACTGGCGCGTATCGAAGGTCTCTACAAGCTGACCTATGAAACGGGAAGCGAAGGACTGGTCCCGTACCGCGACGCGGAGGCGCACAAAGAGGGCTTCCTCGATGCCCAAGGGAAGAAAGTCATCGGGCCGTTCTTCGACGTTCTTGGTCCCATGACCGAAGGACGGGCCTTTTTCCTGCGATCGGATGTTTCTGGCCGGTTGTTCGGGTTTATCGACCGGGAGGGCGCGCTCGCCATTCCGGCCAACTATTCCGCGGTGAACTCCTTTAGCGAAGGCCACTCCTTGGTGGTCGATCAGGACGGTGAACTGTTCTTCATCAACAAGCAGGGTGAAATGACGATCCACTTCGGCACGCACTGTGGGCAGATCGTTGTCGAGAACGCGCAGGGAGAGCGCACCTGGCCGGACGAGCAGCCCGCTTGCGAGGACGCGGCAGAGGACGGTGCATCTCAAGACAGCCCGGCCCAGGAAGGGGGTGAACAATGAGCGATGGTTTCCCGATGCGCGCTCTCTTCGTGGCACAACTCGGCGGCGCGCTCATGGCGTGTGCGCTGCTTTGGCCGGTGCCGTCTGCCCAGGCACAGGCGCAGACGTGCAAGGCCTCTGGACGCGCCCACGCGTTTGAAGCGCTTTATCCCTCGGAGACGCCGACCCCTCGCGGCACCGACTGTATGGCAGCGCTTGGCAATGGCATGGCCGCGGTGCGCTTGCCCGCTTTGGGCGTGCACATCGATGACGTCGCGGCGGCCCGGGGGTTGAAGGATCATCGATGGGGCCTGATCGACCGTGATGGGAAGCTTGTCGCGGCGCCGCAGTTCGATGCCGTGAAGCCGTTCGCGCAGGGGCTTGCCGCAGCCAAGGACGGGTCGGACTGGGGCTTCATCGACGCTTCGGGGAACTGGGTCGTCGACGCGGCATTCCAGGATGCGAAGCCGTTCGCCGAGATCGGCATCGCCCCGGTCAAACGCGACTATCACTGGACGTTGATCGGGCGCGATGACCATGACCTCGACATCGATCTTGGCGAGAATGTCGCCTCGATTGAGGTTGGCGCGGGCGATCCGGCGCCGGTCCGGACGACCTACCATGCGGTCCATACCGCCCCGGACGGCCGGCAACTGGTCGTTTCGGGCGACATGGAAGTGCTCGGCCGGTTCGGCGATCCCGAGGAAAACCTGTTCCGCGTCAGCTTCGATGACGGGGTCGGCGTCCTCAACGGTGACTCTATCTTGGTCGTGCCGCCGTTCTATGACTCGATCGATGCGCCGAACGAAGAAGGTGGCTTGTGGATCGCCAATCGCGGTTCCGCCGGGCAGACGCTGTTGAAGCCCGACGGCACGGTCGTCGGGGACGATTACCGTAACGTCCGGCGGCTTTCCGACGATTTCTGGCTGGTGGTCGACCGGGACAGCCAGCTCGCGATCCTGGATCGCAATGGCACGGTGCTCACCAAGGTTGATCGGGATGCCTATTACAACCTCGACCGGGTCGGTCCCTTCGTCGTGTATCAGGCAGAGGATGGCCCCCGCGTCTTGGCCCCTGGCGCACAGGAACCGCTGGTCCTCGAAGACGGCTTCACCGCAGAGATGGTCCTCGATAACAGCCTGCTGGTGCTCGGGGATGGCGAAGGGGGCATCGGCGGGCTCGTATCGCGCGCCGGTCACAAGCTCTTGCGCAAAACCCACAAGTGGGTCGGGCAGATCGACTCGATCGAGGTCCGGGGCGGTTCCTATTGGATGAAGAACGCGCAGCGCAATTTTCTTAATGTGCTGGGACCGGACCTCCAGCCCACGCTGACGCCGGAGGTCCGCGACAAGGTGGGGGAGTATGGCCTGGAGGTCGTCCAGCGAGTCCCGGAAGACGAGGGTCCGGTGCCGATCGCCATCCTGACCCGTGGCCATTGTAATTGCGCCGGTGAGGGCGCCGGCCTCTTGCTGTCCGATGGCCGTATCGTGGTCGATCAGGCGTGGCAGAAGGTGACGCCGCTGGATGAAGATCCCACCCAGACGCGGGACTCCCGCTTTGCCGTGGAGACGGCCGATGGGGTCGGCATGATCGACGGGCACGGCAAGGTCGTGCTGGCCGCGACGCGGAACAGTATCGCCAAGTTCCAGCACGGCTATGCGATGACCTACGCGGACGGTGCGGTTCAAGCTCTCGACCGGGAGGGCAAGCTTTACGATCTGCCCCCCGCTTTTGGCATGGACGTGGTCGCGCCGGGCTTCCTGGCCTACCAGAAAACGGCGGCGGCCGATGCGCTCCTGCGTCTGTACGATATCCAAGCCGGTGAGCCCAGGGGCGAGGCCAAGTTCCAGGCGATCGAGGACTTCGTCGACGGGCAGGCGATTGCCACCGCGGCCGACGGCAAGGTCGGCGTCATCGATACGAACGGCGATTGGACGCTGTCACCGCGCTACGGTTACGTCGAGCGCCTGAACGGTCAGCTGTGGGCGGTCCAACACAAGCCGTCGGAGACGTTCTTTAACCGGGAACCGCGCGCGATCGTGGATGCCTCGGGTGAGATGATCGTGCCCTATACCTCCCAGCTTCAGATCGCGCCCTGGCCGGACGGGCGGATCCTGGTCTATTGCGGTTGCAATGATGACCATCTGGACCGTCTGCTATCGCCGAGTGGCGAGATCGAACTTGACGGTCGGAAGACGAAATTCGCGCGTGTCGGCAATTGGGTGCGGACCGCCCGGCGTCCTGCCACGGGCTATCTCACTGCCGACGGGGACTGGGCGCTCCCCCTTCGCGTGGGCGTTGGCTCGTCCTTCCACGAAGACTCCGGCCACGCGCTCTTCCGCGATCACACAGGACCGCACATTATCGACCAACAGGGTGAACGGGTCGCCGACCTGGAGACCGCATGGTGGTCCTGGCCGGCGGACTCGGACTGGCTCATCGGTTCGGATCATGTGGCGGGCAAGACGGTCTATGCCGACGCGCAAGGCGAGCCGGCCTTGCGCCTGGAGAGCCAGGCGGGCGCGTTCCGCAACGGTGTGGCGTTGTCGCGCGCGGATCGGGACGAGCCGGCCGTTTGGATCGACAACTCCGGCACGCCGCTGGATATCGGCCGCTATCGCGATCTGGGGATGCTCAGCGACGATGGGCTGGCGTTCGCCGCCGGCGCCGAGGGCGTCTACGGATATATCGACCGGAAGGGGCGGTATCTGATCCCGCCGGTCTATAGCAATGCCACTGCGTTCAGCGACGGGCGGGCCGTCGTCACGACGGGCTACAACGCCATGATGATCGACCGCACGGGGCGCCCGGTCGCACGGGTCACGCAGCGGTGCGGCGTGCGGGTGCTGTATGGCCCGGATAACCGCCGTGTTTGGCCGGAGGCGATGCCGAGCAACTGCCGCTGACGGTTTGCGTGCGCCGCTGGCTGGGCAGGTCTGGCCCAGCCGGCGGTGTGCCGCTGTTGGGCCAGATTTGGGGCGCGGGCGTGTTGCGCGGCTGCCCAAAACGCTTTGAGGCGCCGTGAGGCGCCTTGAATCCTGATCTCGAGAGCGCGGTGTGTGTCCGCCTGTCGGTGGCGGTCTTCGTCAATCATTCCGAAAACAGCTTGACAACCAGGCGGTATCGCGGAAACGATCATGTAATCGATTACAGACTGTTCGCGAATGTAAACGATTACATAATGCCAGAGCGACCCGGACAGGCCATGCAGAAGTCTGCGAACAAGCGCCGCGCGACCGTTGCCGATGTCGCCCGCCAGGCGGGGGTCTCGGTGGCCACGGTCAGCCGCGTGCTGAACGCGAAAGCCGGCGACCGCAATCCGGTGGCCGAGGAAACCTGCCAACGGGTGCGGCAGGCAATGCAGACGCTTGGTTACCGTCCCAGTCAGGTTGGACGGACCTTGCGTACCCAGGTCGCGCATGTGGTTGCGCTGCTGATCCCGGACGCGACGAACGCCTTCTACGCCGCCATCGCGCATGCGACCGAGACCGCGCTGCGCGAACGCGGCTACGCGATGATCCTCTGCAACACCAGCGAGGATCCCGCGATCCAGGACGAGTATTTGCGGGAGATGCAGGCGCACAACGTCGCGGCGATCGTCCTGCTCGGCGCGGTCGAGACCGCTGAGCTGCGCACGGCCGCCAACTCCGACACGCCGATCGTGTTCCTCAACCGGCGGGCACCGCAGGGCGTGCCTGGGCCCTTCATCGGCATCGACAACGCCGCTGCGGGCGAGGCGGTCGGGGAACATTTCGCGGAGCGCGGTTGGGCGCGGATCGGATGCATTCGCGGACCGCAGACATCGCCTGCCAGCCGCGAGCGGTTCGAAGGCTTCCAGTCTGCCCTGGCGGCTGCGGGTAAGCCGCTTGACCCGGATCTGGTCGAGCAGGGGGCGCTGACGATCGAGTCGGGCGATGCCGCGATGGCCCGCCTGCTCGCGGGTGGACACCGTCCGGACGCCGTTTTCTGCGGCAACGATCTGATGGCCTACGGCGCCCATCGCCGTCTGGCCGACCAGGGCTTGTCGGTCGCCGACGTCGCGCTGTTCGGCTTCGACGACAATCCCCTCAACGCCTGGCTCGCAACGTGGCTCAGCACGGTGCACGTCCCGCACAGCCAGTTCGGGCGCGCCGCCGCGGAGGTCATCGTCGAGCTTGCCAACCATCGTGGCGAGCGGATGGAGCGGCAAATCCTGCTGCCTTTCCACCTGGAGGTGCGCGCATCCGCCTGACGTCTGCCGACAAAGAAAAAAGCTTCGGGAGGACTTAAATCATGAAAATCGAACAACTCGTGGACTGCCAAACGATCCTTGGGGAAGGGCCGCTTTGGGACGTCCAGCAGCAACGCATCTACTGGATCGATAGCTTCGGTAACAAGGTCTACCGCGCAACCGTTGAGGGCCGGGAAGTCGAGACGTGGGACGTCCCCGAGAAGATCGGCTCGATGGCGCTGCGCAAGGACGGATCCGGCGCCGTGGTTGCGCTGCGCACCGGCTTTTTCCTACTGGACTTCGCCACCGGCGAACTTGAGGCGATCGGCGACCCCGAGGCGGATATCGAGACGACGCGAATGAACGACGGCAAGGTCGACCGCCACGGGCGCTTCCTTGTCGGTTCGATGGACATGCAAGAGTCGGCGCCGAACGGGGCGCTCTATCGTCTCGATCCCGACTTCAGCTGGAGCAAGCTGGAAAGCGGGATCATGGTCTCGAACGGCCCTTGTTGGAGCCCGGACGGCCGGACGTTCTATTTCACGGATACCTGGAGCGAGGATATCTGGGCGTACGACTACGACCTCGACCAGGGCACCATCTCGAACCGCCGTACCTTCTGTTCGACCAAAGGCCAGGATGGCGTACCCGACGGATCGACCGTCGATGCCGAAGGCTGTCTGTGGAACGCCCAGGTCTATGGCGGCGAAATCGTGCGCTACGCGCCGGACGGCCGTGTCGACCGCCGGATCGAGATGCCGGTCAAGAAGGTCACGAGCGTCATGTTCGGCGGCCCGGACCTCGACATCCTGTTCGCAACCTCGATGGCGAAACCGCCGCTGCCGCATCTGCCCGAGGATGGTCCGCTAGGCGGAAGTCTGTTCGCCATTCGCGGGCTCGGCGTCACCGGATTGCCGGAACCGCGCTTCGCGGCGTGAACCGTCCGGCAAATGCCGCCAGCCGGTTTCCGGCAGGCCAACAATAAGAAAATGATCCATACCCCTATGGGAGGGCGCTCAATGAAGCGGATAACGTGTGCAGTATGTCTGGCGACCGGTCTGCTGGCGTTGGCCGGCGCTGTTTTCGGACCATCTCCGGCGCAGGCCAAGGAGCCCTACAAGATCTATCTGAGCATGAGCTATATCGGCAATGACTGGCAGGCCGAGGCTCAGCGCATGGTCAAGGCGATGGCCGCACATCCCGATTACAAGGATCGGGTCGATCTGGAGGTCCAGGTTTCCGGCGCGAATGCGCAGAAGCAGATCCAGCAGATCAACGCCATGGTGCAGGCCGGCGCGGACGCGATCGTCGTCTATCCGATTTCGCCCACGGCCTTGAAACAGGTGGTGCGACACGCCTGCAACCGGGGTGTCTTCATCATCGCCTACGATGCCGAGATCACTGCGGATTGCGCCCACAACGTCACGATCGACCAGACCGAAGCCGGCCGCGTAACCGCGGAATGGCTGGCCGAGGAACTGGGCGGCGAGGGCGACGTCGTGCTGGTGACCGGGGTGCCCGGAACGTCCGTCGACAAGAAGCGCACCGCTGCTGCGAAGGAGGTCTTCGACCGGCACGAGGGCATCAACGTGATCGCGGAAGCCCCCGGCATGTGGTCGCAGGCGGTGGCGCGCGAGAAGCTGTCGCAGATCACCGCGACCCACCACTGGGACACGATCGACGGCTTGTGGATGCAGGTTGGCTGCTACACCGCGGCTAAGATGCAGCTGGAAGCGGGCGTTGCCGACGCGGACGTAATCCCCTGCGCCGGTGAATCGGCCAACGGTCACCGGGTGCAGATGCTGCCGAAGGGGGCGATCGAGGGCGCCGATGGTCATTACCGTCCGATCGGCTACCGCAGCATTTCCTATGGCTCGCCGCCCTATTCCGGCGCGCTGGCGTTGAAGATCGCGGTGGCCTCCCTCGAAGGCAAGACGGTCCCCAAGCAGGTGACGCTGCCGCTGCCGATCGCCAAGACCGGTGAGATGGAGTTCTGCGAAGAGGGCACCTGGGAGGAGATGCGGAACGGGTGCAACGTCTTCGATCCCAGTCTCGTGCCGCCAGGCTGGTTCGCCGACATCTACGGTCCCTGGACCCCCGAGGTCGGTTTCCGCGCCGCTTTGAACGGCGAGCCGGAAGATGGCGGGACCGCGCCTTTCGAAGAAGAGTTCGACCAGATCAAGGCCGAATAGGCCCCTGGTGCTCGGCCGCGACACCGGAGGCACGTCCTCCGGTGCCGCGGCAACCTCCTTCGCGCATTCTTCTTGATGGGAGAGGCTCGTGACCTCGCAGGATACCTATGCCCTGGCTGTGCAAGACGTCACGAAGCGCTTTGGGCCGACGGTGGCCCTTAACGAAGCCAGCTTTGCCGTTCGCTCCGGACACGTTCATGCCCTTTTGGGCGAGAACGGGGCCGGCAAGTCGACCTGCGTCAAAGTTCTCAGCGGGCTGATTACCCCCGATTCCGGTCGGATCGAGATTGACGGGAGCGTCGCGGACCTTGCGTCCCCGCGCGACGCCCACCGCTTGGGCATCCAGACGGCGTTCCAGGAGATCACGCTGGTGCCGGACCTGAGCGTTGCCCAGAACATGCTGTTGCCCTACGAGCCGACCCGCTATGGGCAGCTCCGCCGGAAGGCCGGTATGCGTGCGGTGGCGGAGACTTTGGAGCATCTTGGCCTGGGCGACGTCGATCTGCGCGCCGAGGTGCGGTCCCTGGACCTGCCGCAACGCCAGAAGATCGAGATCGCCAAGGCGGTTGCGCGCGGGCCGAAGATCCTGCTGCTGGACGAACCGACCTCGGCGCTGTCGGGCGCGGACGTCGACTGGCTCGGTGGCTTGATCGAGCAGCTCCGCGCGGATGGCGTGACGATCATTTTCATTTCCCACCGCATGCCCGAGGTTCGGCTGTTCTGCGACAGCCTGTCGATCCTGCGCAACGGTTCGCACGTCGGCACCTTCGAGACCGGCGAGATCAGCGACGAGGATGTCGTTGAGCGGGTGATTGGCCGCTCGCTGGCGACTGCTTTCCCCGAGCGACAGTCCAAGACCATGGGGGAGGTGCTGCTATCGGGGCGGCAGCTTGCGAACGATGGCCGGCTCGACGGCATCTCGTTTGATCTTCATGCCGGCGAAATTCTCGGTGTCAGTGCGCTGCAGGGTATGGGGCAGCAGGAGCTGTTCATGTCCCTGTTCGGCATGGACACACTGTCGGGCGGCCATGTCGAAATCGGTGGCCGGGAAACCACGATTGCCTCGCCGAACGATGCGGTCCGGAGCCATCTGGGCGTCAGCCTGGTGCCGGAGGACCGCAAGACCGAGGCGCTGTTCCAGCATTTGCCCGGGCAACCCAACGTTTCGCTTCCGGTGCTCGACCGTTTCGCGCGCTTTGGTTGGATCGATACCGACCTTGAGGCGCGTGCGGTCGACAGCGTGCTGGCGCAGGTGAACGTGCATCCGCGTGCGCTTTACACCCCTGTCACCTCCTTTTCGGGCGGGAACCAGCAAAAGATCGCGCTTGCGAAGTGGCTGCTGACCGAATGTCGGGTCCTGCTCATGTTCGACCCGACCCGCGGCGTCGATGTTGGCACCAAACACGAGATCTATCAGCTCATGCACGACTTTGTCGGGCGCGGCGGCGCCATCCTGTTCTATTCGACCGAAATTCCCGAGCTCGTGAACCTTTGCGACCGTGTGTTGGCGGTCTACCGCGGGCGGGTCACGGACGAGATCGCCGGCGACGATCTGAGCGAACAGAACATCCTGCGCTCGGTGATCGGGCATGAGGCTGTTAGCCAACAGGCGGGCAGTCAGCAGGCGGGGGCCCAATAATGGCCGCGCGCACCTTCCGTCCTGTTGATGACGCGCGCTTCCTGTGGGCGCGCAATCAACCGACCATCGTTGCCTTCCTGGCGTTCCTGACGATCTTCGTCGTCCTACGCGCGGTCTCGGCTGGACCGATGTCCTACTTCGAGTTCAGCTTCCTCGCCTCTGGCGGCGCCACCCTGGCGTTGGCGGCCATCGGTGAGACGATCGTGATCCTGGTTGGCGGTTTCGACCTGTCGGCCGGGGCGGTGATCTCACTGGTCAACGTCCTGCTCGCGACGCACATGGGCGACAGCCTCGGCTCGCAGGTGCTGTGGTGCGTGATCGCCCTTGCGGCGGGCGGTGCCGTTGGCGCGGTGAACGGCTTTTTCGCCGGCTTCATGCGGCTGCCGGCGATCGTGGTCACGCTGGCGACGATGTTCATCGTGCAGGGCATCACCCTGCTCGTGCTCGACCAACCGGGCGGCAGCGTGCCCTACGGGTTCGTGACCGCGTTGTCCGGCTCCGCCATTCCTGGTGTGCTGCCCATGCCCGTGGTGCTGGTGGCATTGGGGGTCGCTGCGTGGCTGCTGCTGCGTAACAGCCGGCTGGGCACGGGCCTGTATGCCGTCGGTAGCGACCCGGACGCGGCGCAAGCGAACGGCATTTCGATCGCCCGCAGCCGCTTTCGTGCGTTCTTTGTCGCCGGTCTTTTCTATGCCGCCGCCGGCATTTTCACCACGGCCCAGACCGGTGCCGGCGATCCGTTGATCGGCCAACCGCTTCTGCTGCAGATCTTTGCGGCCGTGGTGCTGGGCGGCACACGCCTGGGCGGTGGGCGCGGCGGCTGTGTGGGAACCGTTTTCGGGGCCTACACGCTGATGATGACGGTCAACATCCTGCTGGTGCTGAACGTGTCGGCCTACTACAGCACGATTGCCGAAGGGGCGATCCTGATCCTGGCCGTGCTCGGCAGTTCGCTTGGCCGGGGTTCGGCGCTCAGCAGCTACCTGCGCTTTGCCGGGCGGCGCCTCGGGGCGCTGCGGCAGGGCACGCGGCCGCAGCAACAGGCACGCCATGCCGGGTTCGGAAAGCTGCCGGCCGTGCGGGCGGATGACGGGCTGAGCGGTCGGCCGCTGCACGATTGGATCGCGCGGCACAAGGCCACCCTTCGGTTCGTCGTGCCGTCCTATGTCGCGCTGGCGCTGGTGCTGGCGGCCGCCGCGATCCTGGCCGGTGCGCCGATCGGGAGCCTGAACTACATCAACTCGCTTTTGGTCCTGACGACCTTCCTGGCGATCCTCGGTCTGGGTCAGGGCACGGTTGTGCTGACCGGCGGCCTCGACCTGTCGATCCCCTGGACGCTGACCTTCTGCGGCGTGCTCTTGACCGGGCTGGCCGGGGGATCGGATGTGGCGGCGAGTTGGGCGATCCCGCTGGTGCTGGCGGTCGGTACGCTGATCGGCCTCGCCAACGGGCTTGGCGTCGTTTTCCTCGGCCTGTCCCCGATCGTCGTGACGCTCGCGATGAACGGCATCGTTCAGGGTCTGTCGCTGGTCTACACCGACGGCACCCCGAAAGGGTGGGCGCCACCGGCGCTGCAGGAGTTCATGACCGGCAACCTGTTCGGCTTTGCCCCGGTGGTCTATGCCCTGGTCGCCTTCGTGATCGTCGCGACACTCCTGCTGACGCGCACGACTTTCGGCAGGCGGGTCTTCGCCGTTGGCAACAGTCAGCGCGTGGCGCGTCTGTCCGGCGTTGGCGTGGGCGCGACGCTGTTGAGCGTCTACATGCTCAGCGGCTTCTGTTCCGGATTGGCCGGCGTGCTGCTGACCGGGTTCAACGGGCAGGCCTTCAACGGTATGGGCGATTCTTATCTATTGCCCTCCATCGCGGTGGTGGTGGTCGGCGGCACGCTGATCACCGGCGGGCGTGGCCATTATCTTGGCATTTTCGGCGGTGCATTGGTCCTGACCGCGTTGGCTACGGCGCTGACCGGCACGATGCTGCCCGATGCGGTGCGCAGCATCATCTACGGCCTCGTCGTACTGGGCGCGATCCTGGCGCTGCGTGAGCGCACCGCATGACGGTTCAAACAAATCGACAGAAAAGTGGGGAGTGACGATGGCCGAGAAGTTTCTCGAAGGCGTTCCGGACGGGTTGCGGGTCTTGGTCACCGCCGGGGCGGCCGGCATCGGGCGCGTGATTGCCGATACCTTCCTTGCGCACGGTGCACGTGTGCATGCCTGCGACGTGGACGCGGCCGCGGTTGCGGAATTCGATGACAGCCACCCGAACGCCAGTGCCACGCAGGCTGATGTGTCCGATCGCGCGCAGATCGATGCGCTGTTCGCCGATCTGGCCGAGCGGTTCGGCGGGCTCGACGTGTTGGTGAACAACGCGGGGATTGCCGGACCGACGGCCGGCGTCGACCAGATCGATCCGGACGCCTGGGACCAGACGGTGGATATCAATATGAGCGGGCAGTTCAACTGCGCCCGCCGGGCCGCGCCGCTGCTCCGGGCGACCGGCGACGGGGCGATGATCAACATCGCGTCGGTCGCGGGCCGTCTCGGCTATGCCTACCGGCTGCCCTACGCCGCGACCAAGTGGGGCGTCGTCGGGATGACCGCCAGCCTGGCGAAGGAACTCGGCCCCGATGGCGTCAGGGTCAACGCGCTTCTGCCCGGCATCGTCGAAGGGCCGCGGATCGACCGGGTCATCGCCGACCGCGCGCAGACGGTCGGCGTGTCCTTCGAGGAGATGAAGCAGCAATACCGCGACAAGGCGTCCCTGCGTCGCATGGTCAGCGCCCAGGACGTGGCCGACATGGCGCTGTTTCTCTGTTCCCGCCACGGGCGCAACATCTCCGGACAGCCGATCAGTGTCTGCGCCAACGTCGAGACGCTTTAGCGATGGCCGGGGAGACCGAGGCTGAGCCTCGGATCGCCGTCGTCGGCGCGGGTCTGATCGGACGCTCCTGGGCGATCGTGTTCGCCCGCGCCGGCTTCAAGGTCACGCTTTTTGACGCCGACGCGCAGGCGTTGAAGGCGGCAAAAGACTGGATCGCGGAAACGACGCGTGCGTTGGCGCGCTATACGCTCATCCCTGATCCTGATGCCGTCTGCGAGAGGGTTACGCTGCAAGATGACCTCGCGGCGGCGGTGGGCGATGCCGTGTACGTTCAGGAGTGCGTGCCGGAAGAGCTGAGCATCAAGCGCACGCTGTTCGCGGCATTGGATCGCCTGGCGCCCGCCGACGCCATTCTCGCGAGTTCAACCTCCGGCATCGTTGCCAGCACATTCACGGGTGACTTGGCTGGCGCCGCCCGCTGTCTCGTCGCGCACCCGGTCAATCCGCCCTATCTGGTGCCGTTGGTCGAGATCTGCCCGGCGCCGACGACCGATCCGGAGGCGGTGGCGCGGACCCGCACGTTGCTGGAACAGGCTGGGCAGGCCCCGGTCGTGGTCCGTCGGGAGGTACGCGGTTTCCTGCTCAACCGGCTCCAGGGCGCGGTGCTGAACGAAGCGTTGCGTCTGTTCGAGGATGGCTACGCCTCGGCCGAGGATATCGACCGGACGATGAAATACGGCCTCGGTCTGCGCTGGTCGTTCATGGGCCCGTTCGAGACGATCGATCTGAATGCGCCTGGCGGGCTAGCCGATTACGCCGCCCGCTACGGGCCGCTTTACGAGACGCTGGGGCAGGAACAAGCCGATCCGCGTCCCTGGCAGCACTCCACAGTCCAGCAACTGGAAGCCGAGCGACGGCAACACCTTGCCGGCGACGCGTTGACGGCGCGACAGGCCTGGCGTGATCGGCGCCTGATGGCGCTGGCCGCGCACAAGCAGGCGCAGTCCGACGACAGCAGCAATTAGTTTAAGAGGAGCTTCAACAATGGCGCGGTCTCGCAAAGTCATTATCACCTGCGCGGTCACAGGGGCGATTCATACGCCTTCCATGTCGCCCTACCTCCCGGTCACGCCAGAGGAGATCGCGGATGCCGCCCTCGGGGCGGCGGAAGCCGGGGCCTCGATCCTGCACTTGCATGCGCGCGATCCGGAGACCGGTCGTCCGACCCAGGACCCGGACATGTTCGCCCGCTTCCTGCCGAAGGTGAAGGCGGGCACCGACGCGGTGATCAACATTACCACCGGCGGCAGTCCGCATATGCCGGTCGAGGAGCGGATGCGCCCGGCGGTCGAGTTCAAGCCCGAGGTCGCCTCGCTCAACATGGGGTCGATCAATTTCGGCCTGTTTCCGATGCTGGAAAAGTTCCAGCAGTTCGAACACGACTGGGAACGCCAGCACCTGGAGAACAGCTGGGACCTGGTCTTCAAGAACACCTTCAACGACATCCGCCAGATCCTGACGACCTGCGCGGAGAACAACACCCGCTTCGAATGCGAATGCTACGATATCGGGCACCTCTACAACCTGCGCTACTGCCTTGACGCGGGCCTGATCAAGACGCCGCTCTTTGTTCAGAGCGTGTTCGGCATTCTGGGCGGGATCGGCGCCCACCCGGAGGATCTGCAGCACATGCGCCGCACGGCCGACCGCCTGTTCGGGCAGGATTACCAGTGGTCGGTCTTGGGGGCGGGGCGCAACCAGATGCCGTTTGCGTCGATCGCGCTGGCCTCCGGCGGTAACGTGCGGGTCGGTCTTGAGGACTCGCTCTACATCGCTCCCGGCCAGTTGGCCGAGAGCAATGCGCAGCAGGTCCGCAAGGTTCGGCAGATCATCGAGGGCATGTCGCTCGAGGTTGCGACACCGGACGAGGCCCGCGAGATGTTGCAACTGAAAGGTAAGGACAACGTCGGGTTCTAAACGGGGCAAGCGCCCGGTCGTGGCCGGGCGCTTGCACGCCCCTACGTGCGCGTTGCGTAAAACGCTGCGCCGACGGATGGTGGGGCGCGGAGTCTCAAAGAGTGGTTGACCGGCCTTGTGGTTAAGGACAAGGTACCATACAGGTATATAATAATACGACTAAAGCCCGGGCCATAACGGGCTGGAGAACAGAGCGTTGTCGATGCGCTTTCGGGGAGACAAACGTGACGCAGACGGGGGCGTTCCGCGACTACCCGCTTGGCAGTGTTCGCGGGCACATGACTGATCCGCCGGAACGCGCGGCTCCGGCCGGTTTCAGCATGCGTGATCCAGACATCGAAGGCTGGTTTCTGGGCGCTGCTTTGAGGCCGCGCGCCGCTGGGGCGCGCTTCGGCTTTCGTCAGATGATTGTCTCCACCGCGACGCCGAACGCGACCGCCCGAAGGTTTGGTACGCCGATCTCCTGGGGCGGCCATAGCTCTCGGCGCGCCAGACGATAGAGAGGGCCGTTCCGCACCGATCCCCTCAATATCAAAGATCAACGACCGTTAGAGTGTCGCCGGTACGCGGCGACCGAACTGACGGCATGGGTCGTAGACCCGTTTCGCAACAAGGGAGGTAGGCACCATGAATTTGAAGACGATCGTCCCCGTCGTGGCTGTCGGGCTTGTCACGCTCGCCGGTCCCGCCAGCGCCGAGGATTTGCAGGATACCTCGGACATGCGGATTGCGCTGTCCAACAATTACGCCGGTAACTCCTGGCGTCAGGCGATGCTGAAGAGCTGGGAGGAGAACGCCGACGAGGCGGTCAGCGCCGGCGTTGTCCAGGAAGCGCCGAGTTTCACGACTGCGGAGAACCAGGCGACCGAGCAAGCCCAGCAGCTACAGAACCTGATCCTGCAGGGCTACGACGCGATCGTCATCGACGCCGCATCGCCGACCGCACTGAACGGCACGGTACGCCAGGCCTGCGAGCAGGGCATCGTGGTGGTGTCGTTCGATGCCGTGGTGACCGAACCGTGCGCCTACCGGATCGAGGTGGACTTCAAGGGCATGGGCGAGAGGCAGGTCGAGTATCTGGCCGACCGTCTCGAGGGCTCGGCCAACCTGCTGGAGATTCGCGGGCTGTCGGGGACGTCGGTCGATGAGAACATCCACGCGGGCATCGCCGCCGGGGTCGAGGCGGTCCCGCGGTTCGAGATCGTCGGTTCGGTCCACGGCGATTGGACCCAGAGCGTGGCGCAGAAGGAGGTTGCGGGCATCCTGCCGACGTTGCCCGAGGTCGATGCGGTCGTCACCCAGGGCGGTGATGGCTACGGCGCCGCGCAGGCGTTCAAGTCCGCCGGGCGGGATCTTCCGATCATCATCATGGGCAACCGCCATGACGAGTTGACCTGGTGGAAGCAGCAAAAGGACGCCAACCAGTACGAGACGATGTCGGTGTCGATCTCGCCCGGCTCGTCGACCTTCGCGTTCTGGGTCGCGCAGCAAATCCTGGCCGGCCGCGAGGTCCCCAAGCAGATGACCCTGCCGATGCTGACCGTGAACCAGGATAACCTGGAGAAGCGGCTGGAGCAGACGCAGGAAGGCAGCGTCACCAACAAGACCTACTCGAAACAGGAAGTGATCGACTTCATCCAACAAGCGAAGTCGAACTGAGCCGGCCGTCGGTCGGGACTGCACGTCGGGAGGCAAGCATGCGCGAGCCGACGAATGATGTCGTCGAGCTACGTGGAATCGACAAAAGTTTCGGGGCTGTACGGGCGCTGCAACAAGTCGATCTGACGGTGGCGGCAGGTGAGTGTCTCGGGCTGGTGGGCCACAACGGCGCTGGCAAATCCACCCTGATGCACGTGCTGGCCGGCACGCTGGCTCCCGACCGTGGCGCGATCGCGATCCGCGGCGCCGACGAGACCGCATCCTGGGCGGTTTCGTCGGCGCAGGATCGCGGCGTGCGCTGCATCTTCCAGGAACTGTCGCTGTGTCCCAACCTGACGGTTGCGGAGAACGCCCGCGTGGCGCATGCCGGAATCAAGGGGTGGGGCTGGCGTCGGCGCGCCAGCCGCCTGATCGTCGACAAGCTCGACGAGATCTTTCCCGGTCATGGCGTAAAGGGCGACGACGTGGTCGGCGACCTGTCGATCGGGCAGCGTCAGATGGTCGAGATCGCCCGCGCCTTCACACAAACGGATGAAGAGCGCCTGGAACTGATCATCCTGGACGAGCCGACCTCCTCGCTCGATGCCGTGTCGGCACGGCAACTGCTGGATTTTGTGCGGACCTTCGTCGACGCCGGCAAGAGTTGCGTCCTGATTTCCCATTTGCTGGGCGAGATTCTCGGCTACTCGGACCGTGTCGCGGTGATGCGGGACGGCCAGGTGGTTGCGAACAGTCCTGCCGCCGAGATGTCGCGCGACGGACTGGTCGCCGCTATGGGCAACGTGGCGGAGGCCCAACAAGGTGCTGCCGTGCGCCAAAGCAGTGAGCATGTCCGCGCGGATACGCCGGTGGCTGTGGAAGCCCGCCCGCCCACGCAACAGGACGACCAGGCGGTGACGGCGCATCGGGGCGAGATCATTGGCTTGGCCGGGCTGGCCGGGCACGGGCAAACCGACCTGCTGTTGCAAGTGTTTCAGGCCGGCAAGCGTGCGCGGGGTAAGACCAAGCACACGCGCGTGATGCAGAGCTGTGCGCTGGTGGCCGGCGACCGCCAGAGCGACGGCATTTTCCCGCGCTGGTCGATCCTGAAGAACATCTCGATCCGCTCGCTGGGGCAATTGCGCCGCGGTCCACTGATCCGCACCGCTAAGGAACGCGAACTGGCGGAGTCTTGGCGCACGCGCATGGGCATCCGCACGCCGAGCGTGGACAACGGCATCCTTTCGTTGTCCGGGGGCAACCAGCAGAAAGCGCTGTTCGCCCGCGCCTTCGGGTCTGACGCCGAGATCGTCTTGATGGACGATCCCATGCGCGGCGTCGACTTTGGCACCAAGCTGGAGGTCTACGATCTGATCCGTTCGGAAGCCGGCAACGGCCGTACCTTCATCTGGTACACCACGGAAATGGAAGAGCTGGAAAACTGCGACTACGTCTATGTGTTCCGTAATAACCGGGTGGTCGCCGGCTTGTCGCACAGCGAGCTCACGGAAGAAAAAGTGATTCACTCATCATTTGAAGGGGAGGGCTAGGCGATGCTGGAGCGGCTGCTTAGCCCCCGTTTTCTGCGCGCGGCGCTGCCGGCGATCGCGCTCGCCGCTGTCTTGCTGCCGATCTTCGCGATCCAGCCGCGGACGATGAGCTATTTCGGCCTTGATCTGCTGCTGAACCTGGCGATCCCGATTGCCTTCGCCACGCTGGCGCAGATGTTCATCCTGACGGTCAACGATCTCGATCTCGGGATCGGCGCGTACGTCAGTCTGGTGGCCTGCATCGGGGCCACCCTGCTGAACTCCGCGCCGTTGTTGGGCGTCTTGGCCCTGCTCGGGTGTGTCGCTGCCTATACGGCGATGGGCGTGCTGATCCAGCTGCGGAACCTGCCGGCGATTGTGGTCACGCTCGGCATGTCCTTCGTCTGGTCGGGCGTGGCGATCATGCTGTTGCCGCAGCCGGGTGGGGAGGCGCCAGCCTGGCTGCAGGGGATCATGAGCTTCAAGCCGCCCGGGGTGCCGTTCCCGATCGTGGCGGCGGTGGTTATGGGCCTGGTGGTCCATTTCGGCCTGTTGCGCTCGGCGACCGGAACGATCCTGCGCGGTACCGGCGGCAACGCGCGCGCGGTACAGCGCGCGGGCTGGTCGTTGCTGCGCACGAAAGCAACGATGTACACGCTGGCGGGTCTGTTCGGCCTGCTGGCCGGCCTGTCGCTGGTCGGCATCACCACTTCGGCGGATGCCAACATCGCGCTGCGCTATACGTTGCTGTCGATCGCCGGCGTGATCCTTGGCGGCGGGGAATTCGTTGGCGGCCGGGTGTCGCCGATCGGGGCCGTGCTTGGCGCGATCACGCTGACGCTCGCGGTGTCGTTCCTCTCCTTCGTGCGGATTCCTTCCGAATGGCAGGTCGGCTCGCAGGGCGCGATGCTGATCCTGGTGCTGGCGGCGCGCGCGATCATCACCCGTCGTGAAGGCACAGCCAGTTGGAAAACGGCATGACGCAGGAAAGCGAGACCCGCACCACCCCCGTGATGGACCAGCTTCGCCAGAAGTTGGGCGAGGTCCCGTGGGTCTGGTCGTTCCTCGGCGCGGCCGTGATGTGGGTGATCGCGGTCTATGTCGCCGACGGCAAGGGCGCCGGCGACATGTTGAGCGCGGCGATGTCCTTCTCGGTCTACTTCGTGATCGTGGGCATCGGGCAGATGTTCGTGATCACGCTGGGACCCGGCAACATCGACTTGTCGATCCCGGCCAACATGGCGCTGTCGGGCGCGCTTGCGATGAAGGTCATGGGCGGCAGCGATGCCATGATCCTGGTCGGGCTGCTGGCGGCGCTGGGCTCCGGGGTCGCGGTGGGTACCTTCAACTATGGGCTGATCCGGATCCTCCGCATCCCGCCGATCATCGCCACCCTGTCGGCCAGCTTCCTGATCCAGTCGGTGGCGATCAGCTATGGCCGGGGCCTGCGTATCAAGCCCCCGGAAGGGTTGGGCGAGTTCATGTCGGTGCAACTCGGCGGTGTCCCGGCGATTGCGGTTCTGACCGTCGGGTTGGCGGCGATCATGGCGGTGGTGCTGGGACGTACACCCTATGGCCGCGGTCTTATCGCCATCGGCCAGAACACCCGCGCCGCTTGGCTGGCCGGCATCAACGTGGAGGTGACCCGCTATCTCGCCTACACGCTTTGCGCCGTCTTCGCTGGCCTGACGGGGGCTTTGCTCGCCGCTTTCTCCGGCGGCGCCTCGCTGAACATGGGTGAGGAATACCTGCTTTCCTCGATCGCGGTTGTCGTGATCGGCGGCACCTCGATCGCTGGCGGACGCTCCAACGTGCCCGGCATCGTGGGGGCGGCGCTGTTCCTCTACCTGATGGTGACGATGCTGAACGCCATGGGTGCGGGCCCCGGCATGCGCTCTTTGATGACCGGCCTAATCATCGTTGGCGTGATCACGCTGGCCGGCGGCGAAACCGACACCTGACTGGTACCTGGCAGCACCGGAGTGGGCCGATGAACGACAGCTACCAGGTCTACGATTCCCGTTTTCGGGCGTTGGTGCAGCCCAACGCCTGGCTGGAACGGCTGTGGACCGGCGCGCGCTGGACCGAGGGGCCAGTTTATTTTGCCGATACCGACGTGCTGGTCTTCAGCGACATCCCGAACAATCGGATGATGCGCTGGGTCGACGGGATGGGCGCGGGCGTCTTTCGTTGTGATTCCAACTACGCCAACGGCAACACCCGGGATCGGCAAGCTCGGCTGGTGACGGCGGAACATGGCGGCCGCCGGATCACACGTACGGAACCGGACGGCACGGTCACGGTCCTGGCCGACCGGTTCGAGGGCAAGCCGCTGAATTCGCCCAACGACCTTGTGGTGAAATCCGACGGCACTGTCTGGTTCACCGATCCGCCCTACGGCATCATCAGCGACTACGAAGGTCACAAGGCCGCGCAGGAGCAGACGCGTTGCCGGGTCTATCGCCTGGAGCCGGAAAGCGGCCGGATTGACGCGGTCGCCGAGGACTTCGTTAAGCCCAACGGCCTCGCGTTCTCCCCGGACGAGCGCGTGCTCTACATCTCCGATACCGGCGCGTCGCACGATCCGGATGGGCCGCACCACATCCGTGCCTTCGACGTCGAGGACGGGCGTCGCCTGACCGGCGCTCGCGTCTTCGCCGAGGTATCGCCTGGCGTGCCGGACGGTTTCCGGCTGGATACCGATGGTAACCTTTGGACCAGTGCCGGTGACGGCGTCCACTGCTACGCCCCGGACGGCGCGCTGTTGGGTAAAATCCCGGTGCCTGAGGTTGTTGCCAATGTGACGTTTGGCGGGGCGAAGCGGAATCGTCTGTTCATCACGGCGACCAGCTCGCTCTATGCCATTTTTCTGTCCGTGAGTGGGGCGCAGGCGCCATGAGCGCGGATTCCACGCGGGTGTGGTCTTCCCGGCGCGCTGCGCAGCGGTTTGAGTCCATCGCGACCGGCCGGCATCGCCTCGCCAAGGCTGGTTAAGGTTCAGAATCGGAGGTCTTCATGGAAAAGCGTATCGGTTTCATCGGCGTGGGCCTTATGGGCTACGGCCCCGCCCGCCTGCTGTTGGAGGCCGGCTATCCGCTCACCCTGCTGGGTCACCGCAATCGCGCGCCGGTGGACGATCTGGTCGGGCGCGGTGCGCAGGAAGCCGAAACGGCAGCCGAACTGACGCGCAACGTGGACGTGGTGATCACCTGTGTTTCGTCCTCGGCGATCATGGAAAAGCTGGTCCACGGGGACGACGGCATCGCCGCGGGCGCGCGCGAGGGGCAGGTCCTGGTCGATATGACCACGGCCGATCCGCAGTCCACCCGGGCCTTGGCGGCGACCTTGGCGGAATGGGGCATGCGCATGATCGATGCGCCGATGACGCGGACGCCGCGGGAAGCCCGGGAAGGACGTCTGAATCTGTTGCTGGGCGGGGAGGCGGCCGATATCGACGCGCTTGAGCCGCTGCTTGAGGTGTTTTCCGAGAACCGCTTCCGTACAGGCCCCTTGGGGAGTGCGCATACCACCAAGCTGGTCAACAACGCGCTGTCGCTTGGACACGCCGCGCTGGCGGCGGAAGCCGCGGTGACCTGCAAGGCCGCCGGTGTCGATCCGCAGGTGCTGTATGACATCGTGACCGCTGGCGGGGCCGACAGCAAAATGTTCCGCATGGTGATGCCCGCGGCGATCGAAGACCGCGTCGACGGTCTGGAGTTCACGCTCGGCAACGCGCGCAAGGACTATGGCTACTATCTGCAATGCGCGCGCGATGCGGGCTGCGTCCCGATGACGACCCAGGCCGTTCACCAGCTCTTCGAGGTCGCGACCGCGCAGGGCAATGGCGACGAATACGTGCCTTACCTTTATCGGATGCTGAACGGCTGGCACAGCCAGTCAAGCTGACCGCCATCCCGACCGATCGGAGACGATATGTCTAAATGTACCGTGCTTGCCCTGGCGCCGCTCGGCCCACCAGAGGTGCAGGAACAGCTCGATTCCGAGTTTGAGTGCCATCTCGTTGGCCGGGACGGTGCGCTCGATCACCTGATCGCTCAGATCGGGGATCGGGTGAGCGCGCTGGTGACGACCGGCGGTCGCGGCGCGGAAGCGGAAGTGATCGCGGCGCTTCCGCAGTTGCGCCTGATCGCCTGTTACGGTGTTGGGGTCGATGCCATCGACTTCGCGGCAGCCGGCAAGCACGGCGTCGAGGTAACCAATACGCCGGATGTCCTGACGGACGATGTTGCGGACCTGGCGGTCTTCCTGCTGGGCGCGTTGCATCGCCGGTTGGTGCAAGGCGATGCCTGGGTCCGGGCTGGCGAGTGGGCGCGCTCTGGCGGCATCCCGCTCGGGCGCAGCCTGCGCGGCCGGCGTGCGGGCATCCTTGGATTGGGTCGGATCGGGGAGGCGACGGCGCGGCGTCTGACGGCGTTTGGCGCCGAAATCCTCTACTACAGCCGCCATCCGCGGCCCGCCTCGGAATGGACCTATTGCGAGAGCCCGGCTGCGCTGGCGGAGCACAGCGACGACCTGATCGTCTGCTGTCGCGGGGGAGACGCCACGCGCCATCTCGTCGACGCGCATGTCCTGCAGGCGCTGGGGCCGCAGGGGAGTCTCGTGAACATCGCGCGCGGCAGTGTCGTGGATGAAGCCGCGCTCGTGGCGGCCTTGCACGCCGGGGGGATCGCGGGGGCGGCGCTTGACGTCTTTGAGAACGAACCGGACGTGCCGGACTCGCTGTTTGGATTGGACAACGTGGTGCTGGCGCCGCACATCGGCAGCGCAACCTTGGAAACGCGCCGCGCGATGGGGGAATTGGTACTTGAGAACCTGCGCGCCCGTCGCGATGGCCGCTCGTTGGTGACGCCGGTTCCCCAGGGCTAGAGCGAAATCGCTGGAGGCTGGTTCAGCCTCCAGCGTGAATTTCGCTCTAACGTCTTGAAGAGAGGGCAAGATTCACGTGGAAGGTGATTCAACCCTCCACGATCTTGCCCTAGCCTGGACTGTCGGTTTGCGGGCCGCCTTCTTTGAGCGTTCTGTAGGTTCCGTAATGGTGCTGCAGGTGTCGGCGCATCGCATCCTCGGCCGCGTCGGGGTCGCCGCGTTCGATGGCTTCGACGATTTCCCGGTGCGCTTCGGAGGCGATCCTGTCTTCTCCCGGACGTTGCAGGGCGTGCGCCCGTTGGTCGTCGAGCAAAGTGGAGAGCGCGTCGTGAACGGCGACGACGATCGGGTTGTCGGTCACTTTTGCCAAGGCGGCATGGAAAGCAACGTCCGAGCGTTTGAAGGCCGGATCGTCCCCGATGTTGTGCAGATTGGTCTCCAGCGCGTCGCGTAAAGCAGCATGATCGGCCGAGGTGCCCTGTTGGGCGGCATGCCGGGCGACCGCCACCTCGAAGAGCACACGGGCATCCTGCAGGGACGTTTGCCCGTTGGGGTCTTCCAACAGCTGCTGCACCACGCCTGAGAGACGGGGAAGTACCGCGTCGGATGTGGGCTTGATCACGCGGGGCCGCGTGCCGCTGTTGATCGCGACGAAGCCCAGTTTCTGGAGATAGAACAGCGCCTCGCGGACGGCAGGGCGTCCGACGCCGAACTGTTCCATCATCTCGCGTTCCGAGGGGAGTTGATCGCCGGCCTTGTAGGTGCCTTCGCGGATCTCCTGCTCAAGGCGTTCGGCGACCTGCTCCGACAAGGTCTTACGTTCGATCTTGTACTTCTTCATGGCCTTCGTCGCGCCGTCTGAGTAGGCCGTCTTGCAGCGGGGGGTCTCTCACGCCGCATACTGGTGCCTACCGGAATTTTCGTCTGCCTGTTTCTCGTTTTCCGTGAGCAGGCATAGTGCTTTGTCGCCCCGAAGGGAACAGCTGTGTTCTGCGAAGCCGATGCGCAGAACACAGCGGCTGTCGACCCTGGATGGCGTCGTTGAGACCGGATCAGCGGTATAGGAGGCTCGGCAACCACATCGAGATTTCCGGAATGAAGGTGATCAGCAGAAGCGAGATCAACAGCGGTACGAGGAAGGGCAACGTTCCCCGCATGCACTGCTCGAACGAGACGTCGGAGACGCGGGAGAGCACGTAAAGTACCATCCCGACCGGCGGCGTCAGCAGGCCGATCATCAGGTTCAGCACCATGATGACGCCGAAATGCACCGGGTCCACGCCCACTTGGGTCGCGACCGGCAGCAGTACCGGAACCAGGATCGTGATCGCGGCCACCGTTTCCATGAAGCAGCCCACCACGAGCATGATCAGGGTCATCAGCAGCAGGATGACGGCCTGGTTGTCGGTGTAGCTCGTCAGGATCGTGGCGAAGTAGTCCGTGAACTGATTGCTGATCAGGATCCACGAGAAGATCGACGCCGAGGCGACCACCAGCAGGATGATGGCCGTGGTCTCGATCGTCTCCATGCTGATGCGGAGCAGGCGCCGCGGCGGCAGCGTGCGGTAGATCACGCTGCCCAGAAACAGCGCGTAGACGACGGCCGCGATCGCCGCTTCGGTCGGCGTGAAGGCGCCGGAGATGATCCCGCCGATAATGATGAGGGGCGTGAGCAACGACAGGAACGCCCGGCTGAAGGTCGACCCCAAGCGGCCGAGCGCGAACTGTGTGTCGCGCGGATAGCCACGACGACGCGCGATCCAGGCAACCATGATCATCAGGGTCGCCGCCATCAGCAGACCCGGGATCAAACCCGCGATGAACAGCTGCCCGATCGATGCGGAGGCCATCACGCCATAGATCACCATGGGCAGGCTGGGCGGAATGATCGGACCGATGGTGGAGGAGGCGGCCGTGATGCCAATGGCGAAGTCGGAATCGTAGCCGCGCTCGCGCATCGCCTTGATCTCGATCATGCCCAAACCGCCGGCGTCGGCGACCGCCGCGCCGGACATGCCTGAGAAGATGATGCTGGCGCCGATGTTGACGTGTCCCAGGCCGCCGCGCATCCAGCCCATCAGGGCGTTGGCGAAATTGAACAGGCGGTAGGTGATGCCCGCGCCGTTCATCAACGCGCCAGCCAGGATGAAGAAGGGAATCGCCAAGAGTGGAAAGCTGTCGACGCCGTTGATCATGCGGTGCGCGACGACGAAGTCGGGCACCTGGCCGGTTATATAGACGAACAGCAGGCTGGAGCCGCCAAGCGCGACCGCCACCGGAATCCCGGTCAGCAGCATCGTGAACAAGCAGGCGAACAGGAAGCCCATGTCCTGGCCGCTCCAGGCCAGCCATACGCACAGCGCGGTGCCGGTCGCCAGGATGATCGGCGCCACGGCTTGGGGGCGGCGGAAGCTTGGGGAGACGGCACTCATCCGGCGGCCTCCTCGTTAGCGGCCGTCCGCTTGCCGGGCGCTGACACGCTCGCCTTAAACCGTTGTGGCCAGAGCTGGAGAATGCGGTGCACCATCCTGAACGTCATCAGCACGAAGCCCGCGCAGGCGACGTAATAGATCACGCTCTTCGGGATATCGACGGAGGTCATGTAGGAGTTGGTGCGCGCGGCGAGCTCGTAGGTGAGCCATGCCAACATGCCAAAGAAGATCAGCCGCACCACGTCGACGAAGACCGCCAGCAAGCGCCCCATGGGCTCTGACATGTAGCGGTACAGAAATTCCATCATGATGTGGCTGTTTCGGCGCACCGCCATCGCGCCCCCCAGGAAGCCGACGGCGATCAACAGATATCGCGCCATCTCCTCGGTCCAGCCGATCGAATCGTCGAGGACGAAGCGCGAGAAGAACTGGGCGAAGACATCGGCGGCCAGCAGCCAAAAGACAACCAGGACGATGTAGTCCTCGATAGCATATTCGGAAAAGCTAAAAGGCGGCTCGACGTCAAGCGCCATGGCGTCCGAGGACGTGCTATCTGCAGGGTCGGGAGTCGTCATCTCCAACCTCCAGGTCCGCGAGGAAAGCAATGCCGGCGAAACCGCCCGCCAAACCCTGCGCGGGTCCGGCGGGCGGCAGGGCGATAGCCGCTATTTGATCGCTTGCAGACGCTCGAAGGTCTTCTTGGACCACTCCACGTTGTCGCCTGTCAGGTGGGGGCGTACGGCCTCACGGAAGGCGGCGCGGTCGACATCCTGATTGACCGTGGTGCCCTGGTCCTCGAACCAGGCGACGAGTTCCTCCTCGGACTTCAAGATATCCTGAGTGGCCCCTTGGGCTGCTTCCTCCAGAACGTTCGTGAGGATCTTCTGGTCCTTTTCGGACAGGGATTCCCAGGTGATTCCACTGACAATGGTCAGCAGCGAGTCCGAGATGTGACCCGTCAGGTTGATGTAGTCCTGGACCTCGTAGAACTTCTTCGCCCGGATCGTGTTGAGCGGGTTCTCCTGCGCGTCCACCGTTCCCTGCTGGAGGGCCAGGTAGACCTCGGCGAAGGCGATTGGGGTTGGGTTCGCGTCCACCGCCTTCGGCATCATCATGTACAGCGGTGCGTTCGGGGTCCGGATTTTCAGGCCCTCCATGTCGGAAGGCGTATCGATGGCCTTGTTCGACGTCACGTGACGTTGGCCATAGTAGGTCAGGGTGATGACCTTGTTACCGGTCTTGTCCCGGTAACCCTGCGCCAGTTCGCGGAAAAGGTCGCTGTCGCGATAAGCCTTCCAGTGATCCACATCGCGGAACATGTAAGGGGCGCCGGCGATTCCGATTGGCCCGTAGAACCGGCCAGCGAACTGATTGCCGGTGTAAATGACGTCAACCGTGCCCAGACCAAGGGCTTCATTGAGGTCGGATTCCTTGCCAAGCGAGGAGGCCGGGAAGACCTCCATCGTATGCCGGCCATCGGTGCGCTTTTCGAACTCGTCGGCGGCCCAAACCGCCCACTTATGGAAAGGCTCGGACGTCTCGTAGACGTGCGCGAACTTCATATCCTTGGCGGATGCGGGCGGGGCGGTTGTGACCGCGCTGAGCGCGAGGGCCATCAGACCGCATTTACCCAGCAGCTTAAGCTTGTTCATGAACGCCTTACCTCCGTGTATTGGTCTTTTCGTTCCCGCGGCTTGGTCCGCGGGATGGCTTGTTTGTTATTCTTTTAGGTCGATGATATTATACCGTTCATACCAGTATACCAAGATATTTTGGACCGGATGCCCCCACTTTGGCCCAGCAGGCAAGATCGGTAAAACACCGTCGCCCCCGCTATCGGTATCAGGATGCGCTGGCCGCGCAGTGCGTTGATCTTACTGGGAGTTGGCTGCTGTCGGAAATGTCCGCTACCGGCATTCCCATGGCACAACCTTTCATACTAGTATACATTCATGATCTGGCGATGTCTTCGGCGGCAGGCGCACAGATCCGCAAGACAACCGCCGCCAATATGGGGAGATTGAGATGACCCGCTCTGAGGCTTCGGCCGTGGAGGCCCATGCAGATGGCCAGTCGCAAGAGACTGCGGCTGCGGCTGTCGTTCGCTTGCATCCGGACGATAACGTCGTGGTGGCCCGTCGCCGGGTTGCGGCAGGGTCCGACCTCCCTGGGCTCGGGATCGTCTGTCGCGACGACATCCCGGCCGGCCACAAGGTCGCCGCCCGTGCGATCGAGTCCGGTGCGGCCGTGCGGAAATATGGCCAGATCATTGGGTTCGCCACGCAGGATATTGCCGAAGGGCAGCAGGTGCATACGCATAACTGCGGTATGGGCGATTTCGAACGCGACTATGCCTACGGCAGCGAAGCCCGGCCAACCGATTATGTTCCTGAAGCGCAACGGGCGACCTTCCAAGGCATCGTCCGTCCGGACGGACAGGTGGCGACGCGCAATTACATCGGTGTCCTGACCACGGTGAACTGCTCTGCGACGGTCGCGCGGGCGGTGGCGGATGCCTTCCGGGGGCCGGCGCTGGATGCCTATCCCAATGTCGACGGCGTGGCCGCGTTCGTGCACGGGACCGGTTGCGGCATGGCCGGATCGGGCGAAGGGTTCGAGCTGCTGCAGCGCACGCTGCACGGCTATCTGATGCATCCGAATTTTGCCGGCGTTCTGCTGATCGGCCTCGGCTGCGAAATGAATCAGATCCACCGCCTGATGGAGCGTTACGGGCTCCAGCAGGGCAGTCGCTTCGACTACATGACGATCCAGGAAGCTGGCGGCACGCGCGCTGCGGTTAGCCATGGTGTGGAGCGCGTCCAGGCTATGCTGCCCGATGCCAACGCGATCCGCCGCGAGCAGGTTTCGGCCGCCCATTTGAAGCTGGCGTTGCAGTGCGGCGGATCGGATGGCTATTCCGGGATCACGGCCAACCCGGCGCTGGGTGCGGCGGCCGACAAATTGGTGCGCCACGGCGGCACCGCGATCCTCAGCGAAACGCCGGAGATTTACGGTGCCGAGCACCTGTTGACCCGGCGGGCCGCCAGCCGCGAGGTCGGGGAGAAGCTGGTCGAGCGGATACGCTGGTGGGAGGACTACACCGCGCGCCATTCCGGCAACATGGACAACAATCCCTCCCCGGGAAACAAGGAAGGCGGCCTGACGACGATTCTGGAGAAGTCGCTGGGCGCTGCTGCCAAGGGAGGAACGACCCGACTGGAAAACGTGTACGGCTATGCCGAGCCGATCGACAGCCAGGGCTTCGTGTTCATGGACTCGCCGGGTTACGATCCCTGTTCGGTGACGGGGCAGATCGCCAGCGGCGCCAATCTCGTCTGCTTTACCACGGGACGCGGGTCGGTTTCAGGCTTCAAGCCTGCGCCATCGCTCAAGCTCTCGACCAATACCGCCACCTATCAACGGATGTCCGGGGACATGGATATCAACTGCGGGGCTGTGTTGGACGAGGGGGTCGCCGTGGAGGAGATGGGAGACCGGATTTTCGATCTGGTCCTGCGCGCGGCCTCCGGCGAGCAGACCTGCAGCGAAGCGCTCGACTTCGGGGACAATGAATTCGTGCCCTGGCAGATCGGCGCGGTTATGTAACACGCAGAGGTCGTTCCGGTCGGCCAACGGCCGAGGCCATATCGAATCAAAAGGGGAGTGTATCAATGGGCGAGCGCCTTACCGGAAAAACCTGTTTCGTAACCGCAGCAGGCCAAGGGATCGGACGGGCGACGGCACTGGCTTTCGCTGACGAAGGCGCGCGGGTGATCGCGACCGATATCAACGAAGCAGCGCTGGAGCAGCTGGCCGCCGAACGGCCGGAGATCCAGACCGAGGTGCTGGATGTTCGCAACGGCGCCGATGTCAAAGCAGCAGCCCAGCGGCATTCGGATGTCGATGTGCTCTTCAACTGCGCCGGTTTCGTGCATCACGGCACCATTCTGGATGTCGACGAGCAGGCGTACGATTTCTCCTTCGATCTGAACGTGCGCGGGGCGTTCCGGCTCAGCCAGGCGTTTTTGCCAGCGATGCTGGAGCGGGGGCACGGGAGCATCGTGGCCATCTCGTCCGCCGCGTCGAGCATCAAGGGCGTGCCAAACCGGTGCGTCTACGGCACGACGAAGGCGGCGCTGATCGGTCTGGTGAAGTCGATCGCCGCGGATTTCGTGGGTCAAGGTGTGCGTGCCAACGCGATTTGCCCCGGGACCGTACAAACCCCCTCGCTCGACGAGCGCATCGCGCAGCAGGGCGGCGACGTCGAGGAAGTGCGTCGGACGTTCGTCTCGCGCCAGCCGATGGGGCGTCTCGGCACGCCGGAGGAGATTGCGGCACTGGCCGTCTATCTCGCCTCCGACGAGAGCGGGTTCGTGACCGGCCAGACGTTCGTGATCGACGGCGGCTGGTCGCTTTAGACGCGCCCGCCGCTTTACAACAAGTCAATGATCTCAAGGGGGATTAGGTGAAGCTCACGCGGTTCGGAAACCCAGGATCGGAAAAACCCGCCATCATCGCTGCGGACGGGACGCGCCGCGACCTTTCCGGCACGGCTGCGGACATCGCTGGTGATGTTCTCTCGCCGGCGGGATTGCGCCGTTTGGCGGAGGTTGACGTGTCGGCGCTTCCGACTGTGCCGGAGGATGCCCGCTGGGCGCCGTGCGTCGGCGGCGTCGGCAAGATGATCTGCATCGGCCTGAATTATGCCGATCATGCCGAGGAATCCGGCATGGATCTGCCGCCTGAGCCGGTGATCTTCTTCAAGGCGACCACCGCGATCTGCGGCCCCTACGACGATGTCGAGATTCCGCGTGGATCCAGCAAGACGGACTGGGAGGTCGAACTCGGCGTGGTGATCGGCTCACGGGCGAAATACGTCGACCAAGCCAACGCGCTGGACCACGTTGCGGGCTACTGCGTCGTGAACGACCTCTCCGAGCGCGACTTCCAGCTCCAGCATTCCGGTCAGTGGGTGAAGGGAAAGAGCCACGATACCTTTGGCCCGCTCGGTCCTTGGCTCGCAACCGCCGACGAGGTCGCCGATCCGCAGAACCTCTCGATGTGGTTGAGCGTGGATGGTCACCGGTACCAGGACGGGTCGTCGAAGACGATGGTCTATGGGGTTAGCCATCTGATCAGCTATCTCTCGCGTTTCATGACGCTTGAGCCCGGCGACGTTATCTCGACCGGCACGCCGCCAGGGGTGGGCGCAGGTCAGAAGCCGCAGGTGTTCTTGCGCCCGGGCCAGAAAATCGAACTCGGGATTGAAGGGCTGGGCACGCAGACTCAACGGACGGTGTCGGCCTAAACAACAGCAGGCCTGCCGCTGGACGCCCGTATGATGTCCAGCGGCAGGCCGTCCCCCGAGAGATCGCAAGCCGCGTCCTCGACCGGTGGGTCGCGGATTGAAGAGGATGGGGCGCACCGCTGACCGGCTACCCTGACGTCGCGGGGGCTGATCACCGGAATCAGGTTGGTGAAGTGTCTGGCCGAGCTTGCAAATGCGAACCATTTGCAATTAGTCTGCCGCGCAGCGTTTCATTTCACGTATGACCTTCCTATGCGGCGGCGCCAGGATCTTATTTCCTGTTTTGAAGCATGTCGGGATGAGTTGCTGAGCTTCCTGCGGCGCCGGACCGATACGCCGGACCGCGCGGAAGATCTGGCACAGGAGACCTATATCCGGCTGGCGGCGGTTTCTGCTGAGACCGAGATCGCGAACCTGCGTGCTTACATCTTCCGCACCGCCGCCAATCTCGCCACCGATAGTGGGCGGCGGGAAGGCGCCCGTCACACGCGTCTTGCGTCGGAAGAAGCCGGGCGGCATGTGGCCGACCCGGCGCCAACGCCGGACCGGATCGTCAGCGATCGGCGGCGCCTGACGGTTCTCGAGCGGGCCCTCGACGAACTGTCACCGAATGCGCGCACGGCGTTCGTGTTGAATCGGTACGACGGTCTGACCCATACGCAGATTGCACACCACCTTGGTGTATCCAACAGCATGGTGGCAAAATACATTTCGCAGGCGTTGCGGCATTGCCGCCAGCGGCTCGACGCCTACGACACGCATGAAAATAACCGGTGACACTGCAAGAATCCCATCGCCAGATCGTCCTTAACAGTAAGGGCTCGTGTTCAGGCGATCCCAGCTCTACTGGAAAGCGCTGTAGACGGAGATGACGCTGCCCTCCTATCGCAACGATAGCGTCCGACGGGATCTGCTCGATCAAGCTTTGGATTGGCGCGTGCGGCTGACGTCCGGCGAGGCGAGCGACTTCGAGGCGGCCGCGTATCGCGCCTGGAAGGCGAAGAGCCCGGCGCACCAGGCCGCGGCGTTGGAAGCAGAACGCTTGTGGGACGATTTCGACGCGTTGCCACGGCCGGCGAGCGTTCCGGAGGTTCCGGTGCGGCCGGCGGCTCCGGAGCCTGCGACTGGAAGTTCCGGCAGTCTCACACGCCGTAAGCTGCTTGGCGGCGCGTTGGCGGCGGGGGTGGCGTTGACCGTGCTGGGAGGAAGCGGGGCTTTAGGTCCGCTCAGCGGGTTGTATAGCGACTATGTCACTGGCGTTGGCGAGCGCCGGGATATCACCTTGCCCGATGGGTCCATACTGCAACTGGATGCGGCCAGCAGCGCCTCGATCGATTTCACGGCCGAGTCCCGGACCGTGCACCTGCACACGGGTCGCGCGATTTTCGATGTTCAGAAGGAGCCTAACCGCCCGTTCGACGTCGTGGCGGCCGATGGACGGGCGCGGGCTGTCGGAACGATTTTCCAGGTCACCCGGGCCGCGCACGGTGCTCGCGTAACGGTCCTGGAAGGGCAGGTCGACGTTCGGCCGCCCCGGCACAGTGCGCAGGCCACCGCGCCGCGCCGCCTGCTGGCCGGGGACCGGGCGCACTACGACGATGCCGGGCATTTCGATGTTCGGCATGTTGGCGATCCGGCGGTATTGGCGGCGTGGCATCGCGGCAAGCTGATCGTTGACCGCGAGCGGTTGGGCGATGTCGTGGCGATTGCCGCGCGTTACCGGCGTGCGCCGATCGTCATTCTCGACAGCGCCGCGGCGGATTTGCGGGTCACGGGCGTCTTCGAGCTCGCCGACACCGAGAGCCTTCTGAACGCGATCGACCGGACCCTTCCGGTCCAGGTTCACCGGCTGCCGTTCCTGACGGTGATCCGCTAGGGCGCGCATTATCTGCCTGATATCCCTGCAGAATTGGCGGGCCAGCTGAGGTCTGGCGTGCCCGCGCGTGGCGTGTCGCACGCGGCCGCGGAAAATTTTTTCGCACGACTGCTGCAAACTTCTGTCCGCCGTTTCGTCATCCCTGGGAATGCGAATTGGTCGCATTTGCATTTGGGCCGTTGTCTCGGCTTCGCTTAAGGGGGATGGGGAATGACACGGACTTTACGGCCGCTCGGCGCGCCGCGTCGCGGGCGCACGGAGTTGTTGTGCTCTGCGGGCATGTTTGGGGCCATGACACTGGCCGCGCTGTCGCTGCCGCTCACGGATGCCGTTGCAGCTGATGCCACAGGCAACGCACCCACGACCGCAGACCGCGCGGCTGCCACGCAGCTTGCGGCCAGCACGGTGCAGCTCGACATGCCGGCGATGGACTTGGGGCAGGCGCTGACCCGCTTGGCGGATGCGGCGAATGCTCGAATCCTCTTCCCGTCGGAGCTGGTCGCGCGCCAGAGCGCGCCGGAACTCTCGGGCCGCTACACGCTGGCCGAGGCGTTGGACATCATGCTGACCGGCACCGGGATCGTCTGGAGCTTCAGCGAGGATGGCACGGTCGTGTTGGAGTCTTCTGGCGGGGACGATGAAGCCGCGCTCGGGCCGATCGTCGTGGAAGGCGACGGCGAGGAAGCGCGCGGCCCGGTCGATGGCTATGTCGCTTCCCGCAGCGCCACGGGGACCAAGACCGACACGCCGCTGATCGAGACGCCGCAGGCGGTGAACGTGGTCACCCGCGATCAGATGGAAGATCAGGGGGTGCAGAGTGTCGCGCAGAGCCTGGGCTATACCCCCGGTGTCGTCGCGCAGTACGGCGACAACGACCTGCGCCACGACTGGCTAACGGTACGGGGCTTCACGCCGGGCCGTTATCTGGACGGCCTTCGCCTGCCCTATGGCGCGCGGGGCTATTCCCAGCCGCGGATCGAGACCTATGGCCTGGAGCGTGTCGAGGTTCTGAAGGGGCCTGCATCGATCCTCTACGGGCAGGGGGCGCCGGGCGGCACCGTCAACATGGTCAAGAAACGGCCGACGGAGGAGCCGATCCGGGAGGTGCTGCTGCAGACCGGCAGCCACGCCCGCAAGCAGGCCGCCGCCGACCTGAGCGGCAGCCTGATCGACAGCGGCGAGTTGCAGGGGCGGCTGGTCCTGCTCGGCCGCGACAGCGACACGGAGTTCGACCACGTTGACGAGCAGAAGGCCTACGTCGCGCCCTCGCTCAAGTGGGTGCCGAGCGACGGGACCAGCTTGACACTGTTCGCCGAGTATCAAGAGGTGCGCTCGGAAGGCGGTGGCGGCGCTCCGGCGCTGCCGGCCAATGGCACCCTCTACACCGATGGCTACGGCGAACTGCCGCGCGAGACCTTCGTCGGCGAGCCAGACTACGATCTGTTCGAGAATCAGCAGTGGTTCGTCGGCTACGAGGCCGAGCACGAGTTGGACGAGACCTTCACGCTGCGTCAGAACCTGCGCTATGCCGACGTCGACGTCGATACGCAGCGCGTTCAGGCGTTCTGTAATGGCACCTGCGACCCGTCTGCGCTGATGCGGTATGCCTGGGGGTTCCCGGAAACCTCGCAGCTCTTCACGGTCGACAATCAGGTGATCGCCGACTATGCGACCGGGCCGCTGGATCACACGACGTTGGTCGGGGTCGACTATTCCTTCGAGGACAGCTCGTTCACCGAAACCCAGCTGACGATCCTGCCGGGGACGTTCAACGCTTACGATCCGCAGTACGGCGCGTCGGTGACACGGCCCGATCCGGGGTTGCAGATCGACCAGACGCAGTCGCAGCTCGGCCTTTATGCGCAGGACCAGATCGGCTTCCACGGCTTCACCCTGACGCTCGGCGGCCGCTATGACTGGGCGGAGACGGAAACCGACACCTGGCGGCTGGGCAGTGGCACGTCGAGCAGCGATCAGGACGACGGCGCGTTCACCGGCCGCGTCGGCTTGACCTATCTGTTCGATAACGGTCTGGCGCCTTACGCCAGCTACTCGACCTCGTTCGATCCGGAGGGCGGTACGAACCGCAACGGCGAGCCGTTCGATCCGACGGAGGGTGAGCAGATCGAGGCCGGCGTCAAGTTCCAGCCGGCCAACTGGAACAGCTTCGTGACGGTCTCGGCCTACCAGCTCACGCGCACCAACGTGCTGACGCCGGACCCGGTGAACACCAGCTTCAACGTGCAGACCGGCGAAGTGGAGGTCCGGGGGCTGGAACTCGAAGGCAAGGCCCAGTTGACCGAAGGGCTGTCGCTTGTCGGTTCCTATGCCTATACCGAAAGCGAGATTACGAAAGACAACCCGGATAGCTCGGGCAACAGCGACGAAGGTAATCGCCTGCAGTTCGTGCCGAAGCACCAGGCATCCGGCTGGGTCGACTACGAGTTCCAGGACGGCCCGTTGCGGGGGCTGGGGCTCGGTGGCGGTGCCCGCTACGTCGGCCAGACTTACGGCGATACCGGGAATACCTACGACATCGATTCCTACACCCTGTTCGATGCCGGTGTGCGTTATGACCTGGGCGCGCTCAGCAATGACTTTGCGGGACTGCAGGTCTCGCTCGATGTCAACAACGTGTTGGACGAGAAGTACGTCGCCACCTGCCTGTCGGCGACCGGCTGCTACTACGGTGTCGGACGCACGGTCTACGCGACGCTGAAATACAACTGGTAGCGCCGCGCGTGACGTTCGATCGCTCGACGCCGGGCGGGAGGCCGGGGGGCGTAGGCTCCCCGGTCTCCCCTTTACCCTCGATGACGCGGCGGCAGTTCGTGACCGGACTGCCGCTCGCCGCGTTTTTGCCCGTCCTTCCGGTGTCGGCCGCTGCCGCCGGGCCCCGGTTGGCGGTGCTGGATTGGGGGCTGGCCGAAACCGTGCTGGCCCTTCAATTGACCCCGCTGGCCGTTGCGGAAGCGCCGCTCTATCGGCGGCGGGTGGTCACGCCCGAGTTGCCGCCGGAGGTGGTCGATCTCGGTCTGCGCACCTGGCCGAATCTGGAGCGCTTGCGGGCCCTGTCGCCCGACCTGATCGTTTCGCTGGCGGGCTACGGTGTGCCGACCGCACGTCTCAAGTCGATCGCGCCGACCTTGCCGCTCGAGATCTACAGCCAGCAGCGGGCGCCCTATCGTCTCGCGGACGCGGCGCTGCAAGCGATCGCCGACCGCACCGGGCGGCAAGCGCAGGCGGCCGCCTTCCGCCAGCGCCTGTCGGAGACGTTGGAACGCGCCCGTCAGCGTCTGGCCGGCTATGACGGGCGGCCGGTGCTGATCTTCAAGTTCAGCGATGCCCGCCACGTCGATGTTTACGGCGATGGCAGCCTGTTCGACGCCGTTCTGCAGCACCTGGGCCTTGCCAACGCGTGGACGGAAGAGACCAACATCTGGGGCTTCGGCATGGCCGGCCTGGATGCGGTTGCGCGCGTGCCCGACGCCCGTCTGGTGGTGATCGCGCCCGGGCCGCCCGACAGTCTGAAGACCAGCGCCCTGTGGCGCAGCCTGCCGCCGGTGCGCGAAGGGCGGGTCGTGCAGATTCCGCCGACCTGGGTGTTCGGAGCATTGCCGTCGGCGATGCGGTTCGCCGAGCAGATCTCGCGCGTTTTACAGCCCGGGGCGTCGTCGTGAGGCTGTCGCCGGCACAACTGCTGCTCGCCCTCGTCGTGCCCGCGCTGGGCCTGCTGCTGGCGGGATTGGCACAGCACGTTGCGCTGGACCGCCTGGCCGACGTGGCGGTCGCCCCCGATCCGACGCGCTTCGCGGACGTTTTCGTGCATCACGCCCTGCTGCCGCGCGCGGTGGTGGCGGTGCTGGTCGGCGTGGCGCTCGGCCTGTCGGGGACGGTGTTCCAGCAGGTGCTCCGCAATCCCCTGGCCGAGCCCTCGACGCTTGGCATCCTCTCCGGCGCGCAGCTTGGCGTGACGATCGGGGCGCTCGTGACCCCGGGCCTGTTCCTGGGCGTGACCCGCGATCTGGCCGCGTTCTGCGGGGCCGCGGGCGCGATGGCGCTGGTTTTCGCGATCGCCTGGCGGCGCAGCCTGTCGCCGATCACGCTGATCCTGGCCGGCTTGATCATCAGCCTGGTTGCCGGTTCGGCGACGGCGCTGCTCGGAATCTTCCAGTACGAGTTCCTGCGGAGCGTGTTCATCTGGTCCAGCGGTTCGCTGCTGCAGAACGACTGGGGACAGGCGCAGGCGCTGGCCTGGCGTCTGGCGTTGGGAATACTGCTGCTGGTGCCGCTGCTCCGGCCGCTGACGGTCGCCGGGCTCGACGACACTAGCGCCACCAGCCTGGGTGTGCCCTTGCGGCGGGTGCGTCTGTTGGCGCTCGCGGTCGCGACGGCTCTGGCTGCGGCGGTTGCCAGCGCCGTGGGCGTGGTCGGGTTCATCGGCTTGGCCGCGCCGCATCTGGCGCGCGTCGCGGGGGCGCGGACGTTCCGCGCGCGGCTCGTCTGGGCCCCGCTGCTCGGTGCGGCGCTGCTGCTGCTGGCCGACGGGGTCGTGCAACTCGCGGCCCGCTGGATCGCCCAGGTACCGACCGGAATCGCGACCGCGATGTTGGGGGCGCCGTTGCTGCTCGTCTTGATCAAGTCGATGCCGCTCGCCGACACGGCCGACCAGCTCGTCGGCACGGCGGCGCGACGGCTCCGGATTCCCCGTCTGGCGCTTGGGCTGACAGCTGTCGGACTGACCATCGTCGTCGCCCTGTCGTTGAGCGAACACGTTCAGGTGGGGCAGCTTCCACTCATGGAATTGATCGGCGGCCGCTGGCCGCGGGTGCTGGCCTCCCTGACGGCGGGCGGCATGCTGGCGCTCGCCGGGACGATCGTGCAGCGCACGACCGGCAATGCGCTGGCCAGCCCGGAGGTGTTGGGGGTCAGTTCCGGCGCCGCGCTCGGGGTGATCGCCGCGCTGTTCCTGGGGGCCGGGATGTCGCCCGTCACGCAGCTCGTCGCGGCCACCTTGGGGGCGCTGCTGGTGTTTCCGCTGTTGCTGCTGTTGGCCCGGTCGGTGCGCTTCGCGCCGAATCACGTGCTGCTGTGCGGTGTCGCGCTCGGAACGCTGTTCACCAGCGTGGTCTCGTTGGTGGTCGCCAGCGGCGATCCGCGTGCCAGCTACGTCCTGGTCTGGATCACCGGTCCGACCTTCCGGGCCGGCGCGCTGCCGGCGCTGGCCGGGGCGCTGCTGCTCGCGCTCGGCCTGGGGCTGAGCCTGTTGACTGTGCGGTGGCTGGGTCTCTTGCCGCTCGGCGCGACGACGAGCCAAGCCCTGGGCGTACGCGTCGGCCGGAGCCGGCTGCTGCTGCTGTCGATCTCGGCCGTGCTGACCGCTGGTGCCACCCTGCTGACCGGTCCCTTGACCTTCGTCGGTCTGATGGCGCCGCACATGGCGCGCATGGCCGGGTTCGTGCGGGCCCGCCACCAACTTCTGGCCGCGATGCTGATCGGGGCGGCGATCATGGTGGCGGCGGATTGGCTCGGCCGGTCGCTGCACTTCCCCTACGAGATCCCTGCCGGGATTCTGGCGACCTTCGTCGGCGCGCCGTATTTTCTGTGGCTTTTGGCGCGCCGGGGATGAGCGTGGGACGCACAGCCCGCGCGCCGGGCCTGGATCTGGGGGCCCTGCTGACCGGCGACCTTGCGGTCCTGCAAGGCAAGGTGGCTGGCCCGGACGATCCGCGCCCGGCCGTGCAGTCGGCGGACCTGATGACCCCCACCATGTTGGACCGGGTAGTGACACCGTTCGCCGCGCGCTGGCCGACGGACGCGCGCGTGGCTGCGGTCTCGTTCTGGACGCTCAAATACTTCGGCACGGTGATCCCGCCCACAGTGGCCCTCGTCGTGCTCGCGGGCCAGCATCTTCCGATGCGCCTCGCGGAGACGGAGATTCTGCTGTCCGCGGACGGCGAACCCGAGGCGATCCGGTACGCCGGCGCGACCGCGCCCGGCACCCCCGACGACCTGCTGTCGGAAGGTCTGATGGCGGGGCACCTCGGTCCCCTGGTGGCCGCGCTCGCGGGCTGGAGCCGTGTGTCGCCGCGGCTGCTCTGGGGGAACGCCGCGCACTATTACGAATGGGCGGTCCGCGTCGCCGCCGCCCGGCCGGAGGCCGACCGCGCCGCGCTGGCGGCGGCCAGGCGCTGGATCGATCCGCAGGCGCCGGAGGCCGCGGATGCCAGCCCGTTCGCCGGCCACATCCGCTATCTCGACGACGCCGGTACGCCGGTGCGCCGGCGCAAGGTCTGTTGCCTGCGCTACCGGCTGGCCGGGGTGGACACCTGCGGCAGCCTGTGTCCGCTCCCCAAGGTCCGGCAGGCGGGGCGATGAAAGGGATTGTCGGCCTGCTGCGGCCCTTTGCGGGCATCTTGCTGCTGGCGGTCGTCTGCGGTGCGTGCGCTAGCATCGGGACGGTCGCCCTGCTGTCGGTGATCAACCAGACGCTCCACACCGCGGGCGCGTGGCCGCGCCAATTGGCCCTGGGATTCGCCGGGTTGTGCCTGGTGACGCTGGCGGGGCGGGTGGCTTCCGACATCTGCATCAACATCGTCGGGCAGCGGCTGGTAGCGCGGGTGCGCGGGCAGTTGGCCCGCCAGATCCTGTCCGCGCCGATCGACGCCTTGGAGCGTTTCCGGAGCCATCGGCTGATGCCGGTACTGACGCACGATGTCGATATGATCAGCGACGTGGCCTTCGTGTTTGCCGGTTTCGTGATCTCGCTCGCGGTGGTGCTCGGCTGTCTCGTCTACATGGCGGTTCTCTCGGTGCCGCTGTTCGTTCTGACGCTGTGTCTGCTCGCGATGGGAACGGCGGTCCAATACCGGATCACCCGTCGCGGCATCCGCGGCTTCTGGACGGCGCGACAGCACGAGGACGAACTGCACAAGGCCTACCGGGTGTTGAGCGACGGCGCGAAGGAGCTGCGGCTCAACCTGACCCGTCGGGCGCAGCTATTGGACGGGCAGATTGAGCCGACGATCGCCCGGATCCGTGACGTCAATCAGCGCGCGATCAACACCTTCGTGATCGGCAACGCGGTCGGCTCGGCCCTGTTCTTCCTGGTCATCGGCGCGCTGTTCGGCTGGGCCGCCTGGATCGAGCCGATCCCGGCGGAAGTGCTCAGCGGTTACGTGCTGGTCCTGCTTTATATGAAGGGGCCGGTCGACCAGGTGCTGCAGTCGCTCGCGAACGTCACGCGGGCCAAGGTCGCGTTCGAGAAGATCGCCGATCTCTCGGCGCGCTTCGCCTCGCCCGAGCCGCATCTGGCCGCGCGCGCAGCGGACGCCGAGCCTGCCGTGCCCGAGGTGATTCGCCTGGTGGGCGTCAGCTATCGTTTTCCCAAAACCGAAGGCACGGACCCGTTCGTTCTGGGACCGATTGATCTTACGGTGCGGGCCGGCGAGATATTGTTCGTGGTGGGGGAGAACGGGTCGGGCAAGACCACGCTCCTGAAGCTGCTGATGGCCCTCTACCCCCCTTCGGAAGGGCAGGTGCTGTGGGACGGCGCGCCCGTGTCCGCTTCCGACCGGGACCATTACCGTCAACTGTTTACGACGGTCTTCAGCGACCATCACCTGTTCGAACAGCTGCCGGAGAACGACCCGGAGCTGGCGGCCGACGCGCAGGCCTACCTCGAACGTCTGGAGCTGGCGCACAAGGTCCGCCTGAACGAAGGTCGTTTCTCGACGCTCGACCTGTCGAGCGGACAGCGCCGGCGGCTGGCGTTGGTTCAGGGATATCTGGAACGCCGGCCGATCATGGTGTTCGACGAATGGGCGGCCGACCAGGACCCCGCGTTCCGTCAGATCTTCTACCGGGAACTGCTGCCGGACCTGCAACGGCAGGGCAAAACGCTGATCGTGATCTCGCACGACGAGCGCTATTTCGATGTCGCCGACCGCGTGGTGCGGCTGCGCGACGGCCGGGTGGTGTGAGAAACCTGATTTGATCGCGTAGTTGCGGGACGCATATCCCGGTGGTTTTGAACACCCGAGCTTGTGTCGTTCCGCAGCCGGTGTCGTCAACAAACCGGTCGCGCATTAGGTAGGATTATGAGGCGATTAGCTTGAACAGTTGCGGTAGTATAGGTTCGCGGCTTGTGAGCCCAGCGTGATTTGCCGATGACCGGTGTTTTGCCGCGGGGTATTGGCCATCAGGTCTATGCATGACGGCGTCACGTGGCGCCGCCAATACGTTTCATGACAAAGGTGAGGTTTACATGTTGGGTTGGTCTCTGACGTTTCTCGTGATCGCACTGATCGCCGCCGGGCTGGGCTTCGGCGGTGTTGCCGGTACGGCTGCCGGGATCGCGAAGGTCCTGTTTGTTATCTTCCTGGTGTTGTTCGCGGTGTCGTTGATCCGCGGCCTGTTGCGCTGATCCGCGGCGGCTACGGGGCGGGCGGCGGTTGCGGTCCGGCGTGTTTCGGCCCACCTTCGGTCTCGGACCGGTCAGGCGAGCGGCTTACCGGCCGGTCGCCCGGTCTGAGGCAGGGGAGATGCCGACGTGACCCAACCGCCCGATGACTCAGGCGCGCCCGACCCCAGCGGACCCGCCGACGTTGCCGTCATCGGCGGGGGGCCGGGCGGGGCCACCGTGGCCACCTTGCTGGCGCGGCGCGGGCGTTCCGTTGTGCTGTACGAGAAGGCGCAGCATCCCCGATTCCACGTCGGTGAATCGCTGCTGCCCAAGACGGTGCCGTTGCTGGAGGATCTGGGCGTGCACGATCAGGTGCGCGCGATGGGCACCTTCAAGCCGGGGGCGGAGTTCGTCGCACCCAAGCATGGCCGCCGCCAGGTATTCCGCTTCGATCAGGCACTCGATCCCAACCCGGGACATGCCTACCATGTCGAGCGCGCGTCGTTCGATGCCCTGCTGCTGAACAATGCCGCAGCCAACGGGGTGACCGTGCATCAGCGCACCGAGGTGGTCAGCGCCGCGCCGAGGCTGGGCGACAGCGTCCTGACGGTGGACGACGGTATCGGCCGGCGCACCGACCGCGCGCGCTTCGTGATCGACGCCTCCGGGCGTGATGGCCTGCTGGCGCGCAAGCTCACCAACCGGCAGCCCGACCGCATGCACAACACCGCTGCGATCTTCGCCCATTTGCGTGGGGTCTCACGGGACAACTGGGGGCTCGACGGCGACATCGCGGTGTGCTGGTTCGACCAGGGGTGGATCTGGATGATCCCGCTGCCGGACGGACGCGTTTCGGTCGGCGCTGTCTGCGGGCCCGAGCACTTCAAGCGCCGGCGGGGCAGCCTGGAGGACTTCTATACCGAGACCCTGCAACGCAGTGCCGAGGTCTGGGAGATGGTCCAGCACGCCGAGCGCGTGAGCCCGGTGCGCGGGACCGGCAATTACAGCTACTGCGCCGACCGGATGTACGGCGACGGATATCTCCTGCTGGGCGATAGCTATTGCTTCCTCGATCCCGTGTTCTCCAGTGGCGTGCACCTGGCGATGATCGGGGCGCAGTCGGCTGCCGCGGCGATTGATCGCCTGCTCGATCATCCCGCGCGCGGGGCGCGCCTGTTGCGCCGCCACCAGAAGCTGGTGGAAGGCGATCTGAAGCGGATTTCCTGGTTCATCCGCCGGTTCAACACGCCGGCGTTGCAGCGTATGTTCATGAACCCGCGCAACCTTCTGGGCGTGCGCCGGGCGGTCCTGTCGGTGCTGGCCGGCGACACCCGCCACGGTCTCAACCTGGACCTGCGGTTGGCGGCCTTCCGTTTGTTCTATTGGCTGGAGCAACGCCGCGATCCGGAGCAGAGCCCCGCGGCCATCGCGCCGCCGGAGCCGGCGGAATGAGCGCCTGCGACGTCAGTCTCGATTCGGGGGAGGACGCGCAGGAAGCCGACCGGATGGCCCCGGCTGGGGAGCCCGGCGCGTTGGTGCGTGAGCGCCCGTCGGTGGGTCGCTGTGTCGCCCTGATCCCGGCTTACAACGAAGCGGCCACGATTGCCGATCTGATCCGGCGGGTGCGGGCCCAGCTGGCCGAGGTGATCGTGGTGGACGACGGCTCCCACGACGCCACGGCGGCGGAAGCGGGTCGGCTCGACGTTCAGCTGATCCGCCATGCCGAGAACGCCGGCAAGGGGACGAGCCTGATCGATGGGCTTGCAGCCGCACGCACGGCCGGCTTCGACGCCGTCGTGACGCTGGACGCCGATGGCCAGCACCGTACCCGCGATATTCCCCGGCTGTTGAGCTGGGCGGCGCCGGACATGCTAGTGCTGGGCAGCCGGGTGCACGATACGGCTGAAATGCCGCGCGCGCGTCGGATCGCCAATCGGATCGCGGGCTTTTTTATTTCCTGGGCTGCTGGGCAGCGGATCGGGGACACGCAGTGCGGCCTGCGCGTCTATCCGGGCGGCTTGGTCGACCGGCTGGATTTGCCGGCACGCCGGAGCGGCTTCGTATTCGAGAGCGAGGTGCTGATCGAGGCCGCCCGCCGCGGCTGGCGGATCGTCGAGGTGCCGGTGCCCGCCGTTTATCCCGCCCGGCCGCCGCGCCACAGCTATTACCGGCCGCTTGCCGATACCCTGGCGATCACCGCGATGGTGACGGGCAAGCTCTTGGCCCGCGGTTTCGATCCTGCGGGCTTGGTGCGCGTATTGCGCGCCGACCGCCGGCATGGGACCGTAGATGCGGAGCACCGGCCATAGAGGCCGGCCGCGCGTCAAGCTTGTACGTTACTGGGGGACGATCATGACGGGGACTATCTCTTCGACCACTGCCGGCCTGGATCCGCGCGCCTGGGCGCTCCGCCTTGTCGCGGCGGTGCTGCTCGTCGCCGCGCTGGCCGGCTGCCGCACCTCCGATATCTACAACGTTCAGGAGGCCTCCCTCTCCGCACCGCCGTCGACGGAGATGATGGAGGTCGAAAACGCCATTAAGCGCGCGGGTGGCAGGCTTGGTTGGCAGATCCAGCGCGCCGACCCGGATCAGCCTGGCCATTTGATCGGCCGCTTGCCGATCCGCAGCCATGTCGCTGTCGTCGACATCATGCACAACACCCAGACTTTCTCGATCACCTATAAGGACAGCACGAACCTCAAGTATGATGCGGCGGAAGGGAAGATCCACTCCAACTACAACGGCTGGGTCCAGAACCTCCGTACGGAGATCGTCCGCGAAGCGTCGAGCATCCGCCCGGCAAACGGCACGGACACCTAAGCGTTTAGGTGTCTGATGACTGGGGCGGCGACAGCCGGCGCTAAGCCAGTCCCCCGGCGACCGCGATCACCTGACCGGTGATGTAGGAGGCCTTGTCGGAGGCGAGGAAGCCGACCAGCTCGGCGACCTCTTCCGGCTGGCCGGCGCGGCGCATCGGGACCAGCTCCTTGATCCGCGCCGGGTCGAAACTGGCTTCGGTGTCCGGCGTGGCGATCACGCCCGGCGCGACTGCGTTGGCGGTGATGCCGCGGCTGGCGACTTCCTGGGCGAGCGACTTGATCGCGCCGTGCTGGCCGGCCTTGGCGGCGGCGTAGTTGGTCTGCCCACGGTTGCCCAGGATGCCGGAGATCGAGGAAACCGCGATCACCCGGCCCCAGCGCCCTCGCGTCATCGGCAGCAAGAGCGGCTGCACGACGTTGTAGAAGCCGTTCAGCGAGACGTCGACGACCCGGTTCCAGCTCGCCCGGTCCATGCCGGCCATCGTGGCGTCGGCGTGGATGCCGGCGGCGTGCACCGCGATCCGGATCGTCCCGTCCGCGCCGAGCCGTTCGAGCGCGGCCTGCGTCGCGTCCGCGTCGGTGACATCGAAGGCGACCGCTTGCGCCCGGCCGCCCTCGGCGCGGATCGCCTCTACAACCGTTTCGGCACCGGCAAGGTTGGTGTTGGCGTGGACGATGACCTCAGTGCCCTGGGCGGCCAGGGTCCGGCAGATGGCCCCGCCGATCGCCCCGCTGCCGCCGGTCACCAGCGCCCGGCGCGGCGGTTGTTCGCTCATGCGCCCTCGCTCATGACAGGATGATTCCGACCTCTCCTTCGACCAGCGTCGTGCCCGCGTGCGCCAGGGTAAAGGCATAGGCGAGCTGCTGCCGGGTCGCCAGCAGGCAGGTCGCGTGCACGTCGAGCGGGCCGTCGATATCGTCCAGCCGCGCCCGCGTCCAGTTCAGTTCGCGTACCGAGACGACCATGCCCGGTTGGGCAACGGCGTGCGCGCCGGCTTGCAGGGGGCCATGTACGGCGGCCGCCTGCGCACCGTATTCGCTGCCGGCGATCGCGTGCAGCCGACCGTCTCGGCGTAGCGGGTTATCGGGGCGCCGATGGCTGTCGGTGCGGGCATGGATCGTCGTGCCGTCGCTGGCGACCACCGTGTCCAGCAGCACCATCGCCCCGGCGTGCGGAATGCGCGCGGCGATGCCCGCGCGGTCCAGCAGTCCGCCGTTCAGCACGGCGTCAGCTCTAGGTCTAGGTGAGCGTGGGCGCCGTAGGGGAGGCCCTCCCGCATGGCCTCGCCGCGTGCCAGGGCGGTGAGGACGGGCAGGGCACGCGCAGCGGCGTTATACTGCCACAGTTCGCGCAGCGCCGGGATCTCGGGCGGTGTTGGCTCCGTCCCTCCGGCGGTGAAGTCAGCGCGCAGGATCGCCTTCGCCCCGGGTTGCCTGGGCGGCCCCAGCACCAAGGCGAGGCCGAGTGGCGCCCCGACCGGGCAGACGGTGTTGAGCGGCTCTGGAAACGGCGTATCGCACAGCACGAGCAGGACCGGGTCGCCATCGGCCCGGATCTGTGCCATCGCCTTCAATAGCGCAGCGGGGAAGGTATCGGCGCCGGCCGATACGCTGGTGCAGGCCCGGTGGCAGCCGGTCGCGATCGCCCAATAGCCGACCGCGACGTTGTGCACCGAGTGGTGGAAGTCCTTGGGCGAGACGTGGCGCTCGTCGGTCGACAGCTCCATCAGGATGCGCTGGACGGTTGCGCCATCGCCATGCGCCCAGCCGAACACCGACGGCAGCTCGCCTGGGTCGACACGGGCATGGCGCACGGATTCCTGTCCCACGGCCAGTGCCAGGCGCACCGCCTGGGACACCCGCCGACGTTCCCGCGGGCTCAGGTTCTCGGGTTGCGGCGGCGGGGTGATGGCGGGGTCGTAAGGCACACGGCCGGCCAGGACCGCGCCGCCGTCCGCCCAGCCGGCCATGCCGGGGCCGTGCAGACCGATGCCGAGGAGGGTGGTCTCGATCATGGCTGGCGCGCCTCCGGAACCGACACGCTGGCATCGCCGTGGCCGAGCAGCAGGCTGCAGTTGCTGCCGCCGAAACCGAAGGAGTTCATCAGCACAACGTCGATGCTCGCCGCTTCGCTCGCGCGCTGCACGGTGGTGGGAATCTCGGGGTCCAGCGTTTCCAGGTTACTGTTGCCCGGTCGGAACCCCCGGGTCAGCGCGCAGATACAGATCGCCGTTTCGATGATCCCGGCCGCGCCCAGCGTATGGCCGGTCGCGCCCTTGGTGGAACTGCAGCGCAGTTGGGGGCCGAACACCCGGGCAATCGCCTGGGTCTCGCTTTGGTCGTTTTGCGTGCTGCCGGTGCCGTGCTGGTTGATGTAGTCCACCGCGCCAGGGTCCAAGCCAGCGCGCTCGAGTGCCGCACGCATCGATAGCTCCGCGCCCAGACCGGTGGGGTGCGGGGCGGACATGTGGTGGGCGTCCGAGCTTTCGCCGTAGCCGAGCAATCGGGCCAGTGCCGGGCGCTCGCCGACCTCGCGCTCGACCAGGGCCAGGCCGGCGCCCTCGCCGATCGAGATGCCGCGCCGGTCCGCGTCGTTCGGCCGGGCCGGGCCGGTGTCCAGCAGGTCCAGCGATTTGAAGCCGTACAGCGTCATCAGACAGAGCGAGTCCGCCCCGCCGACGATCGCGGCATCGACCAACCCGGCCTCGATTAACTGATGGGCATCGGCAAAGACCTTGGCCGAAGAGGAGCAGGCGGTGGAGACCGTCATCGTCGGTCCCGCGATGCCGAGCCGTTCCGACACATACCAGGCCAGGGCATGGTGATCGTGGGTTTCGTGGAAGCGGAAGTCGTCCGGGAGCGCGTCTGTTTTCGGGTCGCGCCTGGCAAATGCGACTTCGCCCGCCCGGACGCCGGAGGTCGAGGTGCCCAGGATCAGGGCGACCCGGTGCGCGCCATAGCGCCGGATCGCGGCCTGTGCCGCCCCTTCGAAGCCATCGGCGCGGACCGCCATCTCCGCCAGGCGGTTGTTGCGGCAGTCGAAGCGGGCGAACGCCGTGGGCAGCGTCACGTCCTCCACCCCGGGCACCCGGCCGATGTGGGTGTCGATGTGCGCATCCTCATAGTCGCAGGGGCGCAGGGCAATACGGTTCGCCCACAGGCCCTCCGCCGTGGCATCGAGGCCGATGCCAAGCGCATTGACGGTCGAGAGCGCGGTGATGGCAAGCGGGGTCACGGGCGAGCGGGTCCGTGGATGATGGTCAAAGGCCGACTCTGTCACTAGGACACTGTAACATGGGTCCGCAGGGCGCCTGTGAACACCAGCGCGCTCAAAAGCGACACGCCGGCCCCCAGGGCCACGGTGACGCCCAATTGCCCCAGCATCGGGATCTCGGCGGTCGACAGAATGGCGAAGACCGAGAGGCTGGTGAGCGCACAGATCGCCACACTGCGCCGGCCATCCCGCCCGGCCTCGGGGCTGTTGGCGCCATCGCGGACGGCTTGGCGCAGAAAAATCGCGTAGTCCAGCCCCAGCCCTGCGACCACCATGAGGCCGAGTAGATGGAACAGCGTCAACGGCGTGCCGAGCGCGACCAGCAGCGCAGCCGAGAGCGTGACCGAGACCAGCACCGACGCGCCGACCTGTCCGACCGCGCGCGCCCCGCGCAGGCCGATCGCAAGGGCGCCGAGGCCAAGCAAGGCGCCCACCGCGATCCAGCGCAGCGTTTCATCCCGATACCCCTGCATCAGGGCTTCCGTCTCCGCCTTGAGGTCGAGCAGGCGTACGCCGGGCACGTCGACGTGTGCCAAAGCATGGCGCAGCCGCGCTTCGTCGCGTAGCCCCTCGAAGAAGCCGAAGCCCCGGACCTGGCCGTGCGTGGTTTCCACCGCCAGCGTGTCGAGGCGGCTGCGCAGTAGCGGTGCCGCGATCTCCGAAGGCGTCAGCGGGCCGGCTGCCTTGGCCGCCGCAACGTCGGTGACGAAAGGGGCGAATGTCCCGGGCGAAAATGGCTGGTCGGCGAGCGCGCGGTCCAGCCGCTGGCGCAGCGTTGCGGCGTCGGGCAGGGACGCCAGACGGGCGCGCTGGCGGGCCGCGCTTGGCAGGTAGCGGGCCAGCAGATCGACCTGCGCCACCGCCCCGTCCGCGATCAGCTTGTCCAGGGTCGGCTGCAGGGCTTCCTGACGCTGCAGCAGCGTCTCCATATCCGGCGCGTCGATGGCCAGCAGGTAGCGCGGGTTCGTCGCCGCCAGGTCGGCGCGCAGGGATTGGTCGACCTGTTTGCGGGTTTCCGAGATCGGGCTCAGACCGCGCAGATCCTGCTGCCAGACCTGCGATCCCGGCAGCAACGCCAGCCAGCCGGCCGCCACGGCCGTCAGCAACAGGGTTGGCAGGCGCAGCCGGCCGAGGGCGGCGTGCAGCGGTGCCAGCCGGTCCCACACCGCTTCCGCCGGGGGCAGATGCACCGGCTGCATCAGCCAGGGCAATATCCAGCGGGCGCCCCCGGCGGCGACCAGCAGGCCGGCCAGGGTGAACACGCCCAGCTGTGCCACGCCGGGGAAGCTGGACAGCACCAGCGGCAGGAAACCGATTGCCGTGGTGGCCGCGCCCAGCGCCAGCGCCGGCCAGATCCGCCGGGCGGTGTGCGTTGGGGGCTCCTCGGGCCGGCGGTGAGCGAACAGATGCAGGGGATAGTCCACGCCTACCCCGATCAGGATCGCCCCGAACCCCAGCGTGGGCGCCAAAATTTCCCCAAAGACGGCTGCCACGGCACCCGCGCCGGCGACGAAGCCGGCAGCAATCGGCACCGCGCTGGCGACCAGCACGCTTGGCCGGCGAAAGGCGATTAGCAGGATCAACGCCACGATGGGGAGCGACCAGATCAGCAGGCGACGGGATTCCGATTCGGCTGTGTTGCGGCTTTCCACTGCTATCACCGACGGCCCGGAGCGTACGGCCGTTATCGCGCCGTGCGTCTGTTCGACCGTGCGAACGGCGGCGTCGATCGCGTCCAGGACCTCGCCCTGTCCGCCCGCGTCGAACGCCGCGCGCTTGCTGCGCGCCAGCAGCACCGCGCGCGTGCCATCGCGCCCGACCCAAACGCCGTTTGCCTTGCGCGGGCCGGCGTCGCCGCGCCACAGCTGGGCCACCTCGAAGATGCGCAGTGTCGGGTCGCGCGGCATGATCCGCTCGATCAAGGGCGATCCCAGACCGCGCAGCTCGACCAGCAGCCGGTCGAATGCCTGGTTAAGGCTGGAGGGCGAGAACGCGTCGGCCGCCAGCGCCGGGTTCAGGCGGTAGCGGTGTTCCAGGAAGGGCTGCAGTGCGGCGTCGTCCAGCGACAGGCTGCCGTTGGCGACGCGCGCGAACAGGCCGCTGTCCTGAAGCGCGCGCTTCATGGTGCGGCTGAGTTCGGCCAGCTGATCCGTGCGGGCCTTGGCGTCGGCCGGCGGATCGACGGGTCGAAGCGCGATCATCACCGTGCGGTTGGCCGGCCCTTCCTGCAACGCACGCTGCAACAGGGCCAGGTCCTCCGATTGACGTTCTGGCAGCAGGATCGAGAGGTCCGCGCGGATCGGCACCTGGCTCAGCAGCCCAGCCCCCAGGGCGCCCAGCAAGGCCAGCACGAGCAGTGGTCGGAGCAAGGCGGTCAGGCGTGCACGCACCGGGCTAGCCCTCTTGGCTGTCGGGCGTGGCGGCGTTGCGGCGCTCGTCGCCCCAGAAGTCGTAGAAGTTGAACCAGTTGTAGGGGGCGGCCTGGCAATAGGTGGCCAGCCGGTCGGCGTAGGCACGGGCATACGCCGTGGCAGCCTCGCGTCGCGCGCCGCGCGGGGCGGTGACGGGATCGGCGAACGGCTCGAAGTGGACCTCGTAGTGTCCGTTGCCGCGGTAGAGCGCAAAGCTCGTCAACGCTGGCGCTTCCAGCGTCGCGGCGAGCAGCCAGGGGCCAAGCGGGAAGGGTGCGGGGGCTCCCAGAAAGTCGACGTTGGTCAGCTTTTCGTTGGCCGTGCTGCGGTCGGCCAGGATGCCAACGATGCCGCCTTGTTGAATCCAGTCGCGGACCTCCAGCATGGCATCCGGGCGGCCGAGCGGGATCACGTTCGCCATCACCTCCGGGTTCAGTTCGGCCAGCACCTGGTTCAGCCGCGTGGCGTTATCGACGTACATGAGAATCTTGATCGGCAGGTCACCGTGCGCGCGCCCCAATGCGCGCATCGTCTCGAAACTGCCGAGGTGCGCGCTCATCAGGAAGAACCCGCGTCCCTGCGCGCGCAGGGCGTCGAAGTGTTCGGCGCCGTGGAGCGAGACCTTGAGCGCCCGATCGCGACCGGAGAGGAAGAACACCCGGTCCATGATCGTGGTGGCGAAGGTCAGGATGTGACGGAAGGTGTCCAGCGTCGTCGCGCGCCGGTTAAGGACGCGCGCCAGATAGCGCCGGGAGGCCCGCCGGGCGACCGGCGTGGACAGCTGGAAATAGAGCGCGATGGCGTAGAGGATCGGCCGCGCGGCCGTGCGGCCGAGTGTCAGGCACAGGTGCAGATAGAAACGTGTAATGCCCGGCGTGCCGCGTTCGGGCAGATGGCGCCACTGCTGCTGGATGTCGGTGTTCTCGGCCGGACTGCGGCGCATGGCGGATTTTAGCGTTGGTCGCGTGCGGCGACAGTAAAGGTCGCGTTGAGCGCGGTGCGGTCGTCTTGTGTGCAGGTGACCTTGATCCGGCCCTGATCATGCGGTCCCGCGTGCACCTGCCAGGTGACCTGGGGCAGCAGCGCCAGCTTGATCCGGGCGCGGTCGACACCGGTGACTTCCACCGCCGTGGCGGTTTCCAGCCAGGCGGCCAGACGGTCCAGGATGGCGGCGGCCGGGACCACCGGACGGTCGGGGAAATGTCCGGTCAGGCAGGGATCGTCCGGGTCGACGCGCAGTTGGGTCGTGAGCGCTGGCTCGCTCATGAGCGCCGGCCGAGGTGGGTGTCCAGCAAGGCCTCCAGATCCTGACGCAACAGCTTGCCGGTGGCGTTGCGTGGCAGGTGGTCGAGCAGGATCAGCCGGCGCGGCACAAACGCGGGGTCCAGGCGCTGTTTCAGCGCCGTGCGCAGCGCCTCTCGGTCCCAATCAGGTGCAACGGCGAACGCGATCAGCCGGCCGATCTGTCCGGCGCCGGTGTCGGCGTCAGGTTGCACGAAGGCGGCGTCGCGCACGCCGTCGATCTCCATCAACTGCGCCGCCAGTCCGCTGAGCGAGGCCCGCTTGCCGGCGACGTTGACCAGATCCTGCGCTCGTCCCTTGAGGCGGATGCGGTTGCCGTCCATGACCTCGACGACGTCCGGGAAGGCGACGTCCTGGCCGAGTGTCGGGCAGTGCACCAGCGCCTGGGGCCCTTCCGGTCCCTGGACGGTCCGGGCGATGTAGTCGCTGCGCATCTGCCAGACGTCGCCGTCCAGCGTGCGCCGCCCGGCGACCGAGCCGGCCTCGGTGAAGCCATAGATCTCCCGCACCGGTGCCGACAGCCGGTGCTCGGCGGCCTGGGCCAGTTCGGACCCCAGGGGCGCGGTGGCGGAGATCACGTGGTCGATTGCGGGGAGGACGGTGTCGCTCTCGATCAAGGCGCGCAGATGGGTCGGCGTCGTGACCAGCACACGCGGGGCCGGCACCGAATGCAGCGCGTGGGCGACGTCGGCGGTGTAGATCGGCCGGTCGGCATAGGCGGCCGCGCCGCCTTGCAGGGGCATCAGGGCGGTCGTCTCGAAGCCGTACATATGCTGGCTGGGCACGGTGGCGACCACGTGGGCCGTCTCCAGCCGGTCGAGCGTCAGCATCGCCGGGATGGTCTTGCCCGCCGCCGCCAGCATCGCCCAGGTCTTGTCGTTCATCTGCGGCGTGCCGGTGGAGCCGGAGGTGAACACGCGCGCGGCCAGAAGGTCGCCCGGCAGGCTTGGCGGTTCGGCCGGTGGCGGGCCGTCTGGGGCGATCGTGTCGACATGAATGGGGGTCGGCAGGGTCAGCGTGCACCCCTGTTCCGCGAGCACAACCAGTGGGTCGAGGCGTTCGCGCAGAAGCTGCAGATTGCGCTCGGTCCGGTCCGGTGGCAACACGACGGACCGGCCGGCCAGCCAGCCGCCGATCAATGCGACCGTGAAGGCGATCCGGGATTCACAGTAGTTGGCGACCTGCGCTTCGGGGGGCAGGTCCGCGCTCAGCCGCCGCGCGAGCGCCTGCGCACGTGCCAGAACAGTGCCCTGCGTGACCGGACCTTGATCGGTATGAAATGCCGGACGTGCCGGGTCGTAGGGTGTGAAGACCGGCCAGGCCGGGGCATCATCGGCGGGTTGGGCACTTTCGTTATGCATGGCCGCGTTGTGGCAGCGGCCACGCACGCTTGTCCAGCATCACCGACAGGGTCCAGAACACCGAGGGACGGCCGTACTGCGGCATCTTCCAGCCGCGTACGGCATGTTCGCCCAGAAAGGTCGCAACCAACAGCACCGGATTGGCGACGTTGGCGATCCAGGACCAGGCGTCGAGCCCACCCAGGGCCAAGGCGCTCAGCGCCGCCAGCATGATCGCGGCGGGCAGGATGGCCCAGACGCGGGTGACCTTGACGGCATAGGCGGCGAGGTCCGCCGGCACCTGCCCGCGGGAAACGCGTGCGACCCGCAGGATCGCCGGCTCGTGCCCGGGCAGCAGGGTGTAGGCGAACACGCCACTGACCGTGAGATTGCCGAGCGTGGGCGGCAACACCAGCGCAAGGCGTGGATCGAACGCCGGTGCGCTGGCCTGCAGCGCGCCGAGCACAGCCACAAGAACGGCCAAGCCGCCGAGTAGCGCGCGCTTGCGACCGTGCGCGCTGAGCGCGTTCAGCAGCAGCGCAGCAGCCACCCCCCAGATCAGGCACGCCAAGGCGAGCGCGCTGCGGTCGGCGAGTACGGCCAAGTGAACGCCGACCAACGCGCTCAGGGCGAGCAGCGCGCGGGCGAGCAGCGTGCGGGTGCTGGCGCGTTCGGGCGCGTCGGGCCGCGCCGCGCCGGTTGCGGTCATGTCGATTCCGAGGTCATTTCGTGCGGTTTTCCTGCACGTGGCTCGCCAGCGCGCGCAGGGACGCGAAGATCCGATCGTTGCGGTCGTCCTCTCCCCTGATCTCAACGCCGTAGCGCCGGGTGATCTCCAACGACAACTCCAGCGCGTCGATGGAATCCAGGCCCAGCCCTTCGCCGAACAGGGCGGCGTCGGGATCGATTTCATCGGTCGATACCTCAAGCTCGAGCACCCGCACCATCGCTTCCGCGAGTTCTTGTTCCAGTTCAGATTTGCTGTGCTCGGTGACGCTCACGTTCGACCTCTGATGTCCATGTGTTGAGGTTGCCGGATAAGTTTAAAGACCGCTGCGCGGCGGGCGGTATTTGGTAGGTCTTTGGGAGTCTAAACTGGCCTCGAGGCAGCGTCGAGGCCGTGACAAAGGCTGGCGATTACGCGTGACCGTGTGCGGTCTGGCCGTCGCCGCCCGTTTGACCCAATTACAGGCATACGCCTAAGTCGTGCGCGACTTGCCACCCAATCACACAGGATACCCGATCCCATGACGATTCAGGATGGCGTGCACCGAGTTGCGGGACTGTGCCGGCGCAATCTGCTGTGCACCTTTGCGGCCGGGTTCGTGGCGCTGCTGCTTGGCTTCTCCGGCTCTGGCAGCGTTCATGCGGCGCAGAGCGACGACGCACTGGCTGAGGGCGCGGCGAACTATATCACCGAGCTGTCGCGCACTGCGATCGACCAGTTGAGCGCCCAGGACATCAGCCCCGAGCAGCGGGCCGAGCGCGGACGCCGGCTCCTGAAGGAGAATTTCGCCGGACGCGAACTGGCGCGTTTCGTGCTGGGGCGCTATTGGCGCGTGGCGAGCGAGGACCAGCGGGAGCGTTTCATGGCCCTGCTGCGCGAAGTCGCGCTGACGCGCTTCCTGCCTACCTTCCAGCACCTCTCGATGGACCAGGTGACGATCGACCGGGCGATCGCGGACCCGCAGGCCCAGGGCATTGCGCGCGTGATCACCCGTGTCGACGTGCCCGACCGTGCCCCGGTCAAACTCGCCTGGCGGGTTCGTCCGACCGGCGATGGGGGCTACCAGATCGTCGACATCATGGCCGAGGGGGTCTCCATGGCGATCACGCTGCGCAGCGAGTATGCCAGCGTGATCGAGCAGAATGGCGGCCGGGTCGAAGCCTTGCTCGCCAAGCTGGAAAGCCGCCTGCAATCCGATAGCGCCCCGAACTGGGCGCAAAACTAGCTATACCCTCTTCCGCGAAGGCGAGGGCGGGACTCTTGGGGAGAGCCAAGGCGTTCCGCCCTCGCCTGTTCTATCTCCTCGCGGGAGAAGGGGCGCCTACCGCGCCTTCTGCTCCATCAACGCCACACCCCGCAGCAGCGTCACGGCGCGGTTGAGCTGGTAGTCCTTGGCCAGACGGTCGGTTTCGCCGTCTTCCGAGTCCTCGGACTGCCCGGACTCGGCCTGCTGGTCGCCGCCACCCGACTCGTCGTTGTCCAGGGCGCCACGCAGGTCCTGCTCGCGCAGGCTCCGGCTGGGGGTCTGTTTGGTGATCTTCGCCTGGGCGACTTGGATGTCCGGCGCGATGCCTTCGGCCTGGATGCTGTCGCCGCTGGGCGTGTAGTAGCGCGCGGTGGTGAGACGCAGCGCGCCGCCGCTCTCCAGCGGCTTGACCGTCTGGATGGAGCCCTTGCCGAAGCTGCGGGTGCCCATCACGATCGCCCGGTCGTGGTCGCGCAGCGCGCCGGCGACGATCTCGCTGGCCGAGGCGGAGCCGGCGTTGATCAGTACCACGATCGGGATGTCGCCGACCTGCCGCCCGGCCTGGCTGGCGTAGCTCTTGGAGACGCTGCCGCCACGTCCGCGGGCGGACACGACCTCCTTGTCGTCGAGGAAGGCGTCGGAAACCTTGATCGCCTGCTTCAGCAGACCGCCGGGGTTGTTGCGCAGGTCAAGCACGAGGCCGCGCATCGGCCCGTCGATTTTGTCCTCGCGCAGCGTGTCGATCGCCTTCGAGACAGCTTCGCCCGCATGCTCGTTGAAGCGGGTGATCCGCAGATAGCCGATCTGCTGGAATGCCTCCGTGCGTACCGGCTCGATGGTGACCTGCTCGCGCGCCAGCGTGACGTCGAACGGCTCCTGCTCGTTGCGGCGCAGGGTGAGGGTGATCTCCGTGCCCGGCTCGCCGCGCATCATCTTGACCGCTTCGCTCAGGTCGAGCTGCCGGGTCGACGTGCCGTCGACGCCCACGATCAGATCGCCCGCTTGGATGTCGCTGGCCGCCGCGGGGGTCCCCTCGATCGGGGAGATCACCTCGATAAAGCCATGCTCTTCCTCGGCGACGCGCAAGCCGAGGCCGCCGTATTCGCCCTTGGTATTGACCTGCATCGACTGGAACTGCTCTGGATCGAGATAGCCCGAGTGCGGGTCCAGGTCGGACACCATGCCGTCGATTGCCGAGCGGATCAGGTCCTGCCGCGACACATCCTCGACGTAGGTCCCTTGCACCTGCTTCATGACGTTCTGCAGGTCCTCCAGCGTCGGGCCGTCGCCGTCGCTCTGACTGAGCGCGCTGCGGGTCATCGGCAGGCTGGTGACGGCGGCGCCCAGCAGGAACGCGGCCGTTACGGCGAGGAACGCGCGCATCGCGGGTCTCCCAAGGATCGTTGCAGGTCGTCTCAAGACGGGCCGTGGCACGCCAGTCGTCTAGGATCGACCAAAAAACACCCCGCGCGTGCTGGCGCGGGATCGCGAGGTAACGTCGGTTTCGTCGATGTAAATTCTGGCCGGCGCCCGGACAAGCCATGATCCAGTCACGTTTGCGGTCGTAAGATGAACGTAGCCGCGCTGACGGATGGTCCGCGCCGCCGCGCGTGCCAGGCGTGAACATTGCGTGGCACGCTGCCGCAGTGCCATGGGCTTTGTCCCAGCAACCTCTTATCTCGGACCTTCCATGTCCCTCGTTCCCCGTCTGAAAGCGATGACCGTGCAGGTTCTGCAGCATGTCGTGCAGACCGACCGGCGGGTGCGCCAGGGACGCTCGCCGTGGGCGCGGCGGTTGTTGGGCGGGGCGTTCGTTGCCGGCGGCTTGCTCTGGTTTTTGCCGGTGCTGGGCATCTGGATGTTGCCGCTTGGGCTCGCGCTCTTGTCGGATGATGTTGGCTGGATGCGCAGGCTCCGGCGCCGGGGACATGCGCGGCTGCTTGCCTGGGTGAACGATCGTCGGCCGCGCCGGAGCGGGCGGGCGAGCCGGCGGCCCACGCGGTCCGTGCGGCGCGAACCGGCCGATTGACACCCCGACACGTTGCCGGACGGCTGCGGGGCGCCCATCCTTGTAGAGACGCCGGGGGCTCCCGGTTCAGCCCATATCCAAGGGAGGCAAGACGTCATGCCATTCGCGCACAAGGTCGCCATTGCCGCCGTGCCGGCGCTGACGCTGTTGGCCACGCCGGCCGCGGCGGAGATTGTCGGGGAAACCGTGACCTACGAGGTCGACGGCGAGACCTACGAGGGCTACTACGCCCGCAATACGGCCCTGGGCGACGAGCAGCCCACGGTGCTGATCGTCCACGACTGGGATGGCCTGGGCGATTATGAACGCCGGCGCGCCCAGATGCTGGCGGAGCAGGGCTATGCCGCCTTCGCCGCCGACCTGTACGGGCAGGGGGTACGCCCGGACACGCTGGACGGCAAGAAGCGCGAGAGCGGCGCGCTCTACCAGGATCGCGAAGCGATGCGTGCGCGTCTGCAGGGGGCGCTCGACCAGATCGATGCGTTGGAGGGCGCGAGCGACGATGATGTGGTCGCGATCGGCTACTGCTTCGGCGGGTCCGCGGTACTGGAGCTCGCCCGCTCCGGCGCCGAGCTGGATGGCTTCGTGTCCTTCCACGGCGGTCTCGGCACGCCCGAGGGGCAGGACTACGCGGACGTTCAGGGCCCGCTTCTGATCCTGCACGGCACGCAGGACAGCGTTTCCGGATTGGACGCGGTCGCCGACCTGGCTGGGCGTCTCGACGACGCCGGTGCGGATTACCGGGTCGAGCTCTACGGCGGCGCCCGTCACGCCTTCACCGTATGGGCGTCGCAGGAACGCTACCACCCGCAGGCCGATCTGCGCTCCTGGGCTGCCTTGCAGGACTTCCTCGCGCGCGAACTGAAATAGGCGCGCAGCGCTGTCTTCAGCAGGTGGTTGCACACCGGAGCCGATCCCCCGTGTTGCAGAATGCCCAGCGTCTGGAAGCCGTGATGGCCGTGCTGCGCGGCGCGTGCGTGGCGCGGGTGCTCGACCTCGGCTGCGGGCCGGGGCCACTGTTGTTGCGCTTGGCGCAGGCGGACTGGGCGCGCGAGGTCGTCGGGCTGGACGTTGATCCGGGCGAACTGAAGGCGGCGCAGGCAGCGCTCGACCCCTACGGCCTGCCGGACGGCGATCGGCTGCGGCTGGTGCAGGGCGATCTGCTGCGCCCGGACGCGCGGCTCGCCGGTTTCGACGCGGCGGCGCTGGTCGAGACGGTTGAGCACATCGACCCCGGCCGCCTCTCGGCGCTGGAGCATGGTGTGTTCGCCGTGCTGCGGCCCGGCCTCGTCGTCGTGACCACCCCGAACGCGGACTACAACCCGCTGTACGGCCGCACCGGTGGGCGCTTCCGCCATCCGGATCACCGGTTCGAATGGTCGCGCGTGCAGTTGCGCACCTGGGCCGGCCGCGTTGCCGCCGCGCACGGCTACAGCGCCAGCCTGCACGACATCGGCCCGGCGCACCCGCGTTTGGGCACCTCCAGCCAGATGGCGGTGTTCCGCCGCGTCCCGGCTGGCGGCGCTGCCCCGGTGCGCTGTCCGGTCCGCTAATCGAACGTCAGCACCATTTCCTGCAGAAACTCGAGTATACCCTGCGCGAACGAACAGCTCACCAGTAGCAGGACAGTTTGCGGGGGCGGTGCGCCAGGGCCGCGGCTGGTTGGCTGCGATCCGATGTGTCGTCGCGAGGTTTTCCGCACGCTCGTCCTAGTGCCAGGTAAAGGCACCATCTGGACCCAATGTGGCGAAGGGATTGTGCGCGACTTCCCAAAGCACGCCGTCTGGATCGCTGAAGTAGCCGGAATAGCCGCCCCAGAATACCTTTTGCCCGGGTTTGACCAGGACGCCGCCGGCTGTCGTCGCGCGTGCTAAAGCCGCGTCTACAGCCTCGGGCGTATCCATATTGATGGCCAATGTGATCGGTGGGTGGCCGTTTCCCGACATTTCTACCCCGGCGTCCGCTTCCAACTCGGCGCGCGGATAGAGGACCAGCGCCATGCCGGGCAATTGAAAGGCAACGATCCGCTCGGCGCCGTCCTCCGTCGCGACCCGCCAGCCGAGCGCCTCGTAGAAGGTCCGTGCCCGCGCCAAATCGCGTACCCCGAGTGTGACCACGCTGATCCGCTGATCCAGCGGACGGGAGGCCTCCGGCGAACCGTCTGGGGTCTCAGTCATGGCCGATCAGCCTGTTGAACGCGGTTTGCGCCCGGTCGAACTTGTCTCGGCATTCAGGGTTGCAGAACCCCACGACCTGGTCGCGATAGATAGTCAGGGAATCTGGCGAGACCGGGTCTCCAGACCAGGGACAGTGTGTGTTGAGACAGGCGTCAATCGATAGTGCGCTTGGTTTTGTTTCGTCGCTCGTGGTCACCGGCGCGCACCCTTTTATGATTTGGAGATTCGGGGTTGCCTCAGTCTAGCAGGCGCAAAGCCGACGCCAACCCCGTGGCGCGCGAGCGGGGCGGCGTGCTAGAGGCGCCCGCGATGGCGCAGTTGGTTGGCTATATCCCCGCCGTGGGCTTCGAAGCGGAGCTGGAGCGCGAGCTCGCGCGTGCCGGCGTGCGGCTGCGCGGCTGGCATGGCGACCGGCTGTTGCTGGCCGACCCGCCGGCGGTTGACCCCGCCTGGGCGGAGGACGTCTGGGTCGACGCGCGCGAGCTGCCGGTGCCTTCGATCAAGCAGGCGGCCCGAACGCTCAAGGCCCTGCAGCGCAACTGGGCGCTCCTGACCCCGCCCGCGCAGGTCCGCCGCGCCAACCTGATCGCCCAGCAACTGCCGCACGTCTCGATGAAGCCGCTCGCCTTCCCCGACCGTCCGCCGTCAGCGTCGCTTGGCGGCTGGACGTTGTTGGACGCGGATCGGATGTTGGCATCGCCAACCACGCGCAGCCCGTTTCCGCATGGCCAGGCCCGGTTCGTCGAGGACCGGGAGACGCCGCCCAACCGCGCCTACCTCAAGCTGTGGGAGGCGCTGAGCCTGCTAGATGATCGGCCGGGGCCGGGCGATCTTTGCCTCGACCTCGGTGCCGCACCCGGCGGCTGGACCTGGGTGCTCGCCAGTTTGGGCGCGCGGGTGGTTGCGGTGGATAAGGCCGAGCTGGCCCCGCAGGTGGCGGCGATGCCGGGCGTTGAATCCCGCCGGGACAGCGCTTTTGCGCTTGACCCCAAGGTCGACGGGCCGGTCGATTGGGTGTGTTCCGACGTCGTCTGCTATCCCCAGCGGCTCTATCGCCTGATAACGCGCTGGTTGGACGCCGGGGCCGCGCGCAACTTCGTCTGCACCGTGAAGTTTCAGGGAGAAACGGACGTCGCGGCCATGGACGCCTTCGCCGCGCTACCGGGCAGCCGGTTGATGCATCTGCACCACAACAAGCATGAACTCACCTGGGTCTCGCTCGCTTCATGGCGGGAAGATTGCGAGGGCTAAGATTTGGTGCGGTGCCCAACACTTCACAAACGCGTCGTCAGCGTTATGGTTGCGGCTCATTCTCGCACCGGTTCGATCGCGGTCTTGCAGCATGACGGCTGCCCGCGTTGATCGGCTGCGCAAGGACGATGTCCGCCCAATAGTATTTAAGGAGGCACCGCCGCGATGATCCAGAAGGGCAACCTGAAGGTCGCCGAATCCCTCGTGAAATTTATCGAGGATGAGGCCTTGCCCGGAACGGGCCTGGAGGCCGGGCGCTTCTGGGAAGACCTGGACCGGCTGGTGCACGATTTCGCGCCGAAGAACAAGGAACTGCTCGCGCGCCGGGAAGAGCTGCAGCAGCAGATCGACGCCTGGCACAAGGAGCGTCGGGGCCAAGAACACGATCTCGCCGCCTACAAGGCGTTCCTGGAGGAGATCGGCTACCTGGAACCGGAAGGCGAGGACTTTACCGTCGGCACGCAGAACGTCGACCCCGAGTTCTCGACCACTGCCGGTCCGCAGCTTGTGGTGCCGATGTCGAACGCGCGCTTCGCCCTCAATGCCGCGAACGCGCGCTGGGGCAGCCTGTACGATGCGCTGTACGGCTCCGATGCGATCCCCGAGACCGACGGAGCAGAGATTACCCGTGACTTCAACCCCAAGCGCGGCGAGCAGGTGATCGCGAAGGCGCGCGAGGTGCTGGATCAGGTCGCGCCGCTGGAGCGCGGCAGCCATAAGGATGCGATCGGCTACCGGGTGGAGCACCGTGCGCTGGTGGTGGACACCGCGCAGGGCCCGGTCGGGTTGAGTGATCCGGCGCGTTTGGCCGGTTTCGTCGGCACCGAGAGCCAGCCGGAGACGGTGCTGCTGGAAAACCACGGCTTGCACGTCGAGATCGAGATCGATCCCAGCCATCCGATCGGCAAGACCGATGCGGCCGGCGTTTCCGACGTGATCATGGAGGCTGCGGTCACCACGATCATGGACTGCGAGGATTCGGTCGCCGCCGTCGATGCCGAGGACAAGGTCGGCGTCTACCGCAACTGGCTTGGTTTGACGCAGGGCTGGCTCAAGGAGAGCTTCGAGAAGGGCGGCACGACGGTCGAGCGCAAGCTGAAGGCCGACCGCTACTACACCACGCCGAATGGGGAAAAGCTGACCCTGCCGGGCCGCTCGCTGATGCTGGTGCGCAACGTCGGCCACCTGATGACGATCGGCATGGTGCTTGACCAGGACGGTCAGGAAGCGCCGGAGGGCCTCCTGGACGCCGTCTTTACCAGCCTGATCGCGGTGCACGATCTGAAGCGCAGCGGCAGCGTGGTGAACTCGCGCGCGGGCAGCGTCTACATCGTCAAGCCGAAGATGCACGGTTCCGAGGAGGTCCGCTTCTCCGACGCGCTGTTCGCGCGCGTCGAGGAGATGCTGGGGATGGCGCGCAACACCCTGAAGATGGGCATCATGGACGAGGAGCGCCGGACCAGCGCCAACCTCAAGGAGTGCATCCGCGCCGCCAAGGACCGGGTGGTGTTCATCAACACCGGCTTCCTGGACCGCACCGGCGACGAGATCCACACCGACATGGAAGCCGGCCCGATGGTCCGCAAGGGCGAGATGAAGGGTACGCGCTGGATCCAGGCTTACGAGGACCGCAACGTCGATATTGGCCTGAAGTGCGGCCTGCAGGGCGTCGCCCAGATCGGCAAGGGGATGTGGCCGATGCCGGACCGCATGGCCGACATGCTGGAGGCCAAGGTCGGTCACCCCAAGGCGGGCGCCAATACCGCCTGGGTGCCCTCGCCGACCGCGGCCACGTTGCACGCCATCCACTACCACCAGGTCGACGTCAAGGCGGTGCAGGATGAACTCAAGGGGCAGGAGCGTGCCAGCCTCGACGACCTGCTGACCCTGCCGGTGGCGGCCGACACCAACTGGGAGCCCGAGGCCATCCAGCAGGAGCTGGATAACAACTGCCAGGGCATCCTGGGCTATGTGGTGCGCTGGGTGGAACAGGGCGTCGGCTGCTCCAAGGTGCCCGACATCAACGATGTCGGCCTGATGGAGGACCGCGCCACCCTGCGGATCTCCAGCCAGCACATCGCCAACTGGCTGTACCATGGGGTGGTCGATCAGACGCAGGTTCTGGATACGCTCAAGCGGATGGCCGAGGTGGTCGATCGGCAGAACCAGGGCGATCCAGCCTATCGCCCGATGTCCAAGGACTTCGACGCGTCGGTCGCGTTCCAGGCGGCCAAGGATCTGATCTTCAAGGGCCGCGAACAACCGAGCGGCTACACCGAACCGGTCCTGCACGCCCGCCGCGCCGAGGCGAAGCGCGTCCACGGCGGTTAACCCGATCGGCCATGGCATGGCTGCGGGTCTTCTCGCTATAAGCGGGGGACCCGCTGGACGCCGTGTGTGTGCGGTGCCGAGACGGCCTGATACGCCGCTTATTTGCATTCGGCCTTTGCGATGGGCGCGTGACTGGGGTACAGGACGCGCCGACCCGTGGAACGAGGCAACCGAACGCAATTGACCGGTATGGACGACAGCGCGCGCGACGAGCCGACCAAGCCCACGCCCGTCACGGACGCGGGCAATCTGGCGCCCGATGATGGTGCCCCCGAGGTGACGCCGGACCAGACGCCCGACCCGGCGGAGGCCCGGTACGCGATCTACTGGACCCCACCGCCGGACGGGCCGCTGTCGATCCTGGGCGAGCAGCTGTTTGGTCCCGGTCGGCCCGCGTTGGCGAAGGCGATCGGCGTCGAGGCCGAGACCCTGATCGAGGCGACCGAGGGGCCGGCGCACTATGGCCTGCACGCCACGCTGCGTGCGCCCTTCCACCTGGCTGACGGCGTGGCGCCGGAATCGCTGGGGCAGGCGATCGCGGATTTCGCCGCTCAGCACGGCTCCGTTGCGATCCCAGAACCGGAACTGGCCGAACTCGGCCCCTATCTCGTGCTGCGGCCAAGCCGCCCGGCGTCCGAGCTGGACGAGCTCGCCGCGAATGTCGTGCAGGCGTTCGACGCCTACCGCGCCCCCCTGACGGGGCAGGAGCTGGAACGCCGCCGGGCCGATGGCCTGACCCCCCGTCAGGCGGAGCACCTGCAGCGGTGGGGCTACCCTTACGTCTTCGATACCTTCCGCTTCCACATCACCCTGGCGGGTCCGTGCGATGGCCAGACCCGCACCCTGCTGGCCCGTGCTCTGCAGCCGCAGCTGGCCCCGCTGCTCACGATGGACTGGACCCTGGACGCCCTCTCCCTGGTCACCCAGCCCGACCGCGGCAGCGCCTTCGACCTGGTCGAGCGCTTTCCGTTGGCGGGGTAGGGGGGCAGCCTCTCAGACCTTTTCCGGGTTTATACGGGACATGCGCACAGAGTTTACCATATGAAATTGTTTGATTTTATTGGTCAATTCATGTATTGAAAATCAAAGCTATTGGTAACGGAAAAATTTTCAGGTAACTCGGTTGTATTTTATAAATATATTATTATTTTAAATAATGTTAATACCATGATGCTGCGTATTTCATTTTGATTTTCATTTCGTGAAGAGGGCTGGTCATCGAGGTGGGTATTGATAAGAGTACATGTGTGTCGTATGAGTTAATTTGCTGCTTGCGAACGTTTGTGCGGCTAGGTATCTTTCGACTGTGGGGTGTATGAATATGGTAAAATAATTTAATGACGTTAGATATAAGTGAGGATCTCCAGGCTGAGTTTCAGTTCTGGACAAACCAGATTGGTGACGATAATCTGTATCACACTCAATTTACATTGGGTATACATGATGTATTGAAAGCTCATTTCCTCGTAGCTGAATTTTTTTATATGTCAGGAGGCGGGATATCTGGTGTTGGGCCCCGAGATATTGATCTTTTACATTCAGCGCTTCTGCGGCCTCATGTAGCATTTGGCGGGAAGGAGAAGTGGCAGCATCCGCTTGAGAAATGCGCAACGATGTTTTTTGGCATTATTAAAGACCACCCATTTCATGATGCAAATAAAAGAACCGCTTTCTTGAGCCTCATTTATAATTTATATAAATTAAACCTAGTTCCAACTCCAAAAAACAAGGAGTTGGAAGATTTTGCTGTATGTGTGGCCGATAATCAATTAAATAAATATAGAATTTTTAAAGATCTTTGCAAAGAAAACGATCCGGACCCTGAAATTAAAACTATACACTGGTTTCTTAAGGGTAACACTAGAAAGCTTGACACTAGATTCTATTCAATAACTTACGCTCGCCTAAAAAAAACATTAAACCGATTTGGGTTTGACCTTCAAAATCCAAGTGGTAATACGATTGATGTGGTTCGGATCGAGGAGAGGCGTCGCGTTTTTGGGATAGTGGGACCCAAAGAAAAGGTTGGCGTAAAAGTGGCTCAGATTGGTTTCCCTTCCTGGACTAAAGAAGTGGGGCAAGGTGCAATCAAGACGGTTCGTGAAAAAACCGGATTGACAGCTAAAAAAGGCGTGGATTCGGCTACTTTTTTCAAAGATGAAGATCCTGTCCATTGTCTGATTGCAAAATATCAGGAGCCTCTAATAAGCTTGGCGCATAGGTAAGAAATCATATAATTCAAGAATATATATTATATTCTTGAGTGACGTATATTCTTCACTTCGCCAGCACGTCCGCTTGGGTCCGGGTCAGGCGTTCGGCGATGTAGTCGGCGACCATGTAGGCCCAGCCGTCCACGCGCGCGTTCAGGCGATTGGCGCGGTCCTGGGCGGCCGGCGTGTCTGCGCTGGCGGACAGGGTGAGCCAGAAGCGCCCGTCGCGGTCGAACACCCGGACCGCCAGGCGCAGACCGTCGAACGTGAAGACCGTCGTCGCCGCGACGCGGGTGGCGTCCGTCAGGGCATTTGCCGGTTCGACGCGATCGAATTTGATCTCCGAGAGCAGCGCGCCCAGCCGGCGCACGGCGGCGACGTCGAGCTGGCGGCCCTGCGGCACGTCGGCGATCGCCAGCGCCGGCGCGTTTTCTGATGGGCGCACCGCGACCAGCCGGCCGCCGCCGACGCGTGCGATCTCGATCCGCCGGATCTGGCCGGCCGGCAGGTCGATCACCGCCGTGTCGAGGAAAGGGTAGGCGTCATCCGACAGGTCCGCGAGCCCGGCGGCGAGCCAGGCGCGCTCCTCGCCCGGCACGCGCACGTACGTGCCGTTGGCGGCCCGGCCGGTCAGTTCGTGGCGCTGCTTGCCGACGATCAACTGCGCGATCTCCTGACCGTCCCTGCCGGTCAGCGTGACCCGCCGGGCCAGGGGATCGTCCGCCGGGTCGCCGACCGCCAGGCGCTGGAAACGCCCGGGATCGGCGGTTTTAGGCGCGATTTTCTCCAGATTGGCGAGCCCGACCAGCAGGCGGTTTACCCGTTCGGTCCGGGCCGGGTAGCCGTGGGCGCTCGCGACCGCCCAGCCGTCGTCCTCGCGCGTCAGTACCACGCCCGGCTTGTCGCGGACCTCCACCGCCACGCGATGGACCTCGGACAGGCGCGCTGCCAGGCCGGGCAGCACCGGTTCGCCCGCCAACTGTACCTGCGCCGGGCGCGGCGCCAGCGCGGCCAGCGTCAGTGCACCGCCGCCCGCGAGCAGCGTGATCAGGGCCAGGACGATCAGGGTGCGCAGCGACATCGGGCCTGCTCCCTAGCCGCGCGCCGCTGGCGTGCGGGCGCGGCGCCAGCGGCGCAGCAGCGCGAGCGCGAGGGCGGCCAGCGCGACCAGCGCCGGCACGGTCCAGGTGACCAGCGCCTGCACCCGGGATTCGATTCTGGCCACGCCCGCGCGCAGCTGGTGCTGCACATCGCGCAGTTCCCCGCGTGCGTCCAGCATGTCGGCGCGCAAGCGCTCGATCTCCGCCTGCTGGTCGTCGGACAGCACGACGCCGGTTTCCTGCTCGCGCCGCTGCAGGGCGGCGATGCGTGTGCGGGCCTGGTCGACCCGCTCGGCCAGTTGCTGCTCGCGGGCGCGGTACTGCGCCTCCGCCTGCCGGCGGATCTGCTCGATCACGGTGAAGGGACGGTCGCTCAGGCCGCGCCCGCGCAGGCCGAGCAGCGCCTGCCCGCCGGTCAGCGTATCCACCAGGTTGAGCACGAAATCGCCGTTGCCGGTCGCCGCGACGCGCCGCTGCTCGCCCATCACCTCCTGTCGGCGGGTCCAGACGGCATCGTCCAGCAGGTCGCTGTCGGCGACCACGACCAGCGCGCCGGATCCCTCGGGCCGCTGGACCCGGGCGGCCAGCACGCGTGGTTCGCCGTCTGGCGCGAAGTCGGCCAGCAGGCGCCCCGGGTTCGGGCGGGTGGCGAGGCGCCCGATCGCGATGTCGGCGGATTGATCGCCGCTCGTCGCCAGCGGGGTCAGGTGGGTGCCGTCCAGCGCGCGTAGCCGCCCGGCGGAGTTCAGCGCCAGGCCGGGCAGGTTCGCGGTCGCCGGATCGTCCGCCGACAGTCGCGCGCCCGGCAGCAGAAGCCAGGGCAGGTAGTCGACGGCCGTTTCTCGACCGCCCACCCGGGCACGCACCCGACGGGCGTGCGCGCGGTCGCCAACCACCATGTCAGGGTCGATCGCAACGCCCCAGTCGTGCAGCAGCGGCGCCAGCGTCTGCAGCCCGTCGCCGTAGGGCGTGCCGGGCGCGCTCGCGAGGGCCAGCGTCTCCGCGAACGGGTCGGCGAAGGCGAGCACGGCGCTGCCCTGCTCGGCATAGCGCCGGATCGCAGTCGCCAGCTCGTCGTCCAGGCCGGACGGCTGGGCCAGGATCAAGAGGTTCAACGCCTCCGGCAGCTTTGTGTCGTCGCTATCGATTTTGACCACCTCGTAGTCCTGGCGCAGCCGTTCCAGGATGCGCCAGTCCGGGGTACCGGCGGCGGGATCGCCCGTCATCGGCAAGCCGGTCAGCAGGCCGACGCGCGGGGCCTGCGGATGCGCCAGGCGACGGATCGCGCGGGTCAGATCGTGTTCCAGGAAGGCCGCGCGCTCGGGCGCGAACAAGGGGATGGTCTCGCGGTCGTCGGTGCTGTTGCGCCCGACCAGGCCGAAGTAGGCGGTCTCGCCGTCCCGGCCCAGTTGCAGGGCGGTCAGGCCGTCGGCCAGGGCCCGGTCTTCTTCGGGCGAATAGGGGGCCGGCGTGAAGCGCTGCAGGCGCAGCTTGCCGTCCGACAGGCGCACGTACCGGTCGAGCATCGCCGACACCCGCCGGGCATAGTCGGCAAGCGGCGGGCCCGCGGTCCTCACCGCCTCGGAGCGGTAGTAAGACAGCGTGATCGGTTCCGGAATGTCGGCCAGCACGCGCCGGGTCGTCTGCGACAGCGTGTGCCGACTGTCCGCCGTCAGATCCAGGCGCGCGGTATCCAACGCCTGCAGCGCGAAGGCGTTAACCGCCAGGAAGCACAGAACCGCGAGCGGGAGTGTCAGGCGGGAGCGGGTGCGACGGCTGAACACGAGAGCGGCCTTCGGGGTTACGCGTCGCGCTTGAGTTCGACCAGCGCGGTGTTGGCCACCAGCGCGCAGGTGATCAGGGAGGCAAAGAACACGACGTCGGTGAACGCGACCACGCCTTGCTGGAAGTCGTCGAAGCGGCTCAGCACCGACATTTGCGCCAGCGCGTCGGCGAGTCCGGTCGGCAGAACCTCGCTGAGGAAGCCCTGGCCGACCTCGCTGCCGCCGGCGAGCAGCGCGAAGCACGCCGCGAGCGCCAGCACGAAGGCGACCACCTGGTTCTGGGTCGCCGCCGACAGGCAGGCGGCGACCGCCAGATAGCCGCCTGCCATCAGCCAGGAGCCGAGGTAGCCAGCCAGGATCGCGCCGTGGTCGGGCGCGCCCAGGTAGCTGACGGCGAGCCACATCGGCGCGGTCAACGCGAGCGCGAGGCCGAGGAACGCCCAGCCGGCCGCGAACTTGGCGACCACCAGCTGGCCGGTCGTCACCGGCAGGCTAAGCAGGAGTTCCAGCGTGCCGTTGCGCCGTTCCTCCGCCCACAGGCGCATGCCGACCGCCGGGACCAGGATGAGGTAAAGCCAGGGGTGGAAGCGGAAGAACGGCAGCAGGTCGGCTTGCCCACGGGCGAAGAAGCCGCCGAGCTGGAAGGTCAGGAGCGCGGACAGCACCAGGAAGGCTGTGATGAAGACGTAGGCGAGTGGACTGGCGAAATAGGCTGCCAGTTCCCGTTTCGCCAGCGTCAAGGTGACGACGGCGGCGCCGGGGGTGGCTGGCGTTTCTGCGTGCCCGCGCATGGCTCAGGCAGCCCGGGTCAGGTGCCGGAACACCTGGTCCAGCGGGCCGCGCGCGGCGAGTTCCGCCGGGGTGGAATCGACGACCGTCCGGCCGGCCGAGATCACGATGCAGCGGCTGCACATGGCCTCCACTTCTTCCAGCACGTGGGTGGAGATTAGGATCGCCCGGTCGTGGGCCAGCTCGCGCAGCAGGCCGCGCACCTCGTGCTTCTGGTTGGGGTCGAGGCCGTCCGTCGGCTCGTCCAGGATCAGCAGCTCCGGTTGATGTAGGATCGCCTGCGCCAACGCCACCCGCCGCTTGAACCCCTTGGACAGCGTCTCGATCGGCCGGTCGAACGCGCTCTGCAGTTCCAGCCGCCCGACCGTCCAGTCGATCTGCCGCCGCCGGTCAGTTCGGTTGTAGCCGCGCAGGCGGGCGGCGGTGTCGAGCAACGCGCGCGGCGTCATGTCGGGGTACAGCGGGGCGCCTTCCGGCAGGTACCCGAGGCAGCGCTGCGCGGCACGCCGATCGGTCGCGACGTCGTGGCCGCATACGCGCACCGTGCCATCGCTGATCGCCAATGCCCCGGCGATCATCTTCATGCTGGTCGACTTGCCGGCACCGTTCGGTCCCAGGAATCCTAGTACCTCGCCGGCATCGAGGGTGAACGACACCTGGTCGACCGCAGCGATGCGCCCGAACCGGCGGGTCAGGCCGGCGATCTCAAGGATAGGGCGCATCAGACAGACAACTCGATCCAAACGGGATTCGCAGCCATTTCACCCCTGCATGGTGGCGATTTTCCGCAGCCGTGCAAGGACGCCGTTGCGATTGAGCGGTGCCGGGTCGGCGCTGACCGTCTGGCCATGCGGGCGGTGATCGGCTATCGCCAATCCCATGATCCAGACGGACAGCGGACGGGAAGGTGTGATCGTGCTGGGCGCCGCCTTCCGGGACGGCCGCGGTGGGGCGAATCCGGCGTTACTGCGCCGGGCGCGGCACGGCGCGGCCTTGACCCTGGCACGTCCCGGGCGGGTTCTGGTCGCGGTGGGAGGCGGTCCCGTGCCGGAGGCTGCGGCGATCGCGGCGGTTGCCCAGGATAGCGGTGTTCCGACGGCCGCGATCCTGGTGGAGGGGCGTTCCCGTAACACGCTGCAGAACGCGGTGTTGGCGGCCCGGCTTCTGCGCCGGAACGGTCTGTGCGGTGGTTTGTTGGTCACCGACTGGCCGCATATGCCGCGCGCTTGGTTGTGCTTCCGCCTTGCTGGGGTGCGCTGCTGGCCTGCGCCGGTGCCGGGTACGGCGGGGAAGCCCGTCTTCTGGATGCGCGAGGTGGCCGGGTTGGTCGTCTATCTCGGTCGGCTGGGACGGTTGCGCCGGGCCGCGCGGCGGGCGAAACGCCAGGCACTTTAGTGCGGCAATCGCTCCGGTCGGCGATAGGCGTTGCCCCGCGTGGTGGCCATGAACTGATCGTCCAGGGTATCTCGGCGGGCGGCGTCGAGTTCCCGGCGCAGCCAGTTGGCGGCCGGGTCGAGGACACGCAGCACCCGGATCGGCAGCTGACGAAGGCGCTGGATCGCAAGCGGCTGGATGGACATCGTCCTGGTCCCTTTCGTGCATCCGTACCCGTTAGCCAGCCGGATGCCTGGAGGCATCTCCGCCCATTTCACGGAGGTTAAGTCGTGTTTCTTTCTAATAGGTTTCGCAATACGCGATAACCGCTGGAATTCCTGACATAAATTCGGGCTGGAATCGACAAAAAAGATCGTACCCCTCCTCGCAAAAAACTACGCCGGCCAGGGGGCTCCTAGCCGGCGTAGCTGCATAGTCCTGCGGACAGGGCGCGTAGAGTCGTCAGCTCTGAACGATCTTCCAACTGCCGTCCGGCTGCCGGCAGGCTGTGCCGTACGCGTCCTTGGCTTCGCCATCGACATAGATCGTGTGCTGGAATTCCCGGCAGTACCGCCCCGAGTCGGTCTTGTAGGTTTCCGTCGGCGTGACCGTGCCCCGGTGCCCGGTATCCGGATTATCCCAGCTCGACGTCTGGCCGGTCTGGTTGTTCTCGAGGCTGTCTTGGGTGGTCTGCGTCAAGCGCTCCTCGTCGCCCTCGGAAAGGCGCCGGCCAACCTCGGAGCCAACCAGCGCGCCGATCACCGCGCCCGCGCCGGTAGCGATCAACTTGCCGGTGCCGCCGCCGATCTGGCTGCCGGCAAGGCCGCCGAGGACCGCGCCGCCGGCGCCGCCGGCGAGCTCGCCGCCACTTGTATTGTCACGGGCGCAGCCGGTGGCCGACAGGCCGATGGCGAACAGCGCAACGATGACCTTGCTTGCGTGCCGCATGACATTTCTCCCTCAGGGCCTGAAGAGCTGATGGCGCACAACCTTCGAATCGAAGGTGTGCCCCACCATGGGCGTCCGCGTCGCGAGGTGACGGGAAAGCCGTCCGTCTTCAAGGATCGAGGGGGTGAACGGTGCGTGTCAGCAGGCGGCTGGGGATGCAATACATGCAATTCGCCCATCGTTACTTGGCACACCAGTATTTAGGATTGCCAGCAGAACACGCTGAAGTAAGGACGGGTGCCTGAGTGGTCCGGCGTCGGAAGCCGTGCACACAACGCCGTGAGAAGGCCTCACACGGGTTGGTGCCGATAGGTCTTACACGCGAGGGGCCGGACCACTTCTGGCATCGCGATGCACCCCTGAGATAAGAAGGTACCCCCAATCTGTCCACCCCCTCTGCATCATTCAGTGGACAGGGCCGTTCGACAGACGGTCGAAAGACATGAAAACGCCGCCGTCGGTGGACCGACAGCGGCGCGTTGCGCGTGTTAGCGCAAGATCGCGAAAGGACGGGGAACCTGTTGCGTGCGGTCCCGCCTTTGCAGACGCAGGTAGGCAGCCGGGCGCCTTAGGCGGCCTCGGAACCGCCTTCACCTTCCCGACGGCCAAGACCGATCGAGCGCGCGATTTCCGAGCGGCGCTTCGAGGTGTTGGGCGCGACCATCGGGTAGTCCGGACGCAGACCGTAAGTCTCGCGGTATTGTTCGGGGGTCATGTCGTGCGCCTTGGCGAGGTGCCGCTTCAGGGCTTTCTGCTTGCGGCCGCAAACCAGGCAGACGAGATGATCCTTACCGATCGACTTGCGCGGGCTGACCGCCGGCTGGGCCTCACCCTGAGTGGCCTGCGTCTCACCGGACTGCAAATTCTTCAGGTCGCGTGCCACGGCCTGGATTACTTGAGGTACTTGGTCGGGTTCGACTGAGTTGTGCCCTACATAAGCCGAGACGATCCGCGTGGTCATTTCCGCGATCGTTTGGTTGTTCGGACTTTCGTTCGATTCGCTCATTTTGGATCTTTCCTCCGATTCCGAAAACTGTGTAAGACATAATCGATTTGTCAGACACGTTAAAGAGTTTTCAGATGCTTTATGCTAAATCTTACCGGAACCACAGTAGGCTTAAAGAGCTGCCTTACAGTTCGGCAGCCAAACATCAGTTAAAACTTGAATCGAACTGCGACATGGTGGCGCAAGCTCGGAACGGGCGAGGTGGAGCTGGCACACTTTAAGGTTCTCGCCGAAACTTTTAGACTATTGACGGAACGTGTCCGGGGTGCCACGGGACGTATATCTCCGGTGGGTGTTTACAGGGTCGCAAAGATCCGGACGTCCTTATAGGGTATGAAAAGCGTCCCGCCGCCACGCGCGCGGGCGAACGGGAGCGATTGAGCTTGAAGACTACCCTGCTAGCCCTGTTGCTGCTGTCGCTGACGGCGTGCCAAGCATTTCCGCCCATGCAACGTTCCGATGAGGCGGGGAACGATTCATCGGCTGCCGGCTTGGACGACACCTCCTCGGTCCGCAGTGACCAGGATGACCCTGCCGAGGAAGATGCGGCGGCGCGGGAGAGGCGCTGGGCGTCGCTGCCCAAACCGTCCCGTCCGCCCCAGCGCGGGGAATTGAGCGAGGAGCGTCTGACTGGTCTGACGACGGACCAAACCTGGCAGCTGCTCGGGCCGCCCAGCCAGGTCGAGGAGGAATCGCCCGCCACCGTATGGACCTATGCGATTGCGGGGTGCCGCCTCGAACTGTTCTTTTATTTCGACCTTGAGAGCCAGGAACAGCGTACACTGGCCCTTGACCTCGAAGCTGGCAGTGAGTTTGTCGGGAGTCGGCCGTTTTGCTGGTACACCTTGGCGAAGCGCGGTCGCAGCCGTGCGGCACCGCTGCCGCAGGCCGACACCAGTGGCGGTGGCCGCAAGAGCGCACGCGTGCCCACCGCCGAGGAACTTGATCAACAGGCCGGCACGAACGGTGGACCGGATTTCTCTGAGAACGCGGCGCCGGATCACACCGACGACGCAGCCGCCCAAGAGGGCGCGCGGCTAGAGGGGGAGAATGCTCAGTGAGCGAGCATGAGGAGGCCGAAGCGCGGCTCGTCGTTGTCGACGACGACCCGATGTTCCGCGAATCTTTGACGCAGAATCTGAAAGACGACGGTTACGAGGTCACCGACTTCGGCGAGGGGCAGCCAGCCCTGGAGTATCTCCGCGCCGGCAACCGCGCTGATCTGGTCGTGTTGGACTGGCGCATGCCTGGGATGACCGGCATCCAGTTGCTGCGCGCCATTCGCGAACATGAAATCGATGTTCCGGTGATCTTCCTGACGGTGCTGGGCGATCAGATCTATGAGGAAGCGGCGCTGCACCACGGTGCGGTCGATTTCGTCGAGAAATCGCGCAGCCTGTCGATCCTGAAGAAGCGGATCGAATTGTCGGTCAAGCGCCCCGACGGTGCCCCCGCGAGCGATCAGCCCGCAGGCGAGGGCAGTATCGTCGAGACGATCGGCCATCTGGAACTCAACCGCGAAACCTCGCGTGCCTACTGGAAAGGCAACGAGGTGCCGTTAACGCTGAACGAGTTCCGGATCGTCGATTTGCTGGCAGCTCGTCCCGGTCGGGATGTGCGCTACCGCGAACTGTACGACCAGGTGCACGGAGCGGGCTTTATCGCCGGGAGTGGTGAGGAAGGCTACCGTGGGAACGTCCGCACGCTGATCAAGCGGATTCGGCAAAAATTCCGCGCCCTGGACGGCAATTTCGAAGCCATCGAGAATTACCCGGGATTTGGTTACCGTTGGCGCGACGACAAGGCTCGCGAGTGAGGCCGCAACGCACCTGCACGGGGGCGTCGTGGGCGATTGCTGAGCGGCGACCGCCGGGTCTGTCGTGTGGTCGGCGGAGGAGAGCCGCGCAATGATTCGCGCCTTCCTGCATTCAGTGGCGGCGAAGACGGCGATTGTTGTGATCGTCTTCTTCGCGGTGCCGCTATTGCTTTACCAGCAGTTCCAGGATGCCGACCAGGACAAGCGCAAGCTGCTGCTGAGCAGCCTTGAGAACCAAGGCATGGTCATCGGCGAATCGTTGCGTCCACAGCTCAAGGAATACGATGGCGAGGCGCTGCGCGGTATCGGGCAGGCGCTGAAGCGTCTGGGCGGGGTCGATGGGCTGAAGATCAAGCTGCTGTTGCGCCCATCGAACGCCGATGATCCCAGCGGCTTTTTCTATATCGCCTCCGCGCCCGCCGTTTCCGGGGAATACCTGGAACAGGAGCGCGCCGAACTGGTCGAAACCGGCGTGTTCGAAAAGCTGCAGGACACTTGTGCCGGCAATCGGCCGCTGGGCGTGCGGTACCGGAATCCGGCGGGTGAGGAAGAGGTCCTGACGCCCGTCACGCCGGTCATGACGGACGCCGGCTGTTGGGCGGTCATCACGTCCCATGGCACGAACGCCGCGCTCGGCGCGGCACTTGGCAACCCGTACTGGCAGACGCCGGAAGTGCAGGCCGCCTTCTTCATCTACGTCATCATGGCGGTTCTGGTGATTCTGATGTTCGTCGGGATCTGGCGCGCGCTACGCCGGTTCGCCCGGGCGGCGCGGATGATCCGCGTCCAGGGCATCTCCGAGGGCGGGGCCCAGTTCACCGAGATCAACCGCGTGCCCGAGCTGGAAGGTGTGGCAGCCGAGTTCGACCGGATGGTCGCGACCTTGCGCAACGCCGCCCACGCCATCCGCCATGCCGCGGAGGATAATGCTCACGCCTTCAAGACCCCGATCGCCACGATCGCGCAGTCGGTCGAGCCGCTGCGGCGCATGGCGGCTGAGCAGAACCCGCGCGCCCAGCGTTCGATCGAATTGATCGAGCGTTCCCTCGACCGGCTCGATGCGCTGGTTGCGGCGTCCCGTCGGATGGATGAGGCGACTGCCGAACTGATGGAGGCACCGCGCGAACGGGTCGACCTGCCGCGGTTCGTCGGCTCGACGCTGGATGGCTATACCGACACGGCGGCGGCCAAGGGCGTGCGCCTGGAACGCAAGCTGGCCAACCGGGTCGAGGTGTTGGCGTCCGAGGACATGCTGGAGACCGTGCTGGAGAACCTGCTGGACAACGCCATCGACTTCTCGCCGGAAGGCGGAAAGATCGAGGTGGCGGTTCGGCGGGAGCAGAACGACGCACTGCTCTCCGTGACCGACGCCGGCCCCGGGGTCGAGGCGGACCGCATCCAGCAGATCTTCGAACGCTACGTCTCCTCGCGGGCCAGCCAACCCAATGGCGGCGACGCACCTGCGTCGGGGGGCAATGGCGAAGACCAGCCGATGACGCAGGCGCAGGAAGACGCCGAGAGCGCGCGTATCGCCCAAAGCCCGACCGCTGGCAGCCAGCATTTCGGTATCGGGTTGTGGCTGGTCCGCCGCAATGTCGAAGCGATGGGCGGCGAGATCCAGGCGGAAAATGCGAGCCCGCACGGCCTGCGGATCACGGCCCGGCTGCCGCTGTCGGGGTGATGATCTACCGCTAGCGGCGGGCGGCACCGCCCAAGTCTTTCTGCGCAGGCTGTGCGTGGTGTGTCGGCCGACATCGTGAAAAAGGCCTCTCCGTCAACGAGTTCGTGTGACTTTCAGTGGCCGGCGAGTGCGGTGGCGATATGCCCTGTTGCACGAAGCGATGGAATTTACGACGTAATGACAGGGTTAGGCTTGATGCCCGTGTCGAAGCGACCGGCGGGCGTCGCGCGAGAGACGACGAACAACGAAGGAGAGACCCAATGGCCGTGAACGACGCGGACCTGCGTATTCCCGTCGACATCACCTTCCACGGCATGGAAAGTTCGGACCATCTGCGCCATCAGGTGCTGAAGCAGGCGCAGAAGCTGGACCGCTTTCACAAGCATATCACGAATGTACGCGTCGTCCTCGACGCCGATCACAAACAGGTCGACAAGAGCACCTTGCACTGCAAGGTCGAGGTGTCGATTCCGGGCACGGACACGCTGGTGGCGCAGAAAGAAGATCGTCCGCACGAGGCGGTCAATCACGCCGACCAGTACAGCGTGATCAACGAGGCTTTCGAAGTCGCCGGCCGGCGCGTCAATGCCTATATCGACAAGCACTTCGACCATCAGCACAAGCAGCCGCATCCCGCCGCCGGTCAGGCCCGCGGCACGATCACCCGGGTCGATTCGGAGCGTCGCCACGGCATGCTGGAAACGCACGCCGGACAAAGCCTGTTCTTCCAAGATACAGCCGTGAAGGGCGAGACCCTCGATGACCTCGAACCCGGCATGGAGGTGAGCTACGCCCTCGCCGAGGCCGAGGGGGCCTATGGTCCCGAGGCGAAGGAAATCACCCGCGTGATTGGCGGCAAGACGGACTAGGGTCGCCTACGGCCACTTTTCGCGATCTTTCTGGTCACACGGCGGGTTGCTCCGGCCGCCGTCCGTCATGTCCCGGCATGCGGGCGTGGGGACGGTCAGCCCGCCGTTTCGTCGTGGGCGAGGCGTTGGAGGGTTGCCAATGGTGCGCCGGGGGCTTGCTTGACGCGCTTGGTAACGATGTAGGTGAAATAGCGGCTGATCGCGATCTCGGCGGCGAGCAGGTCGTCGATCAGCGCCTGATAGCGCTCGATGTCGGTGGTCACCACCTTCAATAGATAGTCGCTGCCGCCCGAGATCGACCAGCATTCGAGGATCTCCTCCCGCGCGTTTACGGCGGCCTCGAAACGGGCGAAATCTTCACCGCGGTGGCTGGACAGCGTCACCTCGACGAACACGGTGGTGACCCGCACCACCTTCGCGGCATCGATATCGGCGTGGAAACCGCGGATGACCCCCGCCTGCTCCAGCCGGCGCATGCGCTCCCAACACGGGCTGGGCGACAGACCGATGCGTTCGGCCAGCTTCAGCTTGGTGATCCGCCCTTCCTGCTGAAGGGTGGCCAGGATGCGGACATCGTACGCGTCGAGCTTGATCGAGGACATCGGGCGTCAGCGAAAGCGGAATTTGACCGGGGTAGCACATGGCGTGCCGCGGCCCCGGACAATGGCGCAAAAGCTTAGCCCCGGGAAGAGGTGTGGTGGCCTCTCCCGGCCGCGTAGTGGAAGCGCCCGCCAGCGCGCTCCATGCCCCTGCAAACTCATAAAGGAACGGCCGGAAGGGGGGCCCTTCCGGCCGTTCGTCCGCCTATTTCAGGCCCGGGCGGTCGCGGGCGCTCAGGCCAATCGCCTGCGTGCGGGTAACCGACCGAGGCCGGTGGTTACATCGACTGCTCGCACGTCTTGATTTCCTGCTTCAGGGCGTTCAGCACCTTCTCGCCCGGCTCGCCGGTCATCTCGACGAACTTCGCCTCGACCTTCTTGGCCGCTTCGCGGAAGGGCGCGCGCTGTTCGTCGGACAGATGGACCATTTCCGGGGCATTGTCGCTCGCCTTGATCTTCTCCAGACGCTCCTGGTTGTACTGGTTCTGGGTCTTGAAGATCACGTCGACCATCTCGTCGACGGTCGAGTCGACCAGCTGCTTATGCTCCTCGGACAGGCCATCGTAGAAGTCCGCGTTCGCCACGACGGTGGTGGTGAACTCCTGCTGGCCGGCCCAGATCATGTAATCCTGAACCTCGTAGAACTTCATCTCCTGGATCGCGAAGATCGGGTTCACCTGACCGTCGATCTGGCCCAGCTGTAGGCCGGAATAGACCTCGGAGTAGGGCATCGGGGTCGGGTTCGCGCCGAACGCCTCGTACGCGCGGACGAGCAGCGGCGAGGTCATCACGCGAATCTTGAAGTTCTCGAAATCCTCCGGCGAGGTGACCTTCTTGTTCGCCGTCCAGACCATCTCCCCCTCGGGATACATGGTCAGCAGCTTCAGGCCCTGGTTCTCGAACTCGTCCGACAGGCTGTCGTACAGCACATCGCTCGAGCCGAGGATCTTCTTCGTGCACTCGTCGTTCTCGGGCAGCAGGTAGGGGATCGAGAAGACCTGGATCGGCTCGATCAGCTTGCCGAGGTGGCCCGGCGAGGCGTTGGCGAACTGCAGGGCGCCGTTGGCCACCAGTTCGGTGAGCTGGGTCGAGGTGCCGAGCGAGCCGTACGGGTAGATGTTGACCGTGACGTCGCCGCCGGATTTCTCCTCGATCCGCTTCTTGAACGCCTCGGCGTAGGCGTCCTGGACGCTGCCGTCGACCTCTTCGAGGGCGAACTTCCACTGCGCGGCCTGGGCCGAACCGGCCATGACGCCGAGCGAAAGCGCGGCGGCGGAAACGGCACTCAGGCTCCAACGAAGCGTGGGTTTCATGGGGAAAGCCTCCCTATCCCTTTAGGGCTGATGTTGCTTGCTGCCCACCGGCAATCCGGCGCGGTCTATTGCTCTGCCAGATGGTGTCGATGGCCGTAACGCACGGCGCTGCAACCAGCCGGCGGACAGGTCGTCGTGTATGGGCCGATAAGGCACGGCCCAGGGCCAACCGGTTTCGCCGATCGCGGGGGGCTACGCACCCTCTCGCCCCCGTTTGCGACCGATCAGCGACGTTGACTAAGCCTAGGGGGCTTGTTTCGGATGCGCAACCCGCCGGCCCGTGATGGCCCGACCAGCGGGGGTTTCAGAATACAGGCCAAGGCTTTCGTGATGCCTTGCACACCCGCACGGGGCTGTGCATGCCATAAAAGCGACACCGTAGCGTTGACAGGCCGTGCAAGCCCCGGGATCATCTTGGATCAAAGTACGCATCGCCCCGACAGCAACTTTCCGGGCGGAAAGCGGGTTTGCGGGCGGCTTTCAATCAAGCGTTGCGCGGCACAAGCGCGGCGCGTCCACAGGGGCTTCACCGACTTTCATGCCGAGGTCTGCTCTGCGGGCATGTGCCGCGCGCCTGTGCGGTGCGTGGAGTTGCAGGGTATGACGGCCACGTTTGGGGGACCATGACCCAGTCAAACGGCAGTAGTCAGGCTAGCGGGAGGCCACCCCGCCGGCCCAGAAGCGGTCCGATGGCGGCCCTTTCGGCGGTCGACCGCGTCTTCGAGCTATTCGAGAAGTACGTTCTCTCCTACGGCGTTTTGATCATGGCGTTGGTCACCATCGCCAACGTGTTCGGTCGGAATGTCTTCCAGCAAAGCTTGTACTTTGCTGAGGAGGTCAACCAGTTCCTGATCGTGCTGATCACTTGGGTCGGGCTCGGCTATGCCTCGCGCAAGGGGCGGCACATCCGCATGTCGGCGATCTACGATCAGATGAGCGAGCCGATCAAGAAGGCCATGATGATCGTGATGTGCGCCGGCACGGCGGCTGTGATGTTCCTGCTGGCGTACTATGCGATGAACTACATCGGCGGGCTGATGGACCGCGGCACAGTCACCCCGGCGCTGCGGGTGCCGCTCTGGCTCACCTACATCTGGGTGCCGGTCGGCTTCATCATCACCGGTATCCAGTACCTGATGGCGATTGCGCGCAACCTGCAGGAGGAGGAGGTCTACATCTCCTATACCGAGGTCGACGCGTACGACGAAGGCGATCCGACCGTGGGGTCGGGCACGTGAGCGCGCCGTACGCGTCCGGCCGTACGCCACGTCCGTCGACGCTGCGGCCGGAGCCGCGTGCCGTGATCCCGTTCATCCGCAAGGCGAGGGGCTGAGATGGGTAGCGAAGGTATGGTCACGCCGCTGATCACGGTGATGATCGTTTTGCTGCTGCTGGGCTTCCCGATGATGATCCCGCTGATCGCGGCGGCGCTCGTGGGGTTCTTCTTCTTCTTCGGCGGCATCAACCCGGAGATCATCATCCAGCAGATGGTGGGCGGCGTGAAGCCGATCGCGCTGATCGCGGTGCCCATGTTCATCTTTGCCGCCGACATCGTGACCAAGGGGCACGCTGCCGACCGCCTCTTGGACATGGTGCTGCGCTTCGTCGGGCACCTGCGCGGCGGCTTGGCGATCACCACGGCCGCCAGCTGCACGCTATTCGGCGCGGTGTCCGGCTCGACCCAGGCGACGGTGGTGGCGATCGGCGGTCCGCTGCGGCCGAAGATGCTGAAGGCGGGCTACAAGGACCCCTTCACCATCGCGCTGACGATCAACGCCAGTGACATCGCCCTGCTGATCCCGCCGTCGATCGGTATGATCATCTACGGCGTCGTCGCTGGGGCCTCGATCGGCGAGCTGTTCATCGCCGGCATCGGCCCGGGCCTGTTCATCCTGCTGCTGTTCAGCGTCTACTGCTGGATCGCTGCGCGTTGGCAGAACGTGCCGATCGAGCCGCGCGCCAACTGGTCGGAACGCTTGCTGGCGATGCGCCGCGCGCTGCTGCCGCTCGGCTTCCCGGTGATCATCGTCGGCGGCATCTACACCGGCACCTTCTCGCCGACCGAGGCGGCGGCGATCTCCGTGCTCTACGCGTTCATCCTGGAAGTCATCATCTTCCGCTCGGTGAAGCTGTCGGATATCCCGCAGATCGCTATGTCGACCGGGTTGATCACTGCGGTGGTGTTCATTCTGGTCGCCGCGGGTACGGCGTTCTCCTGGACCATCTCGTTCGCCCAGATTCCGCAGATGCTGCTGGGCGGCATCGGCATGGGCGACATGGGGCAGTGGCAGATCCTGGCAATCATCGCGATCTCCTTCTTTGTCGGCTGCATGTTCGTCGATCCGATCGTGGTGATCCTGATCCTGGTGCCGCTGTTCAAACCTTACGTCGAGGCCGCGGGGATCGATCCGATCCTGGTCGGGGTGATCGTGACGTTGCAGGCGGCGATCGGCTCGGCAACGCCCCCGTTCGGCTGCGATATCTTCACCGCGATCGCGGTGTTCCGACGACCCTACCTGGAGGTGATCCGGGGTACGCCGCCGTTCATCCTGATGCTGGTCGGCGTGTCGGTACTGCTGATCGTGTTCCCGGAACTTGCGCTGTTCCTGCGCGATCTGGCGTTTGGCCGCGACTAGCGACAGACGTGGCCGCCTGGGCGTTGGGCGGCTATACTGGGGTGGGCGATCGCTTGGGGCGGCGCGTGCAGCGCCGCCCCAAGGCCTTTTCGGGAGAGCTGGCATGTTTTCGAAGATTCTGGCGGCCGTCGACGGCTCCGAGCACTCGGTGCGCGCGGTGGAACTGTCGGCCGATCTGGCAGAGACCTATGGCGCCGAACTGGTGCTGCTGTCGGTGTTCAAGCCCACCCGGGTCCCGGAATCTACCCATTCGCTGGTCCGCACCACCCGCTCCCTGGAGCCGCAGCACACCGACGACGAGTTGCAGAAGATCGCGGAGGAGGTGCTTGCGGATGCCGAGCATCACGCGCGCAAGCACACGATCCCCAAGATTGACGCCCGGGTGAAACGTGGCCAGCCGGCGCGCACGATCGTCTCCACCGCCGAGGAGGTCGGCGCCGACGCGATCGTGCTGGGCAGCCGGGGATTGGGCGACGTCTCCGGCCTGCTGCTGGGCAGCGTCAGCCACAAGGTGGCGAGCCTGGCCAAGTGCAACGTGATCACGGTGAAGTAGCCGTCGCACCGCTTGCGGCCATGCCCGCGCGCGGCCGCAAGGAAACTGCGGAATGCTTGGGATCAGACACCCACTTGCCAGGGTCTTCTCAGTGAGCTACAGCGCCTGAGTGGTCTCTGCGCCGATTGCCTGTCAAAAGGTGAATGGTCCGGGACTAAACAACCCGACACCCGGCGCCTTGATCCGGCCCGATGACTCCGCGCACGGCCGGCCAGCGCTTTTCAGGGACACCGCGACCGTCATGCAGTTCAGCCAAGCCGAATACGACGCCCGCTTGCACGCGACCAAGACCCGCATGCACGAGCGCGGCATCGACCTGCTGCTGGTCACCGACCCTGCGAACATGAACTACCTGACCGGCTATGACGGCTGGTCGTTCTACGTGCCGCAGCTGGTGCTGGTGCACCTGGAAGCGGCGCAGCCGATCTGGATCGGCCGTAAGATGGACGCGCGCGCGGCGGAGGTGACGACCTACCTGACCCGCGAGAACATCATCGGCTACCCGGACGACTATGTGCAGTCGCTGATCAAGCACCCGTTCGACTATGTGGCCGACCGGATCATCGCCTGGGGCTGGGGCGAGCAGGTGATCGGCCTGGAGATGGATAGCTACTACTTCACCGCCACCTCCTACTTCTCGCTGCACCACCAGTTGCCCAACGCCCGCTTCCAGGACGCCGCGCTGCTCGTCAACTGGGTGCGCGCGGTGAAGTCGGAGGCGGAGATCGATCTGATGCGCCGGGCCGCGCGCATCCTGGAGAAGTGCATGACCACCGGGATCGAGCGGGTGCAGGAAGGCGTGCGCCAGTGCGACGCGGCCGCCGACATCATACACGCGCAGATCTCCGGCACGCCGGAGTATGGCGGCGATTACACCTCGATCGTTCCCATGTTGCCCAGTGGCGAGGGCACCTCGACCCCGCACCTGACCTGGTCGGATCAGCCGTTCAACCGGGGCGAGGCGACGATCCTGGAACTCGCCGGCTGCCACCAGCGCTATCACTGCCCGCAGGCGCGTACGGTGTTTCTCGGTCAGCCACCGCAGAAGCTGTCGGATGCCGCCAGTTGGGTGCTGGAAGGCATGGACGCCGCCCTCGACGCGGTGAAGCCGGGCGCGCTGTGCGAGGATGTCGAGTACGCCTGGCGCGAATGCGTGGCCAAGTACGGCCTGACCAAGGACAGTCGGATCGGCTACTCCACCGGCTGCAACTACCCGCCCGACTGGGGCGAGCACACCATGTCCCTGCGCCCCGGCGACCGTACCGAGCTGCAGGAGAACATGTGCTTCCACATGATCCTCGGCATCTGGATGGACGACTGGGGCCTGGAAATCTCCGAGACCTTCCGCGTCACGGACAAGGGCGCGGAATGCCTGGCCGACGTGCCCCGGCCGCTGGTGGTGAAGGACTAGCGCCGCCCCCTGCCGCCGGGCGACTGCCCGTGCCAGCATGACGGCGCCACGGCGACCAAGGGAGCGCGATTGCGTCCATGCCCATCTACCACACCCGCAAGCGCGCCGAATCCTACGGGCACGAGCTGGGCGTGCTGCTGCTCGACGTGGAGCAGCCGTTCGTGCCGGGCGATGTCGGCAACGCCTCCACCTGGAAATACCCGGTGCTCTACCGCACCGTGCCGGGCTGCGACATCGAGCGGCTGATCTACCGCAACGAGTCGGACCTGCGGGAGGCGGTGGTGGAAACCGCCAAGGATCTGGAAGCCCAGGGGGTGCGCGGGATCACCTCCAACTGCGGCTTCCTGCTGCGCCACCAGGAGGCGGCCGCGCGGGCGGTGCGGGTGCCGGTGTTCCTGTCCTCGCTCTTGCAGCTGCCGATGATGCTCTCCGCCTTCGCACGCACGCGCCCTGTGGGCGTGATGACCGCCAGCCAGGGCAGCCTGACGCCGGAGCTGCTGCGGCTGGCCGGTGTCGATCCGGAGCATGATCCGGTCCACGGCTTTGGGATGGACCGCTATCCGTCGTTCGACGAGCCGTTCATGCAGGACAGCGGCACGGTCGACACCGACGCGCTGGAACGCGATATCGCCGAACTGGCCCGGCATATGCTCGACGTGCATCCCGACATGGGCGCGATCCTGCTGGAATGCGCGGACCTGACGCCCTACGGCCATGCGGTGCAGCAGGCGACCGGCCTGCCGGTGTTCGACTTCGCCACGCTGGTCGACTTCTACGTCGCCACGCAGAACCGCCCGCGCTATCGCGGGAATTACTGAGCCCGCACAGTCAGTTGCGGTATGAGGGGCTTCTCCGCGCGTGGGAGAGGGCTCAGACGAAGTGCTTTGTCTACGCTGCGAACGACGCGTCTGGCGCATCACGAGGCGTGGTAGCGCACGCTTGACCCCGGCGGGCGTTCGTAAAACTGTAGCGCGCGCCGTATTGCACCTGCGAACATGGTGCGCATTCGGGGGCGGGGTATCCTGCCCTCCTTTTACGTCAGTCGATTGGTAAACGAGGGCTTTGACCGCATGGCCGAAAGCACGTCCGGCTTTAAAACGTTCAACAAGCTTCTGGTCGCGAACCGCAGCGAGATCGCCATCCGGGTGTTCCGCGCGGCGAGCGAGATGGGCATTCGGACCGTGGCGATCTACAGCCACGAGGACCGTTTCGCCCTGCACCGTTTCAAGGCGGACGAGAGCTATCAGGTTGGCGCCGGGCAGGAGCCGGTCAGCGCCTACCTCGACATCGACGAGGTGCTTCGGATCGCGCGCGAGTCGGGCGCGGATGCGATTCACCCGGGCTACGGCTTCCTGTCGGAAAACCCGCACTTCGCCCGGGCCTGCCGCGATGCCGGGATCACCTTCATCGGCCCGCCGCCGGAGGTGATGGAGCAGTTCGGCTCCAAGATGGAAGCGCGCCACCTGGCGGAGAAGGCGCAGATTCCCGTGATGCCGGCTTCCAGCGCTCTGCCGCATGATGATGGCGAGGTGCGCGGGATCGCCGAACAGGTCGGCTACCCGGTGATGCTGAAGGCGAGCTGGGGCGGCGGCGGCCGCGGCATGCGCGTGGTCGAGAACGGCGACCAATTGCCGGACGAGATCGCCGCCGCCCGTCGCGAAGCCAAGGCGGCCTTCGGCAACGACGAGGTGTTCCTGGAAAAGCTGGTGCGCCGCGCCCGGCACATCGAGGTGCAGGTGCTGGGCGACCACCACGGCACGGTCGTGCACCTGTGGGAGCGCGACTGCTCGCTGCAGCGCCGCCATCAGAAGGTGGTCGAGCGCGCACCGGCCCCGGATCTGGCGCCGCAGACGCGCCAGGCGCTGTGCGACGCGGCCGTCAAGCTGGCGCGCACCGCCGGCTACGTGAACGCCGGCACGGTCGAGTTCCTGCTGGATGCGGACAGTGGCGAGTTCTTCTTCATCGAGGTGAACCCGCGCATCCAGGTCGAGCACACCGTCACCGAGGAGGTCACCGGCGTCGACCTGGTGAAGGCGCAGATCCGGGTCGCTCAGGGCTCGAAGATCGGCGACGAGGCGGATAGCGGCGTGCCGGTGCAGGACGAGATCGAGCTGTTCGGCCACGCCATCCAGTGCCGGATCACGACCGAGGACCCGCAGAACAAGTTCATCCCCGACTACGGCCAGATCGCCGCCTACCGTGGGGCGACCGGCTTTGGCATCCGTCTCGACGGGGGCACGGCTTTCTCCGGCGCCGTGATCACGCCGTTCTACGATTCCCTGCTGGAGAAGGTGACCGCCTGGGCGCCGACCCCGGAGGAGGCGGCCAAGCGGATGGAGCGGGCGATCCGGGAGTTCCGGATTCGCGGCGTGGCGACCAACCTGCGCTTCCTGGAACAGTTGATCACCCATCCCAAGTTCCGCGGCGGCGATATCACCACCCGCTTCATCGACGACACCCCAGAGCTGTTCGACTTCCCGCCGCGGCGCGACCGGGCGACCCGGTTGCTGTCCTTCCTGGGCGACGTGCTGGTCAACGGCAACCCGGAGGTCGCGGGGCGGACTTGGCCGGGCGATTGCCCGCCCGCGCGCCTGCCGCATCTGCCCGACATCAACCCGCCGGTCGGGACCAAGCAGAAGCTGGACGAGCTGGGTCCGGAAGGCTTCTCGCAGTGGATGCTCGACCAGAAGCGGCTGCTGCTGACCGACACCACGATGCGCGACGCCCACCAGTCGCTGCTGGCCACGCGGTTCCGCACCTACGATCTGCTCTCGGCCGCGCCGCACTACGCCCGCCGGATGCCCGAGCTGTTCTCGCTGGAATGTTGGGGCGGGGCGACCTTCGACGTCTCGATGCGCTTCCTGAAGGAAGACCCCTGGGACCGTCTGGCGCGGCTGCGTCAGCAGGTGCCGAACGTACTGTTCCAGATGCTGCTGCGCGGGGCCAACGGCGTCGGCTACAAGAACTACCCGGACAACGTGGTGAAGTTCTTCGTCGCCCAGGCCGCGGAGGCCGGCGTCGACGTCTTCCGCATTTTCGACTCGCTGAACTGGGTCGAGAACATGCGCCTGTCGATGGATGCCGTGCGCGAGCAGGGCAAGTTGTGCGAGGCGGCGATCTGCTACGCTGGCGACCTGACCGACCCGCGCGAGGATAAGTACACCCTCAAGTACTATGTCAACCTGGCTAAGGAGCTGGAGGCCGCTGGCGCCAACATCCTGGGCATCAAGGACATGGCCGGCCTGTGCAAGCCGGCCGCCGCCACCCAGCTGGTCTCCGCCCTGAAGCAGGAAATCGGCATCCCGGTGCACTTCCACACCCACGATACCAGCGGCATTGCCGCGGCCAGCGTGCTGGCAGCAAGCGAAGCCGGCGTGGATGCCGCGGACGCGGCGATGGACGCGATGAGCGGCCTGACCTCGCAGCCCAATCTGGGCTCGATCGCGGCTGCCCTGCGCGGCGGTGCGCGCGACACCGGGCTGGACAAGGAGGCGCTACTGGAGGTTTCCGACTACTGGCGCGGCGTGCGCAAATACTACCGCCCGTTCGAGCCCGACATGCGCGCGGGCGCGAGCGAGGTTTACGAGCACGGCATGCCGGGCGGGCAGTACACCAACCTGGCCGAGCAGGCGCGCGCGATGGGCCTGGAGGCGCACTGGCCGGAGGTCGCCCGGGCCTATGCGCAAGTCAACGAGATGTTCGGCAACATCGTCAAGGTGACGCCGACCTCCAAGGTTGTGGGCGACATGGCGCTCTACATGGTTTCCAACAGCCTGACCAAGGAAGAGGTGCTCGACCCCGAGAAGGAGATCGCCTTCCCCAACTCGGTGAAGGAGTTCTTCCGCGGCGAGATCGGCCAGCCGGTGGGCGGCTTCCCCAAGGGGCTACAGCAGAAGGTGCTGGGCGACGAGCAGCCGATGACCGAGCGGCCTGGCGCGGTGCTGGCGGCGACCGACTTGGACGCCGAGCGCCAGGACCTGGAGAAGAAGGCCCGGCGCAAGCCGGACGACAAGCTGCTCGCCAGTTATCTGATGTACCCGGCCGTTACGCTCGACTACGTCAAGCACGAGCGCACCTATTCCGACGTGTCCCGCGTGCCCACCCCGCAGTTCTTCTATGGCCCGAACGTGGGCGAGGAGTTCGCGATCGAGATCGAGGAGGGCAAGCGGCTGATCGTGAACTACCTAACGACTAGCCAAGCCGACCAGGAAGGCCGGCGCACCGTCTTCTTCGAGCTGAACGGCCAGCCGCGTACCGTCACCGTGCAGGATAAGAGCCTGGCCGCCCAGGGGCGCGCCAACCAAAAGGCGGACGAGAGCGACCCCGGCCAGATTGGCGCGCCGATGCCGGGCATGCTGGTCGGCATCTCCGTCCAGCCGGGCCAGAAGGTCGCCGAGGGCGACCGCCTGTTCACGATCGAGGCGATGAAGATGGAAACGGCCGTCTACGCCCAGACCGACGGCAAGGTCTCCGAGATCGTCCTGCAGCCCGGCACCCGCGTCGAGCAGCACGACCTCGTGGTCCGGCTGGAGACGTAACGGAACAAAAGCGGCGCCCCGGCGCTCGCATCCCCCCAATCCCTTCTTCCTGAAGGGATTGGGGGCAGTGCGGTGTGCGGGCGGTGGGCTTAGAACGTCGGCAGCCACTCCAGCAGGACGGCGGCCTGGGCGACGGTTTCCGGCGGGATGACGCGCGCGCCTTGATAGCCAATGCCGCCCACGAGCGCTGCGATCAGGACGACGAAGGCGCCGGCCTCGATCCGGCGGTCGGTCGCCGTCTCCGGACGCGGATAGGGAAGGGCATTCGGCCGCTCCGGCTCGCTGTACAGGATCGCGCGGGCGCGGAACCAGTCCAGCCGGTCGGTTTCGGCGAGAAAGGCGCGTTCGCCGGTCATCCGCCGTTCGCGCGCGACCGCCACGCCCTTGGCCTCAAGCGCGCCAACGCGGGTGTCGGCAGTGTCCCAGTCGACATCGAGCAGGTCGCCCAGACCGGCAATCGTGACGTCGTCGCCGGCTAGCGATAGCGCGGCCAACGTTTCGAGTTCCGTGGTGGTCAGGCGTTCTTCGTCGATCGCCATAGCGTGTTCTCCCGTGCCCTTCAGCTCAAACACCCTCCATCCAGAATGATACGCCCGAATAGGGTTGTTGACCACGGCGCTAAGGTGTCGCGGCGGGCTTATCGTCCGGCCGCAACGTCGGGGCGGTGGCGAGCCCTGTGTCCGGCTGCTCCGCCCAGGCTTGTGCCGCGCGCGCCAGCGCATGCGGGTCGAGACCGAACAGGCGGTCATGTCCCTGCGCGGCGAGTTGGGCGAACAGCTCCGCGGCGGCGGTGGCGTGGCGCGCGACGCCGCGAGTATTGCCGACACCGGCTTTGACGCCGGCGGCGGCCAATTTGATCAGCCCGTGCAGCAGTTCGGCCGCCTCCGGCCTGTCGGCGGCGCGCCATAGATCCTCCCACGCCTCGTGCGCCTCCCAGGCGTAACCGGCGTTGAACAGATCGATGCCCCACAGGAAAGCCGGCGTGCTCCGCCAGGCATCAGGGTCCGGCGGACCGGTGACCTCGGGGCCGGGGGCGCCGTTGCGGACATGGCCGCCGGGGTCGCGTACGGGATGCGGATGACGGCCCGCCGGGTCGCGGTACGGCAAGTAGGCATAGGGGGGCAATGCCCGCGCCGGCAGGTAGCGCGGCGGTGCCTGGCTCATTCACTCGAACCGCGACCGTTGAACGCCTGCATGCCGGGTGGCTGGGGCGGCTCTTCCATCGGGGGGATGTCCGGTGGAATTTCCGGGCCGGGGCCGCCGGGCGGCTCCTCGATCGGGGGATCGGGCTCATGCTCCGGCGGTACGGGGGGCGTCTCGTCCGGGCCGGGCGGTTCTTCTTCGGGCGGTTGCGGGGGCTGTGGCGGCCGGGGCGGCTGAGCCGTTGGAACGGGACGGTGGCCGTCGACGACAAAAAGGCCGGGCACCGGCTCGTGGGGCATGCGGTCCATGGGCGCCGCCTCCTGTAACAGTACGCCGTTTCGCCCATGCTCCCGCATCGACCGGTTGGTCGTCCAGACCCCTGGGGGCGATCAGCCGAGAAGGGCGGCGACTCCGGCCACCGCCGTCCCGGCCAGGGCGGCGGCGGGCAGGCAATAGGGCGCGTTCCACAACCAGGCGACCCGAAACACCGAAACGTCGAGCATCCGGGAGACGTGCATGACGGTTGCCGAGAAGGGCGACATCTGCGTGCCCATGCCCCAGATCACCGCCAACAGCAGCGCCACCGCAAGCGGGCTCAGTCCCAGGGCTGCTGGACCGAGCACGTCGCCCACCAGGATCGCGAGCACCACCGGATGTATGCCCAAGCCCCCCAAGAACGTGCCGGTGACCGCGAGCACGGCCGCGCGCAAGGCGGATGGCCAGTCGGCCAGGCCGAGACTGCCGGCAACGGCATCCGGTTGCACGGCGTGGCTGACGCCGACCGCGAACACGGTGGCCGCCAGGAACAGCGCGGCCTCGTTGCGCAGGCCAGGCAGGTGCGTGACCACGCTACTCAACACTGGCGCCGGCTCGGCCGCGCCGGTGCGGCGCAACAGGGCGGCCCAAACGATCGAAAGGGTGGGGGCGATCAGGCCGAGCGAGATCACGATCGACAGGCCCGCGCCCTCGGACAGGGCGACCACGGATGCGGTTAGGGTGGCGAAGATCGTCAGCACGCCGAGGATGCCCCGGCCCAGCTTGCCTTCCGGTGGCGCCGGGCGGTCGCCTCTGGGATCGCGCGGCCCGCGTGTTGTCCGGTCGAGGGCCCAGGCAAGCCCGACCAGCCCGCTGCCGATCGCGAGCCCCGCGGGGGCCAGTTGCAGCCACGAGACATCGGGCACGACCGTCAGGATCACGCCCATGCCGACGAAAAAGGGCGACCACATGACCGCGCCCGAAAACCCGCGCACCACCGCGAGCGTCAGACGCCGGCGCAGGCGCGGGCGCATGTCCGGGTCGAGCAGGCTGGCGACCAGCTGCAGCCCGGCAAGGTTGAGGACGGCGCCCAGGTAGTGCCCGGCGAACGCCAGCATCAGGAAGCGCCGACCGGGCGGTTGGGCGACCACGCGTTCGCCCAACTGACGGAACGACGGACTGGCGAGGGCGGGCACCTGCAGGCACATCACCGCCGCAAACAGCACCATGAAGGGCAGCGCCCGTTCGGCCCCACTCATCAGGTCGGCAAGCGCGCCCGCAGACCCGTCCCGGCTCCAGGCCGCCGCCAGCCCGGCCGTGATCAGCACGGCGGCGGCGATGCGTTGCGGCATGCGGATCGCGGGCGCCTGCAGGATGACGAACGTCATCAACCCCACCGCCGCGATGCCCGCCACGACCGGTGTCGGGCGCAGGGCGTCAACCAGAGTTAGCAGGTAGACGGCGAGGTAGAGCCAGGCGGTGGGCGCGATTCGTCGGTTGAGCATGCGGCTTGGTGGGCGGGCGTGAGAGAGCGCAGGGAAGGCACGCTCCCTCCCTTGAGGAAGAGAAGAGGAACAGGGGGCACGGCCGGGGTGCCGTGCACAGAAAAAGGCCCGGCACGAGGCGATGTGCCGGGCCTTGTTCCATCCGGGGCCGGCGGAGGTTAGCCGCCGCCTTGTGATTGTTTCTGGTTGTCGCGGTAGGTGAAGACCGGCGTGCCGGTCCCTTCGATCACCTCGCGCGTGACCGTCAAACGCTCGACATCCTCGTAGCCTGGCAGCTCGAACATCGGTTCAAGCAGTACGTTCTCCATGATCGAACGCAGGCCACGGGCGCCGGCACCGCGGGCGATCGCCTTTTCCGCGACGGCTTCCAGCGCGCCCTCGGTGAACTCCAGCTCGACGCCTTCCATTTCGAAGAGGCGCTGGTACTGCTTCACCAGGGCGTTCTTCGGCTTGGTCAGGATGTCGATCAGGGCGTCCTTGTCCAGATCGTGCAGCGTGGCCACCACGGGCACACGGCCGACGAACTCCGGGATCAGGCCGAACTTCAGCAGATCCTCGGGCTCGGTGTCCTTGAGCAGATCGCCGGTCTGGCGTTCTTCGGGCGCGCGCACGTCCGCACCGAAGCCGATCGAGGAAGATCGGCCGCGCTGGCTGACGATCTTGTCCAGACCCGCGAAGGCACCGCCGCAGACGAACAGGATGTTCGTCGTGTCGACGTGCAGGTACTCCTGCTGCGGATGCTTCCGCCCGCCCTGCGGCGGGACGGAGGCGGTGGTGCCCTCCATGATCTTCAGGAGGGCCTGCTGCACGCCTTCGCCGGAGACGTCGCGCGTGGTCGACGGGTTATCCGACTTGCGGGTGATCTTGTCGATCTCGTCGACGTAGATGATGCCCTTCTGCGCGCGCTCGACGTTGTAGTCGGAAGCTTGCAGGAGCTTCTGGATGATCGACTCCACGTCGTCGCCGACGTACCCCGATTCGGTCAGGGTGGTGGCGTCGGCGATAGCAAACGGCACGTCCAGGATGCGCGCCATCGTCTGCGCCAGCAGGGTCTTGCCGCTGCCGGTGGGGCCGATCAGCAGGATGTTGGACTTCGACAGCTCGACGTCGTTCTCGCCTGCGACGTGTTCCAGGCGCTTGTAGTGGTTATGCACCGCGACCGAGAGCACGCGCTTGGCATGCTCCTGGCCGATCACGTACTCGTCCAGGACCTGCTTGATCTGCTGGGGTGTCGGCAGGCCGCCGTCGCCGCGGGTAAAGCTCTGCTTCTGCTCGTCGTGGATGATCTCCGCGCAGAGCTCGACGCACTCGTTGCAGACGAAAACGGCCGGACCGGCGATGAGCTTCTTCACCTCATGCTGGCTCTTGCCGCAGAAGGAGCAGTAGAGGGTCTGCTGCTGGTTGTTGCCGTCGCCGGACTTGCTCATGGCTCCTCGGCTATACGTATCTGCCTCGTCTCAGCTTGACGGGGATGGCGCGCCAGGGCAACCCCCTGGCTCGGCGTCCTCCGTAGCGCTTGCGAAACGCAGGCGTGGGATTTTGGGACTCTCCCTGATATGAGGGCTGATGTCCGCACGCCAAGGGGGGTACCGCTTCACGTGGGGGTTACCCGTCAGGAAGTTTCAGCGGGCGCCCGTCTAGCCGATCTCTACTACACCGTCGATGGGTTAAGTCATCATGAACGTGCACATGAGCAATGAGGTGGATGCTTTGCGGCTGAGCGAGACGGCTGCGGTCGCTTTCGCTGACGCGGTCGCGTTCGACAGCCACGGCCTCGTCCCCGTCGTTGCCCAGCAGCACGACAGCGGCGAGGTGTTGATGCTCGCCTGGATGAACCGCGAGGCCTTGATCGCGACCCTGACGGGCGGTCGGGTGACCTACTGGTCGCGCTCCCGGCAGGCGATGTGGCGCAAGGGGGATACCAGCGGGCACATCCAGGAACTGGTCGAGGCCCGGGTCGACTGCGACGGCGACACGCTACTGCTGTTGATTCGGCAGACCGGCGCGGCTTGCCACACTGGGGCGCGCAGCTGTTTCTATCGACGTGCCGGAGAGGCCGGCCCGGAGCCGCTGTAAGGCAGCTTCCGGAGCGTGTGGGGGGAGAACGTTTCCGCCGGCCCCTGACCATAAGTATATTCAGGTCATCCGCGCGCCGTGGATAGCCGTAAGCTTATGTGGATTTGGATACGATCTGCATGGCGGCGACCAAGCGTGGCCAGCGGTCTATTTCGCATAAAAGGGTGTCAAGTCGATGATCTGACTTGGCAGGTCGTGGGTCCAGGCTGATCTTCTGTCCGGCTAGGACCTGCGGATCGGGGGAACCGTAGCTGCCGGCATGCACCGCTAGAACAACCGTCCGCGAACGCGGCGAAAGGACAGGCATGGCTGAGCGATCGATGCGCGTCTCAACTGACAGCAGCTTGCCCAACGGCACCGGCGCCGCGTCCCTCGGCCGGACAGCTGCCGGGCGTCCGGAACACCTCCACAGTCAGGACATTCACACTGCGTCTGACAGCTGTGAGAAACCCTCCAGCTCTCACGAGCGAATCGGCTGGCGCCGGGCGGCGTTCGCGACGCTGTGCGGGGGCACCTGGCTGGCTGCGGTCGCCACGATGGCGGCGCTGTTGGCCGGCGACGGTCTGGCGCCGGTGGAATCGCTGCTGCTGCTGTGTTTCTGCCTGTCGATTCCGATGGTGGTGATCGGCTTCTGGAATTCCGTGATCGGCGCCGCCGTTATGTTGGCCGCCCGCAACCATCTGGACGTGGTGGCGCCGTTTCATCGCAACCGGGTGAAACGCTCAAGCGCCCGGGTGGCGATCGTCATGCCGGTGTTCAACGAGGACACCGATCGCGTCTTCCGCCATCTGCAAAAGCTTCTAGCCTCCTTGGATAGCCTTGGGGTGGGCGGTCGTTACGAGGTGTTCCTGCTGTCCGACAGCACCGATCCCGAAATCCGCGCGGACGAGCAGCGCCGCCTGCGTGCCTGGCAGTGCGCGGACGCGGACGGTGCGGCGCGGCTGCACTACCGCCACCGCACGGAAAACCAGGGCTACAAGGCCGGCAACCTGTGGGCGTTCGTCGAGACCCGCGGTCAGGATTTCGACTACATGGTCGTGCTCGACGCCGACAGTGCGATGCACGGGCGCACGGTCGATCGGCTGGTGCGGATCATGGACGCCAACCCGCGGCTTGGGATTCTGCAGTCGCTGGCTGTGGGTATGCCGACCGAGAGCGCGTTCGCGCGTCTTTTCCAGTTCGGCATGCGCCACGGCATGCTGGTGCATACCGTGGGCGCGGCCTGGTGGCAGGGCGGTTCCTGCCCCTACTGGGGCCACAACGCGGTGATCCGTACCGACGCCTTCAAGCAGTTCTGCCACCTGGAGCCGTTGCCGGGCACGCCGCCGCTGGGCGGCGACATCCTGAGCCACGATCAGGTGGAAGCCGCGCTGATGCGCGCTGGCGGCTATGAGGTCCGGGTGCTGCCCGTCGAGGGCGGCAGCTACGAGGAGATGCCGCCGACCCTGCCGGATTTCATCAAGCGCGACCTGCGTTGGTGCCAGGGCAACATGCAGTACCTGAAACTGCTCGGGAAGCCATGGTTCACCGGCATGGGCCGGGTGAACCTGACCCTGGCCATCCTGATGTACACCGGCGCGCCGGCGTGGCTCTTGTTCATGATCCTGGGCATGAGCCAGGCCGTCATTGGCACTTTCGGCCCGCAGCTGGAGATGGGTGGCTTCATGGGGCGGCCGGGCCCGGAGGTCGCGATCGCCCTGTTCGTCACCATGATGGGCATCACCTTCGCGCCCAAGCTGATCGGCTACACCCACGCCCTGCTCGATCCCAGCCGTCGGCGCGCCTACGGCGGCGCGTTGCACGTGCTCGGCGGCGGGCTGGCGGAGCTCGTGTTCTCCATGCTGATCGCGCCGGTCGTCATGCTGGCACAGAGCGTGTTCGTCGCCGGCCTGGCCCTGGGGCGCAAGGTCAAGTGGGAAGCGCAGGTGCGTGACGGTCACCGGGTGTCCTGGCGCGATGCAGTGACGGGCATGTGGCCGCAGACGGCATTCGGGCTGCTTGCCGGTGGCTTGCTCGCGGCGTTCGCGCCGGCCGTGCTGCCCTGGGCGGCGCCGGTCTTAATCGGCTTGCTGCTTGCCGTCCCGATGACGGTCGTCAGCTCGTCGCCCAGGCTGGGGCGCCGGCTGGCGCGTCTGGGCGTCTGCGCGATCCCGGAGGAGCGGCGGCCCGGTGCGCCAGTGCCCACCCGCACCCGGGGCGCCGGTGACGAGCCCGGCACGGGGCAAGCCGGCTTTCCCCAGCGCGCGACCGGCTCGCGGGTCGATTGACGGTGGGGTGGCGCGCCAGCCTTGCCGCCCTTGGGATGTTTGCGGCGGCTTATCTGATACCGGGGGATGCCGATGCCTGCGGCGGCGTCGACGCGCCGTGCCGGGTCGAGCTGGGCCGCTACTACTCCGCCGCCGTGCCAAAGGCGGATGACCGTTCGGTTCAGGGGGCGGTGATCTTCCTGCACGGCTACAAGGGTAGCGGTCGTCGGGTGATCCAGAACGCGGCCCTGGTCCGGGCGGTGCAGTCGGCCGGCCATCTGCTGATCGCCCCGCACGGTCGGGACGGCACCTGGAACCACGTTGGCTCTCCCGCCGATCACGACCGCGACGAGCTGGCTTTCCTGGAGCAGGTGCGCCGGGACGCCGTGCAGCGGTTCGCCCTGGCCGGTAAGCCGCTGCTCCTCGCGGGCTTCTCGCAGGGCGCGTCGATGGTTTGGGACGTTGCCTGCTATCGCGGCGGCGACTACACGGCCTTTGCGGCGGTCGCGGGGGCGTTCTGGCGACCGCTGCCGGAGGCCTGTCCGGCCCCGGGCATCGATCTAATGCATATCCATGGTCTGAGCGACGAGGTGGTGCCGCTGGAAGGCCGCCCGATCGGCGACAATTGGCGGCAGGGCGATACGGTGCGCGCGCTTGGCCTGCTCAAGCGGCACAATGCCTGTCCGGCCGCACCCGATCGACAGGGGACGGACGACGGGCTGCGATGCCGGATGTGGACCTCGTGTGCGCGCGGCCGGCTCAAGGTCTGCCTGCACGATGGCGGGCACCGGCTGGAGCCCGGCTGGATCTCAAAGGCGCTCGCCTGGATGGAGACCCGCGACGGCTGACCTCCTTGATCGACGGCAGACCGGATGACGCTTCCGTGACGCCCCTGGCGCTATCGCAGGGGGATTCCCATCTTTTGGGCGAAACCTCAAGAGTGACAAGACGACCGACGGCGAAGGAACGAGCATGACGGCGACGACCGATCAACAGACGATCATTTCCTCCTACGGTGTGCGTGTGCCCGCGCTCGGCTTCGGCACCTTCACGCTCGAGGGGGCGGTTTGCCGCGATATGGTGAAAGCGGCGCTGTCGATCGGTTATCGCCATGTCGACACGGCCAAAAGGTACGGCAACGAGGAGGCCGTGGGCGCCGGCATCCGGGAATCGGAAGTGCCGCGCGATCAGGTGTTCCTGACCTCCAAGGTCTGGATGGATCAACTGCACTACGATGACCTGACCGCGGCCGCCGACGACAGTCTGACCAAGCTGCAGACCGACTATCTGGATCTATTGCTGATCCACTGGCCGAACGCGAGGGTGCCGCTGTCGGAATCGCTGCGCGCCCTGGCGGATCTGCAGCGCGCCGGCAAGGTGCGTTACGTCGGCGTGTCCAACTTCACGGTGGGCTTGATGCAGGAAGCTGTGGAGCAGAACGGCGCGGACATCGTCTGCAACCAGGTCGAATACCACCCTTTCCTGAACCAGCAGCCGGTGCTTCAGGAAGCACGTCGGTTGGGGCTGTTCCTAACCGCTTACTGTCCGCTCGCCCAGGGGCGGGTGCCGAACGATCCGACGCTGCAGGCGATCGGCGAGAAGCACGGCAAGACGGCCGCACAGGTTGCGCTGCGCTGGCTGGTCGAGCAGGGCGACGTTGCGGCGATCCCGAAATCGTCTTCGGTCGAGCACGCCCGCGCCAATTTCGAGATCTTCGATTTCGCGTTGGATCGGGAGGATCAGGCGCGGATCGCTCAGCTGATGGGCGGCACGCGGGTCATCGATCCGTCCTGGGCGCCGCAATGGGATCCGGCGTAAGAGGCGGCGCTCCGTCAGGCGGCCGCTTCGACCCGCCCGATGGGCAGGGTAACGCGCACGGACGTCCCGGCCTCGGGCGCACTGTCGATCTCCAGCCGGCCGCCGTGCAGTTCCACCAGCGCCTTCGACAGCGGCAGGCCGAGCCCGGTTCCTTCGTAGCGGCGGGAGAGCGAGCTATCGACTTGCCCGAACGGAGAGAGCGCGACCTCCTGATCCTTTGCGCTCATGCCGATTCCGGTGTCCGTGATCGACAGCCCGTACGCACCTGTGCCGTCGACTTCGGCTTTCAAGGACACATGCCCGCCGCTGGGCGTGAACTTGATCGCGTTTGACAGCAGGTTCAGCAACACCTGTAGCAGCTTTTGTTCGTCCGCGAGCAGGGTGATGCCGGCTGGAATCTGCGGTTTTGTGAGCTCGACGCCGGCGTCGCGGGCGCGGGGCGTGACGATCCGCAGCGCCCGGTCGATCAACTCGGCGGGGTTCACCACGTCTTCGTAGATCTGGAACTTGCCCGCCTCCAGCTTGGCGACGTCGAGGACGTCGTTGATCATCTGGGACAGGTGCTGGGCGCTGGTGGCGATGTCGGCGATGTAGCCTTTGTATTGCGGCGTTCCGATCGGGCCCAGGGCTTCACTCTGCATGATCTCCGAAAAGCCCAGGATCGCGTTCAGCGGCGTGCGCAGCTCGTGGCTCATCTGCGCCAGGAAATCGCTCTTCGTGCGGTTGGCTTCCTCGGCGGTGTTCTTGGCTTCCAAAAGCGCGGCTTCGCGCGCGCGCAGTTCGGTCACATCCTGCGCCGTGCCGCGGTAGCCTTCGAACCGGCCGGTGGTCTGACAGAACACCGGCAGACCCGACAGCCGGAAGCTCCGGGGTTGGCCGCAGTGGTTCGTGATCTGGACTTCCCGGTCGCGAAACGGGCGGGCGTGGACCGGCCCGTCGGGATGGGAGGCCGTGATCGGCAGCTCAAGACCGATCACCTCGGTGAAGGGGCGGCCGACCAGCTCCATCGGATGATAGCCCAGGGCCGCCATGACCCGTGGCGAAACCGAGACGATACGTGCGTTGCGGTCGACCTCCCAGATCCAGTCCGAGACCAGGCGGGAGATGTCGTCGAGCCGCGCGCGCGTGCGGGCCAACTCGGCGCGCAGGGCCGCCGTCTCGTCGCGCGCCGGCTGCGTGTACGCTGCCTGCGTGTGCGCGGGAGCCGTATCCGCCAGTCCCGTGGATATCGGGCCAGCGGCCATCGCATCGTTGTCTGCGCTGTTAGGGCCGTCCGGAATCGACACAGAGGTCCTCCGCGAGTGTCAGGAGGGCGTCCTGATAGCGGTGGTCGCGTTGCCAGCTGCGCAACACCTCCTGAGCGTCCGCCATACGGACCCTGGTGAAAAAGCTCATCACGCTGGAGAGCGCCTTGGGATTGACGACCTGCGCGCCGCTCTCGCCCTTGCGACTTAGGAGGTAGATCGGGGTGAAGGTTGCCTTGTCGATGTCCAGCGCCTTGCAGACGATGGCCAGCCCTTTGCCGCCGGTTTCGTACAACACGTGCTGCAGGCGCGGTGGGCGGATGCCGCTTAGTTCGGCAAACAGCGCCTCGAACAACGGAATCTCACCGGCGCGTAGCGTCTTCAGCAAAAGAGCTTGGTCGATGCCATGCGTCTGGGCGATGTGCCGGGCCAGCTTTTGCGCCGCTGTCGGTTGGTCGGGATGCGTCTCGACGGTATCGGTCAGCACTTGGGTGGCAGCTTCCAGCGCGTCGTCGAGTGCGTTTGGCTGAATGTCGAAGCGGGCCAGCAGCCGTTCCCGCAGCGCGGCCGAGACGAACCAGTACAGGCGTTGGGCCAGCGCCGGGGCCAGATCGCCGCGCCAGACCAAGGGTTCCTGAAAGCTGTCGACCGTCTGCGCCTGCTCCACCAGATAATCCATCGTGGCTTGCGAGATTTGCGCGCTTTCGTTACGCAACAGCGCTTCAATCACGCCGCTGTCGCCGGTTCCCACCAGCGCGTCCGCGACCGGCGCGCTGACTTCCTGGCGCATCGCGACGGCCAGCTGGTGCTGGCGGGTTCGGTTGCGCACGACGGCGATCAGATCAGCCTCGCGCAGGACGCGCGAACGCATCAACACCGGGCGCGCCACCTCGATCTCATCGTTTGCCAGGACATCGAGCAGACCGGGTGGGGCGGCCGGTTTGTCGGCCAGCCGGTCGGCCAGCTGCCGGCGTACGTCGGTTTCGAATCCGCCGACCAGCTTTTCCAGAATTTCGGTCATCAGCGCGCGCTCGCGTTCGCTTAGGACCGAGCTGCGCTCGCAGAAGAGGTCGCCGATCATGTCGACAAGGGTCTGCCGGGCGGCCAGAGACCGGTCGCGGGCAAGCTCCAGCAGATCTGCAACGTGATCGGGTTGTGCCATAATCGATGCCTTGTCGAGGATCCGCCCGTCGCACGCCTTCAGCAGACGCGACGCATCCCGAACATCCCCCACTGCCCTTGCACGGAAGCGCTTCAGGCCATCTGTCCCGCCCTGTGCGCACTTGGCGAAAACTGACAACTGTTATTTCATGCAAGCGATGTTAAGAAAGGACTAACGCACCGAAATAGCAGGAAAATTACGGATATGCACGCCGGTTTCCGGGGTGATTTTAAGCGAGACGGTGTGGGCAGAAACGTCGTAACTATCTCAAATTGTAGAAAAAATCGAACGCGCTCGGCCTACGGCGCGTGCGGCGAATTAACCGACCTTTAAGAGCCGTCGGGCTAAACCACGTATCGTAATTCTCGACGCGTTAGCGACTCGGCGGATGCGTCGTCATTTGGAGCGCAAGACAACGCCATGCAGGTACCCAACGGACAGGTCAGTCCGGGCCTGAGCTTCTTCCGGGCCCTGGAAGGTTTGGCGAAGCCACAGCAGCCAGGGCAGGCGGCGCAGGCCAAGGCCGCGGCGAAGCCGACCGACCCCGCGCAGATCCAAGGCAAGACCCAGTCGGACGCCGCACAGGCCGCCCGGCCCACCGATCCGAGCGCGTCCGCTGCGCGCGCCGCAGCCGATGGCACCAGCTATCCGCGCGGCACCTTCCTCGACATCCGCGTGTAGGCACGGATACGAAAGGTCTTGTTCACCCGTTGCCCTGGCGGGCGACGTGCGGCCGGGAGGTAGGGGGCCCGGCCGCGCCTTGCCGGCGACCGGTTCGGGCGCCACACTCCCAGCCGTCATGACCGCGCCCGATTCCCCATTCGTCCGGAAGATTCCGCAGGGTGACGACCGAGAGCGTCTCGTCTGCGGCGATTGCGGCTTCGTTTACTACCAGAACCCGAAGATCGTTGTCGGCTCGGTGGTCGAATACGATCGCCGTATCCTGCTGTGCCGCCGCGCGATTCCGCCCTGCGTGGGCTACTGGACGCTCCCGGCAGGCTATCTGGAGTTGAATGAGGGAGCCGAAGCGGGCGCGCGTCGGGAAGCCTGGGAAGAAGCGACCGCCGATATCGCAATCGACCAGTTGCTGGCGGTCTACACGATCGAGCGGATCAGTCAGGTGCAGCTGATCTACCGGGCTAGCCTGACCACGCCTGACATTGCGGCCGGACCGGAAAGTCAGGAGGTTGCCCTGTTCGACTGGGATGCGTTGCCGTGGTCGGAGCTCGCGTTTCCAAGCGTGCACTGGGCGCTCAAGCATTTCGACGAGGTGCGCGGGCACCGCGCCTTCGCTCCCCGCGCGAACCCGCCGGAGGCGCTGGACACGATGCCTCCACCGGCCGGCCAATCGGCCTAGTTCCGTGGCCGTTTAGCGCGGATGCCAGCCTGCAGAAAACCTATCTGCGTATCCGCCCGACGCCCGATAGGCCTGCCGTCACAGCCGGTCAGGTTTGAACACACAAACGGTATCTGCGCTGGTACACCCGGACGCGCGGATCGCGGGCGTTCGCAGAAGCCATGCGGGCCGGCGGTGATGACCGTCGGAAAGCCATCTTGCGGCCTCGACGCTGCCATATGCGGGCGGCTAAGGCTGGGCATCGATAGACGACGTCCGCAGCAGACAACGAGAAACACAAGGGGATAAACCGATGACTGAGCGCAGCCACAATCTCTCGCTGGAGGAGATGGACCGGCAGTCCGTCCTGCACCCGTTCACGCACGCCAAGGACTATGCGGCCGGGGAACTGGGCGACCTGCGCATCGTCACCGGTGGTTCCGGGGTCACGATCCACGATCAGAAGGGGCGCGCGTACCTCGACGGCTTCGCCGGCCTGTACTGCGTGAACGTCGGCTACGGCCGCAAGGAGATCGCGGATGCGATCCACGCGCAAGCGAGCCAACTGGCCTACTACCATGCCTACGCCATGCATTCGAACGAGCCGACGATCCGCCTGTCGGATCGGCTGCTGCGCAACGCGCCGAACAACATGCAGCGGGTCTACTACGGCATGTCCGGCTCGGACGCGAACGAGACCCAGGCGAAGCTGGTCTGGTACTACAACAACGTGCGCGGCAAGCCGGAGAAGAAGAAGATCATCGCCCGCCAGCGCGGCTACCATGGCGCCAGCGTCTGCTCCGGCTCGATGACCGGCCTGCCGGTGTTCCACCAGGCTTTCGACCTGCCGATGGAGCGGATTAAGCATGCCGCCACGCCGCACTACTACTGGAATGCGCGCAAGGGCGAGAGCGAGCAGGAGTTCTCCAAGCGGCTGGCGGCCGAGTTGGACGCGCAGATCGAGGCCGAGGGGCCCGAGACGGTCGCCGCCTTCATCGGCGAGCCGGTGCTCGGCACCGGTGGCATCATCCCGCCGCCCGAGGGCTATTGGGCGGAAATCCAGAAGGTGCTGGACAAGCACGACGTGCTGTTGATCGCTGACGAGGTGGTTTGCGGCTTCGGACGGACCGGCAGTTACTACGGTTCGCAGCACTACGGCATGAAGCCGGACCTGGTGACGATCGCCAAGGGGCTGACCAGCGCTTACGTGCCGCTGTCGGGCGCGATGATCGGCGAGAAGGTCTGGGAGGTGCTGCAGCAGGGATCCGACCAGTTCGGTCCGTTCAGCCACGGCTACACCTATTCCGCCCACCCGCTGGGCGCGGCCGCGGCGCTGGCCAACCTGGACATCCTGGAAGGCGAGGACCTGACCGGCAATGCCCGCGACACCGGCGGCTACCTGCAGCAGCGTCTGCACGAGACGTTCGATGGTCACCCGCTGGTTGGCGAGGTGCGCGGGGTTGGCCTGCTGGCCGCGCTGGAGTTCGTCGCCGACCCGGCCAGCCAGACTGCATTTGATCCCGGCCATAAGGTCGGCGCCAAGATCGCCGGTGCCTGCCTGGAGCGTGGGCTGATCGCCCGGGCCCTGCCGCACGGCGACATTCTGGGTTTCGCCCCGCCGCTGTCGATCACCCGCGCGGAGGTTGACCGTCTGGTCGAGACGTCGAAGGAAGCCGTCGACGCGCTCACCGATCAGCTCACCCGCGAAGGCTTGCTCAACGCGGCGTAACGCGGCTGCATTCCGCCGGAGTTACCGCAATGGAACGCCGCGCGTGCCCAAAGCACGCGCGGCGTTTTTTTTGTGTGCGGAACAAGGGGCAATATCGTCGGCCGGCTAACCCGGATCTCTCACGAAGGAAGGTGCATCGGGGTCTGAAATCGGCGAAAGTGTAAGCGCCAACAGACACTTAACCCGATCTCAGCGGAGCCCCCGATGCCGACACAGTGTAACCCGGACTCTATGCTTTTCGCACGCCTCGATCGCCGCGAGTTGGTGGCGGATTTTGGCGGTGGGGCGATCACCTCGGACGCCGGCGCGCTGCTGCTGGGCGCGACCGACAAGGCGATCAACCTGGTTGACCGGTTCGCCGCCTGCTTCACGGATGGCCGGACAGCAGGTCGCGTCGTTCATGATGTCCGCACCCTGGTCGGCCAGCGCGTGTTCGGCATCGCGCTCGGCTACGAGGATCTGAACGATCACGACGACCTGCGCCGTGACCCGGTGCTCGGGCCCGTTCTCGGCAGGCTGGAGGCGCGCCGGGCCCGCTGCGCGCCGCTGGCCGGCAAAAGCACGCTGAACCGGCTGGAGCACGCCCCGGTCGACGGCGACCGGTACCGCAAGATCGCCCACGATCCGGACGCGATCGAACACCTGTTCGTCGATCTCTTCCTGGACGCGCACGCCAAGCCTCCGGCACGCATCACGCTCGACCTGGACGCCACGGACGACCCGATCCACGGCCGCCAGGAAGGACGGTTCTTTCACGGCTACTACGACTGTTACTGCTACCTGCCGCTCTAC